>DATKMY010000155.1:0-75458 GCA_035541655.1 Casimicrobiaceae bacterium | reverse complement strand
CCCTCGGCCGCGAAGATCGACATCACCGACGACGGCAAGGTCGTCGGGTTGTTCTGAGGCGCGCGGCGCGCCCTATCCGGGCATCCGGCGACGGCCGAGGACCGGCGCCACCATTGCGACCCCGAGCAGTGCGAGCGTTGCCGGTCTCCCCGCGACCGCGGCGAGTGTGCGGCTGCTCAGTCGCTCGTCGGCGCCTCCAATCGGATGACTCCGGCGGCGCCGGGGGGCGCCTACCCGGCGAGCCCCAAGCGGCCGCTCGAGCCGTATTTCCTGAAGCGCGTCGATCGCGGGATGCGGACGTGGCGTCCGGACAAGGCTCGCCCGTCCGAGCCACGATAAACTGTTGCGCCAAGTCGAACGACCCCTACGCGAGGCGCCCGACATGAAGTACGCCGACCTTCGCGATTTTCTCGCGCAGCTCGAGAGCCGCGGCGAGCTGAAGCGCATCCGCACCGAGGTCGACCCGAGCCTCGAGATGACGGAGATCTGCGATCGCGTGCTCAGGGCGGGCGGTCCGGCGCTCGTCTTCGAGAAGCCCAAGGGGCACGAGATCCCCGTGCTCGGGAATCTCTTCGGGACGCCGCGTCGCGTCGCGCTCGGGATGGGCGAGGAGTCGGTCGACGCCTTGAGAGAGATCGGGAAGCTGCTCGCCTTCCTCAAGGAGCCGGAGCCGCCAAAGGGCCTCAGGGACGCGTGGCAGAACACGCGGCCCGTGTTCATGCAGGTGATGAAAATGGCGCCGAAGGAGCGTCGCGGGGCGCCATGCCAGGAGATCGTGTGGGAAGGCAGTGAGGTCGACCTCGGACGCCTACCGGTGCAGACATGCTGGCCCGAGGACGTCGGCCCGCTGATCACCTGGGGACTCACGGTCACGCGCGGCCCGCACAAGACCCGACAGAATCTCGGCATCTACCGCCAGCAGGTGATCGCGCGCAACAAGGTGATCATGCGCTGGCTCGCGCATCGCGGCGGCGCTCTGGACTTTCGCGATCACGCGATCGCGTCGCCGGGCGAGCCCTTTCCCGTAGCCGTGGCGCTCGGCGCCGATCCGGCGACGATTCTCGGCGCCGTGACGCCGGTTCCGGACACCCTGTCCGAGTATCAGTTCGCGGGGCTGCTGCGCGGCTCGCGCACCGAGATCGCGAAGTGCATCACGCACGGCCTCCACGTGCCGGCTTCCGCCGAGATCGTGCTCGAGGGATTCCTGCGCCCCGATTCCGCGGACCCGAGCGGCTACGAGACCGCGTTGGAGGGCCCGTTCGGCGACCACACCGGTTACTACAACGAGGTCGAGCGCTTCCCGGTGCTCACGATCGAACGGGTCACGATGCGCAGGGATCCGATCTACCACTCGACCTACACCGGCAAGCCGCCCGACGAGCCGTCGGTGCTCGGCGTCGCGCTGAACGAAGTCTTCGTGCCGCTGCTGCAGAAGCAGTTTCCGGAGATCGCGGACTTCTACCTGCCCCCCGAAGGCTGCTCGTACCGGATTGCCGTCGTGGCGCTCAGGAAGCAGTACGCCGGCCACGCGAAGCGCGTGATGTTCGGCGTGTGGAGCTTCCTGCGGCAGTTCATGTACACGAAGTTCGTCGTCGTCACCGACGACGACGTCGACATTCGCGACTGGAAGGACGTTATCTGGGCGATCACGACACGCGTCGATCCGAAGCGCGACACGTTGCTCGTCGAATCGACGCCGATCGACTACCTCGACTTCGCGTCGCCCGTCTCCGGGCTCGGCAGCAAGATGGGGATCGACGCGACGAACAAGTGGCCCGGCGAGACGACGCGGGTGTGGGGGACGCCCATCGCGATGGACGCTGCCGTGAAGGCTCGCGTCGATGCGCTGTGGCGCGAGCTCGGGCTCTAGGCCCGTCGCCGGACCCTGGGATCGCTACCGACGCGCGCGCAGGAGCCGGAGCGCCGCGAGCGCAATCCACGCGAACCGCAGCCAGTGGCCGAGCCGCGACGTTCCCACCGTCGGACCGAGGACGCCCATCAGCATGGCGGCCGCCGGACGATAGTGCGCTGCGCGCTCGGCACTCGAAACCGGCGCCACGATTGCGCGCAGCTCGCGAGTCGCGAGCAGGACGCGGGCGCGATCGAGCTCGGCGCGGGTGACGAGCAAGGCCTTCTTCTCGGCGAGACCGGCGCCCGCCGCAGTCATTCTTCGCCTGCCTTGCCGGCGAGCCAGACGCGATCGCGCTCGAACTGCGCGATCGTCTCTGCGAACGGCGGGCGATCCGTCCTGCTGCGCGCGGCAAGCCGCCACAGCGCGAAGAGCCCGATCGCGACGTAGACGAGGATCACGATCGAGAGTGCGGCGATCCGGTTCGTGTCCCAGAACGCGACGACGACCAGTGCCGAAGCGCCCAGCACGGCGAAAGAAAGGGCGAGCACCGCGACCAGCACGAACACCAGCCGCTCGATGGACCGCCCGCGAAGCTCGTCGAGCTCGACCGCGGCGAGCTCGAGCCGCGTGTGCAGGAGCCCGAGAATCGCGCCGCCCAGTGCCCCGACCGCGCCGCGCAAGCCGCGTGAGGGCCGACCGGGCGGGACCGCGCTTCCCACGTTCGGGTCAGCGGCGGCCCATCAGCAGGCCGACCAGGAGGCCGACGGCTGCCGCAACGCCAATCGCCTGCCACGGATTGTCGTGAACGTAATCGTCGGTCGCCCGCGCCGCGCGCTTCGCCTGATCGACGGCCTGGCCTTCGATCTCCTGCATTGCGAGCTTGGCGCGAAGCAGCTTCGTCTCGATCTGCGAACGGAGGTCGCGTGCCTTGTCGCCGGTCTCGGTCGCCGCGCGCTTCAGCATTTCCTCCGCTTCGGCGAGAACCGCGGCGAACTCGTCGACGAGCCTGTCGCGGGAAGTTTCGGTACTCTCAGTCATGGGGAAGCCTCCTTGCCGGGCGCGTCCCAACCAGGGACACATGTGGAATCGCGGTCAATTATAGGCCCGTCGTCATCCGATTGGGCGCGACTGCAGCTCCGCTCGTTTGTCATCCGGGGACGGACCAGGGAGGCCGGTGCATAATTCGACCTCGTCGTTCCCCGTCTCGAGACCCCGACAAGTCATGCCGAAGCTTCCCGTAATCGATCCCGCCGCCGTGCCCGAGAAGCGCGGTTCGGGATACCCGGAACCCTTTCGCTCCCGCATGGGCGATCGCGTGAAGCGCCGCCTGGGCGATGCCTGCGGGCTCACCAAATTCGGCGTCAATCTCGTGACGCTCGGACCCGGAGGGCAATCGGCGCTGCGTCATTGGCACACGCTCGACGACGAGTTCGTCTACGTGCTCTCCGGCGAGGTCACGCTGGTGACTAACGAAGGGAGCCAGGTGCTGCGCGCCGGGATGGCGGCGGGCTACCCCGCCGGCACGAAGGACGCGCACCATTTCGTCAACAAGAGCAAGGCACCGGCGAGCTATCTCGAGATCGGCAACCGCATCGAAGGCGACAACGCGTTCTATCCCGACGACGACCTCATGTGGGGCGAGGACGAGAACGGGACGTTCGCCGCGCACAAGGACGGCCGTCGCTATTGATCGCACGCAGCTGCGTGACAGGCGGCTGCGGCGGCGCTTCGTCGCCCCGGTGTTGAGCGGCCCGGCGCCGCCACCATCATTGCCCGGGAAGGGTCGCAGGTCGATCGACGCGCACCACCGAGGGAGGTGACAGATGGCCGAATTTCCCGCTCCGAGTACTTCCGGCACCGGCGCCGGACCCGTTCCGACGCCTCCGGCTTCCGCCGGGCTTCTCGCGTACGCGCTTTTCGGCGCCGCCGCGCTCGTCGCCCTACTGTCGCACGGCTTCCCCTTCGCGGCGCCGCTGATGGGCATCGTCGGGATCGCCGGGCTGATCGTCGCCTACGTGAAGCGCGACGACGCCCAGGGGACCTGGGTTGCGTCGCATCTGCGCTGGCTGATCCGCACGTTCTGGTTCTCGCTGCTGTGGGGCGTGGTCGGCGGCGTCGTGCTGGTGGTGCTCGGCATCGTGCTGATCGGCATCCCGATCGCGTTCGCGATCTGGGCGGTCGCGTCGATCTGGGTGCTCTACCGCGTGATCCGCGGCTACCTCCTGTTCAAGGACGAGAAGCCGGTTCCGGGGATGTGACTGACCGGATTCGGCCCGGCTATCGCGACGCCGCCGCCCACGCGGCGGCATCGCGATAGATCCATTGGACGAGGTTGTCGAGCGCGCCTTGCGCGCGCGATGCGCTCGGACCGTTGACGATCGCGGCGACCGCGAAGCGCCGGCCATCGCGATCGAGCACATAGCCCGCCAGCGCACGGACACCCTCGAGCGTCCCCGTCTTGAGCAGCGCCTGGCCGGCGACGGCGCCGTTCTGAAAGCGGCGCTGCACGGTGCCGTCCATCGCGGCGACCGCGAGCGAGCTCGCGAACTCGTCGCGCACGCTGCTCTTGTCGGCGGCGATCAGAAGCTGCGCGAGGCTCCCTGCGGAAATGCGCTCGCGGCGCGAAAGCCCCGAGCCGTTGTCGAGCACGAGCTCCGGCGCCTTGATCTTCCGCTTCGCGAGCCATCGGCGCACCGTCTGCGCGGCCTGGGCGGTCGTCGCCGGAGGCGGCGCGTCGACGGTGGCGAGCGTCAGGAAGATCTGGCGCGCCATCACGTTGTTCGAGAGCTTGTTGACGTCGCGGACGATGTCCCAGAGCGGCGGCGACTCGAGTATCGCGAACGGCACCGCGCCACGCGGTGCGACGCCGCTGCGCCAGCCACCCGAGAAGATGCCGCCTGCAGCCCGGAAGTACGCGTCGAACATCGCGTGGACGTACGCCGGATGGTTGAGGAGCGCAATCCACAGCTCGCGCTCGCCGCATGCTGCCGGGTAACGGCCGGGGAAGGCAGCCTCGGCCCGCACGCCCTGATCGATGAACACGGAGTGGAGGTCCGCCCGCCAGTCGCTGCATTCGCCATCCGAGAGCTGGGGCTGCGAGCGCACCGTGACGTTCGGAAGTGGCGGCTCCATCGTCACGACGGGCGCGTCTGCGTCCTGCGGTGGCGCGAATCCGAAGCGCACCGACTTGAAGTTGACGAGCAGCGCGTCGGGCCCGACGTTGTAGGGTTTGAGCGGCTCGCGATCGAACGCTGCCGGGTCGTGCGCGATCGGCGCGAAGAACGTCCGGTCGAGCACCAGGTCGCCGTCGACGGTTTCGAGGCCGCGCGCACGCAGCGTCGCCATGAACGCCTGCCATTGCTCGACGGTGATCTTCGGATCGCCGCCGCCTTTGAGCAGCAGATCGCCGTGCAGCACGCCGTGGTCGAGCGTGCCGCCCAGATAGGCATTCGTCTTCCAGCGATAGTCCGGACCGAGAAGCTCGAGCGCGGCGAACGTCGTCACGAGCTTCATCACCGACGCGGGGTTGAACGGCCGATCGCTCTGCTGCGCGAAAAGCGGCCGGCGTCCGTCGACTTCCTGGACGACGATGCCGACGGCGCTCGGCGGAATCTTCGCGTCGCGAAACGCACGCTCGACGGGCTGCGGCAATGCCGCCTCGCCCGCGCTCGCGGCGAGAGCCAGCGCCAGCGCGACGACCCGCGCGAGTCGCGCTGGACGAGCGAACCTCCGCGCCCGTCGATCACAGCGCATCGAGGATCTCCGCGGTGCGCACAGCAAGGAGCGCGAACTCGTCGTCGCTCAGGATGTAGGGCGGCATGAAATAGACGGTATTGCCGATCGGTCGCAGCAGCAGCTCGCGCGCGGCGGCCTCCGCGAAGCACCAGCGTGCGAAGCCGGCGCGATCGGTGTCGACGTCGAACGCCCAGATCATCCCGCGGCGGCGGAAGTGGCGGACGCGGCGATGGGCGGCGAGCGGTGCGGCGAGCGCCGTCCAGCGCTCGGCGCGGTCGCGGTTCGCCACGATCACGTCGTCGTCGCGAAAGATGTCGAGCACGGCGAGCGCCGCGCTGCAGGCAAGCGCGTTTCCGGTGTAAGAGTGCGAGTGCAGGAAGCCGCGCGCGACGTCGTCGTCGTAGAACGCTTCGAAGACCGCATCGGTCGTCAGCACGCAGGAAAGCGGCAGATAGCCTCCGGTGATTCCCTTCGACAGGCACAGGAAGTCGGGCGCGATGCCCGCCTGTTCGCACGCGAAGAGCGCTCCGGTGCGCCCGAAGCCCGTCATGATCTCGTCGGCGATCAGCAGCACCTCGAAGCGCGTGCAGAGCGCGCGCGCGAGCGCGAGGTAGTGCGGATCGTACATCGCCATTCCGGTGGCACCCTGCACGAGCGGCTCGACGATCAGTGCGGCGATTCCTGCGTGATTGCGGGCGAGGTGCGTCTCGAGGGCCGCCGCCGCGCGTATAGCAACGTCGCGCGGCGATTCGCCGGGCGCGGCGCCGCGCTCGTCGGGCGAAGGGACCGTCGCGTTGCGCATGACGAGCGGCGCATAAGTGTCCTTGAAGATCGCGACGTCGGTGACCGCGAGCGCCCCGATCGTCTCGCCGTGGTAGCTCCCGGCGAGCGACAGGAAGCCTTTCTTCTGCTGTCGGCCGCGGTTCTTCCAATGGTGAAACGCCATCTTCAGCGCGATCTCGGTCGCCGATGCGCCGTCGGAGCCGTAGAACGCGTGACCGAGGCCAACTGGAGCGAGCGCGGCGAGGCGCTCGGACAGCACGACGACGGGCTCGTGCGTGAAGCCGGCGAGCAGCACGTGCTCGAGGCGCGAGAGCTGCTCGGCGACCGCCGCGCGGATTCGCGGATTCGCATGTCCGAAGAGGTTCACCCACCACGAGCTGACGGCGTCGAGATAGCGGCGGCCGTCGAAGTCGTAGAGCCAGGCGCCCTCGCCGCGCGCGATCGGAACGAGCGGCAGCGCTTCGTGCATCTTCATCTGCGTGCACGGATGCCAGACGGCACGGCGGCTCCGCTCGATCCAGTCGGTGTTGGTACTCATCCGATTCTCATGCGCATGATGGCAAACACATGGGCGGCCTCCTTGGGCGCCTTTTGGACCACGACAGGTCGAGCGCCGGCCGCGACCAATCGCCCGGCGACGCGTCCTTCGGGCCTGGCTCGCTGGCGCTCGCCCGCACCGCTCACGGCCTGCCCAGCAACAAATACCACGTCGAGTCGCCGCGCGTCGTGTGGCCCCAAGCGACGTAGAACGGCCCGAACGGCGTGTCGGCGGCGAAGAACAGGCTGCCCGCCTTGTACGTGTCGCCGAAGGAGATCGCGCTGCGCTCCTGCCAGACGTTGCCGACCTCCAGCGATCCGCCGAGGTAATACGTGCTGCCGACCACGGGCAGCTGTCCCACCCGGTGCAGGTAGACGGCGCGCGCGCGGCCGAGGTAGGAGCCTTCGAGCTCTTCGGTGCGGAGACCGGAAATCTCGAGAAAGCCCCCGAGGCGATAGTTGCCGAGGATCAACGGGTCGAAGAAGTTCGTCGCTGCGAGGCGCAGGCCGAGGTCGATCGTGTCGCGCTCCGCGATCGGGATCGACTGGTGCACGTCGAGCTCGCCGCGTGTCACCTTGCGATCGACGTCCTGCTGTTGGCGCGTGCCGTAGAAGCCGGAGAACGCGAGACGCAGGCCGCGGCGCGGAAAGAACGCGTTGTCCTGCGTATCGATGCGGGCGAGCAGCGCGAGCCCCCATTCGTCCGCCAGCGTCACCGGGAATTGAGGCGAGGCAACGGCCGGATCCCCTCGCTCATGGATGTACACGGGCCCGGCGCGCAGGCTGCCCCAGCTCCCGAACGCGTAGCCGACGTCGATGCCGACACGTTCGTCGAGCACGCGATATTCGGCGACCTTGACGCCCTGCGCGAAGATGTTCTCGGTCGTCGTGCCGATACCGCCGTACGGGGCGGTGAACACCGTCTGCGCCAGATCAATTGGCTGGTAGAGCTCGGTGCGGTAGTAGTTGGTCGTCCCGAGCGAGACGTCGTTGTCCCATTCGCCGCCGAGCGAGTTGAGCCAGGTTCGCTTGTACCGCATCCTGAGCCCGAAGGTGTTCTCCCCCTGCAGGTCCGTCGAGAATCCCACGCCGAAGAGCAGATAGTCGGGGCCCCACGGCTTTTCGGCGACGACGAATTGGACGCCGCGCTCTCGCGGCGTGCCGGTCAGGTCGTAGTCGATCCGAGCGAAGTCGCCGCGGCCGTAAAGGGTCGCGATGTCGGCCTGCACCGTCGGGAAGTCGATCTTGGCGCCGGGTTCGAGACCGACCTGCGCCTGCAGGACCTCGGGGTTGGTCACCTCGGTGCCTTTGACGCCGGCGAATTCGAGCCTGGGCTCGGCGGGCGCTGTCGATCGATGGAGCGCGGTCCGATACGCCGCGTAGGCGTCGGGCGACAGAGCGTATCGGGAGAGCGCGTCAGCCGAGGCGCGCGCGGCCGTCTCGCCGAGCGCGATGAAGCGGGCACCCTTGTCGAAGTCGGAGGTGGAGAGATCGCCGAGATCGGGCTCGATCAGCACGTCGCGCGGGAGCGAGAGCAGCGCCTTCTGCGCGCGAACGTTCTGCTCGGTGAGGATGTTGATCGACTGCTCGGCGACTCCGACGAACGACGACAGCTGCTGGCGCGTCATCAGCGGCGTCCCGATGTTGATCGCGATCACGACCTCGGCGCCCATCTTCTTCACGGTGTCGACCGGCAGGTTCTTCACGAGACCGCCGTCGCCGAGCATCTTGCCGTCGCGGTCGAGCGGGGCGAAGATCCCGGGCACCGACATGCTGCCGCGCATCGCGATGTACAGCGGGCCGCGCTCGAAGTCGACCTCGCTCCCGTCGACAAGGTTAGTCGCCACCGCGCGGAACGGAATCGGCAGGTTGTCGAGGCTGCCGACGTCGTCGTCGCGCCAGGTGAGCCCGTGCAAGACGAGCTCGAGGTTCTGCCCGGTGATCGCGCCGGTCGCGAGCTTGAGCGAGAAGTCGCGCAGGCCGAGCTCGAGCGGGATCGTGTAGAGCGCGTCCTCGAGCTTGCGGCGCACCGCGAGTTCGCGCCGCGGTGGCTGATCCGAGAACAGCGTTGGCCAATCGAGCGAAGTCACGAGGCTTTCCATCTCGCTTGCAGAGACCCCGGACGCGTAGAGGCCGCCGACGATCGCTCCCATACTGGTCGCCGAGATGTAATCGACCGGGACGTGCAGCTCCTCGAGCACCTTGAGGACGCCGATATGCGTGAGCCCGCGGGCGCCGCCTCCCGACAGGACGACGCCGATCCTGGGTCGCCGCCGGGCCTCTGTCGCCGAAGTCGCCGACTGCGGAGCAGCGGTCTCAGCGCCCGCCGGCAAAGGGGCGGCGTCGGCCGCGCCATCAGCCCGCGCCGCACGCGGACCGGCGATCGCGACTGCGACGAAGACGGCTGCCGCAGCGACGACCAAGCGCCACGCGTACGGCAGTTGCGGAATGCAGGCCGAACGTCCAATGTTCGCGTGGTACGCCCAGCGGTGACCCGAGAGCCGCCGCGAATGCCCGCTGCGCGGCGGCAGGACCGACGTATCCACTGGAACACGCATGGCGGAAATTCGACCGATTATACCGACCGATGTCGCGTACACGCGGACTGCGATCGTGCTCCATTGGCTTACGCTCGCGCTGATCGCGACGGGATTCACGATCGGAATGCGGATGGTCGACCTGCCGATCGCGCCGCAGACACTGCGCATCTACGCGTATCACAAGTGGATCGGCATCACGGTGTTCGTCGTGACGCTCGCCCGCCTCGGATGGCGCTTCGCGCATCCGGTGGCGCCGCCCGAAGGGCTCCCCGCTTGGCAGCGCCACGCGGCGCGCGCCTCGCACCTCTCGCTCTACGTGCTGATGCTCGCAATCCCGCTTTCCGGGTGGCTCTTCAGCTCCGCCTCGGGCGTCCAGGTCATCTACCTCGGCCTGATCGCGCTTCCCGATCTCGTCGCGAAGGACGAAGCGCTTGCGGCGGCGCTGAAATCGGTGCACCACGCGTTGAACTTTACGCTCGCCGTGCTGGTCCCTCTGCATGCCGGGGCGGCGCTGAAGCACCACTTCGTCGAGCACGACCGCGTGCTCGTGCGAATGCTGCCTGCGTTGTCCGGGCGACGCGAGGAGCCCACGCGATGAAGCCATTCCGATCGTTCGTGCCGCCGCTCGCGGCCTTGCTGCTCGCCGCGTCCGGCGGCGCATTGGCCGAGGGTGTGCTGATCGACAAGAGCGAGATCCGCTTCGCTTCGAAGGCGATGGGCGCGAGCGTCGAGGGGCGTTTTCGCCGCTGGAAGGCGAACGTCGACTTTCGGCCGAGCGATCTCGCCCGGTCGAAGGCAAATCTCGAGATCGAGCTAGCGAGCATCGATCTTGCGAGCGAAGCGACGGAGGCCGAGACGCGGCGCGCCGCATGGTTCGACACCGCGAAGTTCCCGGTCGCGACCTTCACGTCGACGGCGATTCGGGCGCTCGGCGGCGATCGCTACGAGATCGCCGGCACGCTTGCGCTCAAAGGCGTGGCGAAGGACATCGTCGTGCCGGTTGCCTTGCGCAAGGACGCCGGCGGCAACTCGATCGCGGAGGGGCAGTTCACGCTGAAGCGGCTGGAGTTCAAGATCGGCGAGGGAGAATGGGCGGATACCTCTGCCGTGGCCGACGATGTCGTCGTCCGCGTGCGCATGGTGCTCCCGCCCGTCTCCTGATGCCGGAATAGCCGGTGCGCGGCGGCTGTTGATAGCGCACGCGGCGCGATCTCCGGGCGGGAACAGCGCGGCGATCCTGGCGAACGGACGGTGTGGCAATGAGAATCGGCTGGCGCGGTGTGGTGCTCGCGATCGGGGTCTTCGCGGTGTCCGGCGTATCCACGGCCGCGCCCGCGACGTTTCGCGTGGCGACCGACCGGACCAATGTCGGATTTGCCGTGTCGAGCTTCGGCATCGGCACTCACGAGGGACGCTTCGATTTGACCTGGGGGCAGATCACGCTCGATTCCGAGCGCCACTCCGGCAGCATCGACTTCGTCGTCGACGTCGGCTCTGTCAACACCGGCTGGGACCTGCGCGACGCGTTCCTCAAGAGCGACCTGATGTTCGACGCGGAACGCTACCCGTCGATCCGCTTTCGCTCGACGCATCTCGACTTCGAAGGCTCGCGGCTCGTCGCCGTCGACGGTGAGATGACGCTGCACGGCGCCACGCGGCGGGTGCGCTTCGAGGTCGCAGGGATGGACTGCGGAGCGGACGGCGGGCGCGGGAGCGACGCTTGCGGCGCCTCGGTGTCCGGTCGCATCTCGCGCAGCGCGTTCGGGATGTCGTTCGCCTATCCGCTGGTGGGCGACGAGGTCGCGCTTCGGTTCTCGATTCGGGCGGTGCGCGCCCCCGACCCGCCTGCGATGGAGCCTCCGGAGCGTGTTGCGCGCTAGGCGCTAGCGGCGCGCGCGCAGCTGCATCCGCTTGACCGCCGCGACCAGCTCGCGGGCGATTCCGGGTTCGCGCACCGAGTGGCCGGCGTCGGGAACGACGATGTATTCGGCCTCGGGCCACGCTCGCGCGAGCGTGTCGGCGGTCACCGGCGGACAGATGATGTCGTAGCGTCCCTGGACGATCGTGCAGGGCAGGTGGCGGATGCGGAACAGGTTCGCGAGCAGCTGGTCGTCGCCGAGGAACGCGCGATGGACGAAGTAGTGCGCCTCGATCCGCGCGATCGCGAGCGTGGAGGCGTCGCTGTCGAAGCTCGGCATCGGGTCGGCGGGTGGCAGGAGCTTCGAGCACGAGCCTTCGTAGCGGTCCCACGCGAGCGCTGCCGGCATGTGCACGGCAGGATCGGCATGGGTGAGCCGGCGATAGTAGCTCGCGAGGATGTCGGCGCGCTCGTTGGCCGGAAGGAATTCGACGAACGCGCGCCATGCCTCGGGAAACACGATGCGCATCCCGTGCATGAACCAGTCGAGCTCCGAGGGACGCGCGAGGAAGATTCCGCGCAGCACGAGACCGCGGCAGCGCTCGGGATGGGCTTGCGCGTATGCGAGCGCGAGAGTGGATCCCCACGATCCGCCGAAGAGCAGCCACTTGTCGATACGCAGATGCTCGCGTAGGCGCTCGACGTCGGCGACGAGATGCTGCGTCGTGTTGTCGGTCAAGTCCGCGGGCGGCGTCGAGCGTCCTGCGCCCCGCTGGTCGAAGAGCACGATCCGCCAGAACGACGGATCGTAGTAGCGCCGGTGATGCGGCAGCGACGCGCCGCCCGGGCCACCGTGCAGGAAGACGACCGGCACGCCGTCGGGATTGCCGCACGTCTCCCAGTACAGCGCGTGTCTGGCGTCCACGGCGAGCCGGCCCGTCGCAAAGGGGTCGATCTCCGGAAAGAGAACCTCAGTGCGGTTCGCGGTATCGGGACCCATCGCTCGCGCCTGCAGCCGCCCGGGAAGCGCTTTCGTCAGCGGCCGGCCCTGAACGGAACGACCTTCTGCTTCTGCTCGCCCAGGCCGCTGACGCCCAGCGTCATCACGTCGCCTGCCTTGAGCCACGTCTGCGGCTTCATCCCCATGCCCACGCCCGGGGGCGTCCCGGTCGTGATCACGTCGCCGGGAAGGAGCGTCATGTACTTCGAGACGTCGGCGACCACGGACGCGACGCCGAAGATCATCGTGCGCGTGTTGCCGGTCTGCCTGCGCTCGCCATTGACATCGAGCCACAGGTCGAGATTCTGCGGGTCGCGGATCTCGTCGGTCGTGACGAGCCACGGCCCGATCGGGCCGAACGTGTCGCAGCCCTTGCCCTTGTTCCACTGGCTCGCGCTCTTCTTGAGCTGGAAGTCGCGCTCGGAGACGTCGTTGACGATGCAATAGCCCGCGACGTACTTGAGCGCGTCGGCGACGGAAACGTGGCGCGCCGTGCGGCCGATGACCAGTCCGAGCTCGACCTCCCAGTCGAGCTGCGTCGAATCCTTCGGGATCATCACGTTGTCGTTGGGTCCGACGATGCAGGTCGTCGACTTGAAGAACACCACCGGGTGCTCCGGAATCGGCGAGCCGGTCTCCTTCGCGTGATCGGTATAGTTGAGTCCGATCGCGACGAATTTCGACGGGGTCGCCACACAGGGGCCGAGGCGCGGGCGGCCCTTCACCAGCGGCAGCTTCTTCGCGTCGAGCTTCGCGAGCTCCCTCAGCCTGGCGGGCGCGAGCGCGGCGCCGTCGATGTCGCCCACCTTGCGCGAGAGGTCGCGTAGCTTGCCCTCGGCGTCGATGAGGCCGGGCTTCTCCTTGCCTGCGGGACCGTAACGTACCAGTTTCAATTCAGTCTCCTTCTGTTGGAAGTGGAAAGCGAGAAAGCCGGATGGAAGGCGAGGAGAGCGGCCGGTGGCAAGGTGCAGCAACGCAGCCAGCGGTCGTTATCCGAAGCACTCGTCCGGCTTTCAAATCGTCATCCCGCCGTCGCACGAATACATGTTACCGGTGACGAACGCAGCTTCGTCGGACGCGAGGAAGACCACCAGAGGCGCGATCTCCTCGGCCCTCGCGAGACGCCCCATCGGCTGGCGGGCGATAAACATCTTGCGCGCTTCGACGGGATCGGGGAACGCGCTGATGCGCTCCGCGAGCGAGGGCGTGTCGACGGTCCCGGGTCCGATCGCGTTGCAGCGGATGCCCTTCGTCACGAAGTCGGCGGCGATCGACTTCGTGAGGCCGATGACGGCCGCCTTGGAAGCGCCGTACACGAAGCGGTTGGGCAGCCCTCTGACGCTCGATGCGATCGACGCCATGTTGACGATCGACGAGCCGCGGCCCGTCCGCGCGTACTTGTCGAGCATCTTCGGCAGCGCGGCCCTGATCGTCACGTACATCGCGCGCACGTTCAGGTTGAAGCTGAACTCCCAGTCTTTCGGCGCGCATTCGAGGATCGTCCCGTGATGGACGTAGCCTGCGCAGTTGAAGAGGATGTCGAGCGGCGGCAGGCCTCCCGCGAGCTTCCCGATCGCAGCATCGTCGAGAACGTCGAGAACGCTCGCCGTGATGCCGCTCACGCCGGCGAACTTCTCCACGAGCTTCGGATTGACGTCGGTCGCGTGGACCTGTGCCCCTTCGGCCGCCATCGCCAGTGCGGTCGCGTAGCCTATCCCCTGTCCGGCCGCGGTGATCAGCGCGATCTTGCCCTGCAGTCGTCCGCTCATTTGCCCCGCGCTCCTCTTAGCCTGTTCGACGGCTCGCTTCCCGGCCCGGCGAACCGGCGAGATTGTACGCTGCCGATCGGGGCTCGCATCCCCGCCGGCGCACGCGATGGCGGGGCGGGTGGAAATGATCGACAATCGGCGCAGGGAGGAACCGCAATCGTGCCTCTTGTCACTCGCGACGGTGCGCGTCTCTATTGGCGCAGCGACGGCGACCCCGCGTTGCCGCCGCTCCTGCTCGGGAACTCGCTCGGAACCGAGCACGCGCTCTGGGTGCCCGCGCTCCCGGCGCTCACGAAGCGGTTTCGCGTGTTGTCGTTCGACTGGCGCGGGCACGGCGCCTCCGAGGCGCCCGCCGGCGAATACACGCTCGCCGATCTTGCAGGCGACGCGCTGGCCGTGGCCGACGCCGCCGGTGCGCGACGCTTCAGCTACGCGGGTATCTCGCTCGGTGGCATGGTGGGAATGTGGCTGGGCATTCACGCGGGCGATCGCGTCGAGAAGCTGGTCCTGTCGAACACCTCCGCGAAGATGTCGGCGACGGCCTGGGCCGAGCGGATCGCCAGGATCCGCGCCGGCGGGATCGAGGCGATCGTCGACACCGTTCTTCAGCGCTGGTTCACGCCGCGCTACCTCGCCCTCGCAGACGCGAGCTTTGCGAGCGCGCGCGCGGCGTTTCTCGCAGCGGATCCCGGCGGCTACATCGGCTGCTGCGCGGCGATTCGGGACATGGACCTCACGCCTGAGCTGGCGTCGATCCGCGTGCCCACGCTGGTGATCACCGGCGCCCGCGACGTCGCGACGCCGAAGGAGATGGGGACGGCAATCGCTGCGGCGATTCCCGGCGCCCGCTGCGTCGAGCTGATCTCGGCCCACATCCCGCTCCCCGAAGCCACGGGCGTGTTCACCCACGCGGCCCTCGAATTTCTGGCGGGCGGGGCGCCCGTGACCGAGCGCGACCGCTACGCCGTCGGCCTCGCCCGCCGCCGCGAGGTCCTCGGGGCGAGCTACGTCGACGCGCGCATCAAGCAGGTGACCCCGTTCAATGCCGAGTTCCAGGATCTGATCACCCGCTACGCATGGGGAGAGATCTGGACGCGCAATGTGCTCGACGACCGCACACGCCGGCTCCTCGTGCTCGCGATGCTGATCGCGCAAGCGCGCTGGGAGGAGTTCGACATGCACGTCAAGGCCGGTCTCGCCGCGGAGCTCTCCGAGTCCGAGCTGAAGGAAGTGCTGCTGATCGCCGCGATTTATTGTGGCGTCCCGGCTGCGAACACGGGATTCCACCGCGCGGCGGGGCTCGTCGGCGACGAACGCTGAGCCCTGAGGCCGGTGGGTACTCGATGAGCCCTGACCCGGGATGGCGTCGGCAGCGACCCCGCCCGCCGTTTCGGCATGACGCGCCGCGTCCTTCATCTGGCCGAGGATCCGCGGCTCGCCGAGCGCCATCGAGGTCGGCTCCAATTGGTAATACCACTTGACCAGTTGCGAGGTGGCAGGCTAGGCTTCCAAACACGCGCCTTCGCGACGATCCGAGCCCGTTCCCCGTAGGCGACCCCGTTCCCCGTAGGCGCGCCGCCCCTTCCACGAAGGCGCATCCCGCCCGCCAGCCCATGCCGTTCCAGAGCATCGAGCCCCGCCGGCTCTATCGCCAGATCGCCGAGCAGATCCGTGGCCTCATCCGCTCCGGCGAGTACGCGCCGGGGTCGCGTTTGCCGCCCGAGCGGGATCTCGCAAAGCAGCTCGGCGTTTCCCGGCCGTCGGTCCGCGAGGCGCTTATCGCGCTCGAAGTCGAGGGGCTGGTCGAGGTGCGGATCGGTTCCGGCATCTACGTACAGCGCGCGGCGGCAGCGCGCGCCGACAGCGAGGCCGCTGCAGTCCATGCTGCGGCCGGGCCGTTCGAACTGCTGCGCGCGCGGCACGTGATCGAGGCGGAATGCGCGGCGCTCGCCGCGAAGTCGGCGAAAAAGGCGCAGATCGCAGCGATCGAGGATGCCGCGGCACTCATGCAGCGCGAGTTCGACGCGCACACGCAGCCGCTCGCCGGGGATCAGCTCTTCCACATCCGGATCGCAGAGGCTACGGGAAACGGCGCGCTCGTTGCCGTCGTCAAGATGCTGTGGGAGGAGCGCACGGGACCCTTGTACAAACAGCTCGAGCATCACTACGACTCGCCGTCGCTCTGGGTCGCGGCGATGACCGAGCACCGCGCGATACTCGCTGCGATCGCCGCGCACGACGCCGCCGGTGCGCGCGGCGCAATGCAACGCCACCTCACGCAGGCCTACAAGCGATTCTCGACGGGCTGGGACAGCCTGCACTGATCCACCGCCGGATTCATCAGGAGCGAAAAATCATGCTGGCATGCACGATCCACGCGAAGGAGGACCTGCGAATCGAGACCGCCGAAGTGCCTCCCGTCGGTGCCGGAGAGGTGCTGGTGCGCCTCGGCGCGGGCGGCATCTGCGGCTCGGACCTCCACTACTACTTCGAGGGCCGCAACGGCAGCTTCGTGATCCGCGAGCCGCTGATCCCCGGACACGAAGCCTCGGGCGTCGTCGCGCGCGTCGGGGCGGGCGTCACGCGCGTCAGGGAAGGCGACAAGATCGCGGTGAGCCCTTCGCACGCCTGCGGCCGTTGCGACTACTGCCGCGAGGGTCGCGAGCAGCTTTGCACGAACATGAAGTTCCTCGGCAGCGCCAGTCTCTTCCCGCATGTCCAGGGCATGTTCCAGGAATATTTCGTGATGGGCGAGCGGCAGTGCTACCCGGTCTCGAGCGATGTGTCGCTCGGCGAGATTGCATTCGCCGAGCCGCTGGCGGTAGCGCTGCACGCGGTCCATCGCGCCGGCGATCTCCTCGGCAAGTCGGTGCTGATCACCGGCGCGGGCACGATAGGCTGTCTCGCCGTGATGGCGGCGCGGCTCGGCGGCGCGGCGAAGGTCACCGTGAGCGACATCCTCGAGCGGCCCCTCGAGCAGGCGCGCGACGTCGGCGCCGATCGCGTGATCCGCGCCGATCGCGAGCCCGAAGCGTTCGCCTCGCCGCAATTCGACGTCGCCTTCGAAGTGTCGGGAAGCTTCGCCGCGCTCAAAGCTTGCGTCGGCGCGGCGAAGAAGGGCGCGCGCATCGTCCAGGTCGGCACGCTGCCGCACGAGCCGCTCCCCTTCGTCGTCAACGAGCTGATGGCGAAGGAGCTCGATCTTTGCGGCGCGTTCCGCTGGGGGATCGAGTTCGACTGGGCGGTCTCGTATCTGTCGACGCGCCGTGTCGACGTCCGGCCGCTGATCAGCGGGCAGTTCCCGCTGCGCGACGCCGTCAAGGCGTTCGAGCTCGCGAAGGACAAGACGCAGAGCACCAAAGTCCAGGTCGTTTACGCGTAACCGACGACGGACTGCGCGTCGTCGCCTGCATCTACGATAACGATAGGCACGAAAGGAGCATCGACATGCTCACACGCACTTCGCTCACGATTCGTTTGAATCCGAACGATGACGTCGTCATCGCGCGCACGCAGTTGGTCGGCGGGACGCTGCTCGCCGAGGAGCGCGTGACCGTGTCCGGCCTCGTTCCGCCGGGCCACAAGGTCGCCACCCGCTCGATCAGCGCCGGTTCGCCCGTTCGCCGCTACAACCAGATCATCGGCTTCGCATCGCGCGACATCGCGCCGGGGGAGCACGTCCACCTGCACAACCTCGCGATGGGCGAGTTCGAGCGCGATTATGCGTACGGCGTCGACGCCAAGCCGACGCGCTACGTCGATCCGCCGGCGACGTTCATGGGCATCGTCCGGCCGGACGGACGCGTGGCCACGCGCAACTACATCGGCCTGCTCTCCACGGTCAATTGCTCGGCCACCGTCGTTCGCGGCATCGCCGATCACTTCCGCGGCGAAGCGCTCGCAGCCGGCGGTGAGAAGTACGCGAACGTCGACGGCGTCGTCGCGCTGACGCACGGCTCGGGCTGCGGGATGGACACCCACGGCGACGGCATGACTCTCTTGCGCCGCACGCTCGGCGGCTATGCGCGGCACGCGAACTTCGCGGGCGTGCTCGTCGTCGGCCTGGGTTGCGAGGCGAACCAGATCAGCTCGCTCCTCGGCGCCCAGAACCTGAAGGAGGGCCCGCTGTTGCGCACGTTCAGCATCCAGGACACCGGCGGCACCGCGAAGACGATCGCCCACGGCATCGGCATCGTACGCGAGATGCTCCCCCATGCGAATCGCGTCACGCGCGAGCGCGTGCCCGCCTCGCACATCACCGTCGGGCTGCAGTGCGGCGGCTCCGACGGCTACTCGGGGATCACCGCCAATCCGGCGCTCGGCGCCGCCGTCGATCTGCTGGTTCGCCACGGCGGCACGGCGATCCTGTCGGAGACGCCGGAGATCTACGGCGCCGAGCACCTGCTCACGCGCCGCGCGGTCTCGCGCGCAGTCGGCGAGAAATTGATCGCGCGTATCAAGTGGTGGGAGGACTACACCCAGCGCGAGCGCGGCGAGATGAACAACAACCCGTCGCCGGGGAACAAGGCGGGCGGCCTCACGACCATCCTCGAGAAATCGCTGGGTGCCGTGGCCAAGGGCGGGACGACGAACCTCGTCGACGTCTACGAGTACGCCGAACCGGTGACGGCGAAGGGCTTCGTCTACATGGATACGCCCGGGTACGACCCCGTGTCGGCGACGGGGCAGGTCGCCGGCGGCGCGAACATGATCGTTTTCACGACGGGACGGGGTTCCGCGTACGGCTGCGCACCCTCGCCATCGCTCAAGCTCTCGACGAACAGCGCGCTGTGGGCGAAGCAGGAAGAGGACATCGACTTGAACTGCGGGGAGATCGCCGACGGCACGGCGAGCGTCGACGAGATCGCCAAGAGGCTCTTCCGTCTGATGCTCGACACGGCGTCGGGCACGAAGAGCAAGAGCGAGCGGCACGGCTACGGCCAGAGCGAGTTCGTGCCGTGGTACGTGGGCGCCGTGATGTAGCCGCACGTGCGGTTGACACCCCAAGCCCGCCCCCTTACGCTCCGGGGCGAGGCGGGGAAGCGCGGCGACGACGCCGAACGAGTGCAGCACGATCCGACAGGAGGAGGTCTCATGAAATTGGTCTCGAAACTGGGCGCCGCGCTCTTCGCGGCATCGGCGCTCATCGCCTCGACGCACGCGCTCGCGCAGGAGAAGCTCGTCGTCTGGTGGGTGAAGGGTTTCTACAAGTCCGAGGACGACGCGCTGTACGCCACCATCAAGAAGTACGAGGACAAGACGGGCGTCAAGGTCGAGCTCTCGCAATACCCGGTGCAGGACATGATCCCGAAGACCGTCGCGGCGCTCGACGCCGGCACGCCGCCTGACGTCGCCTACGCCGACGTCTACGACTTCCAGGTCGCCGGCAAGTGGGCGTTCGACGGCAAGCTCGAGGACATCTCCGACATCATGGCGCCGATGAAGGACAAGTTCCTCAAGAACACGATCGAGACGACGTATCTGTACAACGACAAGACCAAGAAGAAGGCGTACTACGCGTTTCCGCTGAAGCAGCAGACGATGCACATCCAGTACTGGAAGGACATGCTCGCGGAGGCGGGCTTCAAGGAATCCGATATCCCCACGCAATGGAAGGCGTACTGGGACTTCTGGTGCGACAAGGTGCAGCCCGCGCACAGGAAAGCCACCGGCAAGCGGACGTATGGCATCGGCCAGCCGATGGGTGTCGATTCGAGCGACTCGTTCTATTCGTTCCTGACGTTCGCGGACGCGTACAACGTCAAGCTGGTCGACGACAACGGCAAGCTCCTGGTCGACGACCCGAAGGTCAAGCAGGGACTCGTCAACGCGCTTCGCGACTATACGAGCGTCTACACGAAGGGCTGCACGCCGCCGTCGTCGACGTCGTGGAAAGACCCGGACAACAACGTGGCGTTCCACAACAAGACGACCGTGATGACGCACAACGCGACGATCTCGATCGCCGCGAAGTGGCTCGACGACGCCAACAACGAGACGTTGTCGCCGGAGCAGCGTGCGCAGGCGAAGAAGAACTACGAAGAGCTGATCGCAACTGCCGGGTTCCCGAACAAGCCCGACGGCTCCAAGATGGTCTACCGCGCCGCGGTGAAGGTGGGCGTGATCTTCGAGGGCGCGAAGAACAAGCGACGTGCAAAGGAGTTCGTGCAATTCCTGATGCAGGACGAGAACCTGCAGCCTTATGTCGAGGGCGCGCTCGGCCGCTGGTACCCGGTCACGGTCTCCGGCGCGAAGAGCCCGTTCTGGCAGGGCGATCCGCATCGTAAGGCCGTGTACAACCAGTTCAACGCCGGAACGGTCACGTTCGAATTCACGAAGAACTACAAGTTCACGATCCTCAACAACGAGAATGTCTGGGCGAAGGCGATGAACCGAGTCGTCAACGACAAGATTCCGGTCGACAAAGCAGTGGACGAGATGATCGTCCGCATCAAACAAGTAGCCGGATAGCGTTAACACGAACGACGCCGCGGCAACGCTCGCGGCGTCGTTTTCACCGTTATTCCATGGCCACGCTCGCAATCCCCGACGAGCGACCGGTCGGGCCGACCGGCCCGGCTCGCAAGCGGCTGTCGCCGTGGCAGCGCTGGGGGTTCGTGCTGCTCGCGCCGTATGCGCTCGTGTTCCTCGTGTTCGTGGTCTTCCCGGTCGGCTATGGGTTGTGGCTCGCGCGCCATCCGGCGAGCTACGAGAAGCTGATCGACGACCCCGTGTTCCTGCGGTCGGTATTCAACACACTCGCGTTCCTGATTCTTGCGATCAACCTGAAGATGATGGTCGCGCTGGTGCTCTCGGGATTCTTCGTCGTCCAGCGCGCCTGGATCAAGTGGCTGTCGCTGATCTTCATCCTGCCGTGGGCGGTGCCGGCGATTCCGACGATCCTTTCGATCCGCTTCATGCTCAACCCCGAATGGGGGCTCGTCAACTCGCTGATCTTCAGGCTGACCGGCGCGGACGGACCGAACTGGCTCAACGACCCGTACATCGCTCTCGGAATGGCGATGCTCGTACACATCTGGAAATCGCTGCCTTTCTGGACGCTGATCCTGATCGCCGGCCGACTCGCGATCCCGGCCGAGCACTACGAAGCGGCGTCCGTCGACGGCGCGACGGGCTGGCAGAAGTTCCGCTACATCACGTGGCCGGCGATGCGCACCCTCTACCTGACGTGCACGATCCTGTCGATGATCTTCACGCTCGGCGACTTCAACAGCGTCTACCTGCTGACCGGAGGCGGGCCCGCGGATCTCACGCACGTGCTCGCGACGCTGGGCATCCGCTATCTGCGCCTCGACGAGGTCGACATGTCGATGGCGGCGATCGTCATCGCGCTGCCCGCGGTGCTGCCGCTCGTGTACTTCATGATGAAGCGCCTGTCGAAGTGATCCCCGCCGGAGCTCGCTGCGTTCGCCGCCTCCCCGAGGCGCCAATGGCCCCCCTCGGGGCGGCCCGGCGGGAGGCCGCCCCATGAAGTGGCGCGCCGTCGCGACGGAGGCGAAGCTGCTGCTGATCGGCATTCCGCTCGCGATCTGGACGCTGCTGCCGATCTACCACCTGCTGCTGTTCGCGATCTCGCCGAAGGACCAGGCGATGGGCGGGCAGCTCTGGCCCGACTCGCCGACGCTGCGCAATTTCGAGATCGTCTTCCGCCAGGAGCATCACTACCTGAACAATTTCTGGCTGCAGATGTGGAACTCGCTGTTCATCGCGGTGCTCGCGGGACTGCTGACGCTCGTCGTCGCCACCGGCGCGGCGTTCGCGATCAGCCGGCTCCGGGTCAAGGGCGGCCGCATCGCGATGAACCTCGCGCTCTTCACCTATTTCATCCCCGCGGCGTTCCTCGCCGTGCCGATGTACAAGACCATGGGTATTTACGGGCTCCTCAACAACCAGTGGGCGCTGATCCTCGCGATGGTGACGATCGCCACGCCCTATGCGATCTGGGTGTTGAAGCAGGCGTCCGACAAGCTTCCGTTCGAGCTCGACGAAGCGGCGAAGATCGACGGCGCCTCTCCGCTCCAGCTCTTTCGCCTCGTCTATCTGCCGCTGATGACGCCGTCTCTCGTCGCGGTCGGGACCTACGCGCTGCTGCTCGCGTGGAACGAGTACCTGTACGCGTTCCTGCTATTGTCGAACGATCGCGAAGTGACGCTCGGCGTCGCGCTCGGCAACTTCCTCGCCGCCGACGATTCGCCGTGGGAGCTGCTGATGACAACCGGGCTGATCTATGCGATCCCGCCTGCGGCGATCTACTACACGTTCAAGCGCTACATGGTCGGCGGGCTGACCGCTGGCGCGGTCAAGAGCTAGGGCCCAAGGAGTCCACGATGGCATCGGTATCGTTCTCCAACATCGAGAAATCCTTCGGCGCCACGAAGGTGATTCACGGCATCGGCTTCGACATCGCCGACGGCGAGTTCATGGTGCTGGTCGGTCCATCGGGCTGCGGCAAGTCGACGCTGCTGCGCATGCTGGCCGGCCTCGAGGAGATCAGCTCCGGCACGATCGCGATCGACGGCAAGGAAGTGAACGACGTCGAGTCGAAGGACCGCGACATCGCGATGGTGTTCCAGAGCTACGCGCTCTATCCACACATGACGGTCGCGGACAACATGGCATTCAGCCTGAAGCTCCGGAAGGCGGATTCGAAGGTGATCGAGGAGCGCGTGCAGAAGGCCTCGAAGATCCTCAATCTCGATCCGTTCCTCAAGCGCTATCCGCGCGAGCTCTCGGGCGGCCAGCGCCAGCGCGTCGCGATGGGGCGCGCGATCGTCCGCGATCCGAAGGTGTTCCTGTTCGACGAGCCGCTCTCGAACCTCGATGCGAAGCTGCGCGTCGCGATGCGCGCCGAGATCAAGGCGCTGCACCAGCGCCTCAAGACGACGACCGTCTACGTCACGCACGACCAGGTCGAGGCGATGACGATGGCCGATCGCATCGTCGTGATGCACGACGGCCGCATCGAGCAGATCGGGACGCCGCTCGCGCTCTACGATCGTCCGGGCAACCTCTTCGTCGCGCAGTTCATCGGCTCGCCCGCGATGAACGTGGTCAACGGCATCGTGCGGCGCGCGGGCGGCGGCGCGTACGTCGAGGCCGAGGGCGGCGTGCGCTGGCCGCTCGCCGGGGGGGCCGGCGCCGACGGCCAGGCGGTCTCGTACGGTGTACGCCCCGAGCATCTGACACTTGCGCCCGCAGGTACCGGCGTTCCGGGCGAAGTGATCGTCGTCGAGCCGACCGGTGCGGAGACCGAGCTCGTGATCCGCGTCGGCGCATCGCAGGTGATCCTGCGGATGCACGGCCGGGCGCGCGTCGAGCACGACGAGAAAGTCGCCCTCGCCGTCGATCCGGCAACCGTGCACATCTTCGACCAGGCGACCGGACAGCGGCTCGCCGCCTAGCGTTCGGTCGATTCTCGCCCCTTGGCCAATCTCCACCGGTATCTCGATGAACGAATCAGGAAATATCTGGGCGCCCAAGCTGTTGAGCGTGCTGCGTATCGTCCTCGGCTTTCTGCTGATACCCCACGGGTTGCAGAAGCTCTTCGGCCTGTTGAGCGGCAAGCAGGTCGAGTTGATGTCGCTGCTTGGGCTGGCCGGCGTGATCGAGCTCTTCGGCGGTCTGCTGATCCTGGTCGGCTTGTTTACGCGTCCCGTTGCGTTTGTCGTCTCCGGGTTCGCGGCGTTCGCCTACTTCATCGCGCATGCCCCGCAGGGCTTCTGGCCCATCCTGAACCGGGGCGAGCTCGCGGTGGTGTACTGTTTTCTCTATCTCTATCTGTCGGCGGCGGGCGGTGGCGAATGGAGCCTCGACCGGATGCTGCGCTCGCGCTCGTAGCGCACGTGGTCTTTCGGCGGAACGGCTAGATCGCGCTCGCGATGATATTGATGGAAAGCGCCAGCACGGCGATATTGAAGATGAACGCGAGGACGCCGTGCGCGAGCGTCAGCCGCCGCATCTTCGGCGACAGCACCTGGACGTCGGACACCTGCGACGTCATCCCGACGACGAACGAGTAGTACGCGAAGTCCATGTAGTCGGGCGCGGTTCCGCCGGGAAACGCGAGGCCGCCCTCCTGCGCGGCGCTGTGCTTCTCGTCGCGGTAGTAGCGGCGTGCGTAGTGGAACGCGAAGACGGTCTGGATCAGCACCCAGGATGAGGTGAGCGCGACCACCGTCAGCGCGAGATGCCACGCCTTCGGCCACGACGAGAGATCCTTGATCGCGGCCACGACGAGCGCGATAGCCACGACGCTCGCACACGCGGCGACCAGCACGAACAGGAAGATGATGAAGACGCTCGTATCCTGGATGAGCGCATGCGAGCGTGTCGATTTGGCATCGGCTAAGGCGATGATCGCCCAGGCGAGCGCGAGGTAGACGAGCGCTGCGGCGTCCCAGCTTGTGACGAGCCGCGTGTGAGGCGAGAGCGCTTCGGGCTCCACGGCGAAGGCGACGATGCCGATCGCGAACGCGATCAGGAGGCGCCGCATCGGCCCCAGACGGTCGATCCACCCGAACGCGGCGCTCTCTTGCCCGGGCGGCGCAGCGGGCGGCGGCGGTCGGGCGGCACTCATCGGCCGCCTCGCGGTGCGGCGCGGAGCCCCGCGCGGACCCACCGGACGAAGCGCTCGCAGCCGAACTCCTGCGGGACGTAAACGCCGTGACGAAATTCGCGCGAGCGCAGCCCTTGCTGCTGCCATTCGCAATTGCGCGCGTCCTGGCGATTCGTCACGTCCCAGAGCGCGACATAGTGTTCGAGATCGGCTCCGTCGAGCGGCAGGTGCTGGGGCTCGAACAGCCAGTCGTAGACGATGCGGACACTTTCCGGGCCGGTCGGAAACATCATGTGCGCATTGACGTAGTCCGGGTGCACGTTGAGGAAGAGATTCGGCTCCGACATCTCCGGGATGTAGAGCGTCGCCCGCTCGGCGTGGTCGAGGCCGGCAAAGGCCGGCAGGCGAGACGTACCGTCGAGCGTCAGTGTCTGCGCGCCCGCCTTGAACTCGAGCTTCGACTCGGGCCGCGGTGCCCCGTGCGCGTCGCGATGCAGGCCCCACGCACCGGCGTCGCGATAGGCGGTCACGATCCGGCAGAGCTCCGGATGCACCGGCGGACAGTGGAAGCATTCGGAGAAGTTCTCGACGAGGAGCTTCCAGTTCGCTTCGATGTCGGCGACGATCCGCTTGCCGATTCGCAATCGCTCGAATCCGTAGCGCGTGAAGCGGTCGGGCAGCCCGTCGAGCGCCTCGGTCAGGGGCGGCGCCTTGCGGCCGGCAAGGTTGACGAAGACGAAGCCGCCCCACGAGTCGACCGCGACGTCGAACAGCGAGAAGTCCTTCGGATCGAAGTCGGGCGTCGCCATTCGCCGCGGTGTCGCGATCAGGCTGCCGTCGAGGCCGTAGGTGAACGTGTGATAAGGGCAGACGATGCGCCGGCGCGCAAAATTGCCCGCGTCTTCCGTGCACAGGATCGAGCCGCGGTGCGTGCAGGTGTTGTGGAAGCCGCGCAGCGCACGCCGCTCGTCGCGCACCAGGATGATCGACTGCGTGCCGATGCGGACGAGCCGCCAGTCGCCGATCCCCGCGATCTCCTCGTCGCGGGCCGCGACGATCCAGCGCGAATGCCAGAAGACCTCGAGCTCCCGCGCGTAACGCGCCGGGTCGTGGTACCACGAGGCCGGCAGGCCCTTCGCGAGGCGCGTCAGCGGCTCCCTCGTCGTCCGATCGGGGTTCGGCTTCTTCCTTGCCATGGTGGCGGCGACCGCTTCGCGCTCGATTTGAAAGGCGCCTAGCGTAGCGCGTTTCTCCCGACCGCAGGCGTCGCGCCACGACCGACCGCGCTGCCTTGGTGGCCCGGCTGTAGCGGTCAGCTCGCCGCGTGCGTCAGCTCGCCGGTCTGGTAGTCGCGGATCGCACGCTCGATCTCCTGCATCGTGTTCATCACGAACGGTCCGTACTGGACGACAGGCTCGCGCAGCGGGCGCCCTGCGAGCAGGATGAAGCGCCCGCCTTCGGGGCCGCCGACGACCTCGACCTCGTCGCCGTCCGACAGCACGCCCGCCCTGTGCACGCCGAGCTGCCGTACGGCACTTTCGGGCCCCACACCCACGCTTCCCTCGAACACGTAGAGGAACCCGTGATAGCCGGCAGGAATCGCGTGGCTGAAGCGCACGCCCGCCGGCAGCGAGACGTCGAGATACGTCGGGTCGGTCGTGATGCCGCGAATCGGTCCGGGCGTCGCCTTGCCATCGACCTCGAGCGAGCCGGCGATCACCTTCACGCGTCCGCCGTTCGCGAGCTCGACGACGGGGATCTCCTCGGGTTGGATGTCGCGATACGCGGCGGGCTTCATCTTCTCGCGCGCAGGCAGGTTGATCCAGAGCTGGAAGCCGCGCAGCCGGCCCTGTTCCTGCTGCGGCATCTCGGAGTGAATGATCCCGCGCCCGGCCGTCATCCATTGGACGCCGCCGCTCCTGAGATCGCCGGTGTGCCCGAGATGGTCTTCGTGGCGCAGATGTCCGTCGAGCATGTACGTAACCGTCTCGAATCCGCGATGGGGGTGCGCGGGGAATCCGGCGATGTAATCGTCCGGGTCGTCCGTCGAAAAGTGGTCGAGCATCAGGAACGGGTCGAGGCGTGCCTGCTGCGATTGTCCGAGGCTGCGCCGCAGCTTGACGCCGGCGCCGTCGGACGTGTGGATCGCTTCGATGACGCTGGAGAGCGTTCGGGTGGTCATGTGTTGCTCCGTGTGGGTTGGGTCGACCGCTATCGCGATGTGCGGATCCGCGACGCGCGAATCAAGCCCCGACCGGGTGGATGCCGCGCGTGCTTGCCGGTCGGCTCCACGAGCATCGTACGCCGGCATCGGGGCAGTTCGTCACGCTGCGATCGGCATGGGCCGCAGCGTCGCTCCGATACGGTCGATCGCCTCGTGCGCGGCCGACAAGCCGACCGCCTTGCGCTCGTCGCCCATGTTGAGGCCTTCGGCGTAAACGAACTCCACGTCGTCGATGCCGACGAAGCGCAGGAAATCGCGCACGTAGGCCGTCTGCGTGTCGAGCGGTGTCCCGGTATACGCGCCGCCGCGGGTCGCGAACACATAGACGCGCTTGCCGGTCAGTAGCCCTTTCGGCCCTCGCGCCGTATAGCGGAACGTGACACCCGTGCGGGCGACGTGATCGAAATACGCCTTGAGCGAGGATGGCACGCCGAAGTTGTACATCGGAAGCCCGATGACGACGACGTCGGCAGCCCGGAGTTCCTCGATCAGTGCATCCGAGAACGCGACGATCGCGTGCTGCTCGGCGGTCCGCTCTTCGGGCTTCGAGAGCAATGCCCCGAAGCGCTCGGCCGTCAGATGCGGCACCGGCTCGCGGCCGATGTCGCGGACGACGACCTTCCCGCCGGGATTCGCTTTGCGCCATGCGGCGACGAAGCGTTCGGAGAGCTGCGTCGATTGTCCGCCGTCGGCGAACATGCTGGTGTTCAGTTGGAGCAGTGCCTTCATCGTGGGCCTCCGTTGTCGATGGCCTCTAATTTGATGCTTTACTAATTAGATAAAAAGCATAATAATTGGCGATTATCGATCTAATATTTCGATAGATGGCTGACATACCCCACGTGACGCTCGAGCAGTGGCGCACGCTTGCCGCTGTCGTCGATGCGGGCGGCTACGCCCAAGCGGCCGAGCGGATGCACAAAAGCCAGTCGGCGCTGACTTACGCCATAAGCAAGCTGGAGTCGCGGCTCGGCGTCGAGGCGTTCACGATTGAGGGTCGCAAGGCCGTTCTGACTCCTACCGGGCAGCTCCTCTATCGCCGGGCGCGCGCGCTGCTCGACGAGGCTGCGAGCGTCGAGCGCGCCGCCAAGGCGCTGTCCGCCGGCTGGGAAGCCGAGATCACCATCGCGGTCGAGATCCTGTTTCCGACGTGGCTGCTGCTCTCGTGCCTCAATCGCTTCGGTATCGAAAGTCCACAGACGCGAATCGAGGTGATCGAATCGGTGCTTGGAGGCACCGGCGAAGCGCTGCTGCAGGGGAAGGTCGATCTCGCTATCGCACCGCGAATTCCTCCAGGCTTTCTCGGCGATCCGCTCATGCGTTTTCGCGCGATCCCCGTCGCGCATCCGGACCATCCGCTGCACAGGCTCGGTCGCGAGCTCACGCTGCGCGATCTCCGCGCGTACCGCCACCTGCTGGTTCGCGATTCCGGCACGAAGCGCGACGCACGAGCGCTGTCGCTGGAAGTCGAGCAGCGCTGGACGGTGAGCACCATGGCGACGTCGATCCTCGCTGCGCGGCTCGGACACGGGTTTGCGTGGTTTCCCGAGGAGCTGATTCGCGCGGAGCTCGACGCGGGGACGCTCCAGCCGCTGCATCTCTCCGAAGGCGTCGAGCGCTTCGGCGAGCTCTACCTGATCGTCGCCGACCGCGACGCCGCGGGCCCCGGAACGCTGCGCCTCGCCGCGATCATTCGCGAGGCGGTCGCCTCCGAATGCACGAAGCGCGCAAGCTTGCCGCCGGCCTCGAAAGCGATCGCCGCCGCCGCCGTGTGATCGGGGCGTCGCGCGGCTTCGGTCGACGTCGCTACGACGCTCCGGGAGGAGCCGGCCCGTGCGGCGCCGGAGGCGCGCGTTCGCGCATTCGCCGCCACAGCGTCAAACCGACATACGCGACGATCGCGACGTTCGCGCTGAGCGTCGCGGCCCTGACCCACGTCGCGCGCTCCCATAGCGCATAAGCCTCGAAGGGCACGTAGAGGGCGCCGCTCGCGACGGCGAACCATTCCGCCCAGCGCTTGCCGTACCAGAGGCCGTATGCTTCGGCGAGTCGCAGCATCGAGTAGCCGAAGGCCAAGGCGGCGAGCATCCACAGGCGGACGTCGGCGGCACGCTCCGCGGCATCGAGAAAGATCCGCGGCAGGCGCTTCGCGGGGTTCAGGTGCAGGGTGCGGACGAGCTCTTCGGCGAGCCGCTGCGTGTCCTCGTCGACGACGGCCAACAGGCCGAATCCGACGAAAAGGACGAGCAACCCCTTCGCCGCCTCGAAGGCGGCGACCACACGCTCGCCTTTGTCCGCGGCGGACATGCGGCAAGTCTACCGTGCGGGTGCGCCGCTCTGCGATATGATCGGTGACGGCGCGCTCGGCACGGCGCAACGCCCAACCCGGTCACGGAGCTACGATCGATGTTCGCAAAGTTGTCGTGTGGATGCATCGTCGCGATCGCTGCGACGGCGCTCGCGCAGGTTCCGCCGGCGGCGTCGCGGGGGGAGCTGCTCTACAACACGCATTGCATCGCGTGCCACACCAAGGAAGTCCATTGGCGGGAGCAGAAGCTCGCGACCGACTGGACGGGTCTCGTGCGCCAGGTGCGCCGCTGGGCCGGCAATACCGGGCTCGCGTGGAGCGACGAGGAAGTCGCCGACGTCGCGCGTTATCTGAACGGCGCGTACTATCGCTTCGCGGCGCCTTCAGTGACCGGTGCGGCCGGCCGACACTCGACGTCGCCCGCGGCGGCGAACGCGTCGATCTCGGCATCTTCGTAACCCGCCTCCCGCAGCACCTCGCGCGTGTGCTCGCCCAAGAGCGGCGCAGCGCGCGTGATCCGCGTGTGCGTCTTCGAGAAGTGGATCGGGCAGCCGAGCGCCTTTGTCCCGCCGGCCTGCGGGTGAACCAGATCGACGACCATTCCACGCGCCAACGTCTGCGGATGCGCGAGCGCGTCGTCGACCGTGTGGACAGGGCCCACCGGAACGCCGGCAGCGTCGAACGCGGCGATCCATTCGCCGTTCGTTCGCGTAGCGAGCACGGTGTTCATTCTCGCCACGAGGTCGTCGAGGTTCGCCATGCGCGCCGAGTTGGTCGCGAAGCGCGGGTCTTCGCGCCATTCCGGATGCCCGAGCACTTCGGCAATCCGCTCCCAGTTTGCCTGGTTCGCGCCGCCGATGTTGATCCAGCCGTCGCTTGCCCGGAACGCCTGATAGGGCGCGGTCAGCAGGTGCGCCGAGCCGCTCGGCCCCGGCGAGTTCCCCGTAGCGAACGCGATTGCAGCGTGCCAGTAGGTCTGCTGCAGCGCGGCCTCGAGCAGCGAGGTGTCGACGATCTGCCCCTGGCCTGTCCTGAGCTTGTGCGCGTACGCAGCAGCGATTCCGGTGGCGGCGAGAATCCCGGCATTGATGTCGGCGACGGGGCTGCCGCTCTTGACCGGCTCGCGGCCGGGCTCGCCGGTGATCGACATCAGCCCGGAGAACCCCTGTGCGATCAGGTCGAAACCGCCCTTGTCGGCGAGCGGTCCGTCGCGTCCATACCCCGACACCGCGCAGTAGATGAGCCCCGGGTTGACCTTCGCGAGCACGGCGTAGCCGAGGCCGAGCTTCTCCAACGTGCCCCGCCGGTAGTTCTCGGTGAGCACGTCTGCCGTCGCGACGAGGCGCAGCAGGATCTCGCGGCCTTGCGGGCGCTTCAGATTCACCGCGATCCCGCGCTTGTTGCGGTTGAGCATCATGAACGGTGCCGAGACGCCGTTCACCAGCGGCTCGCGATAGCTGCGCACGTCGTCGCCGCCGGGAAGCTTCTCGACCTTGACGACGTCGGCGCCCATGTCGGCGAGCATCATTCCGCAGGTGGGGCCGGCCATGATCTGCGCGAGCTCGAGCACGCGCATGCCCGCGAGCGGCCCGGGGTGAGAGCTCGGTGCTGCGGCGGCGTCGGTCACGTCGACGATCGCGATCCGGTTTCGCCGCCGCGTCTCGCGCCGCAGGCCACCGCTACCGCCCGACGAACGTCGGCTTCTGCTTGGCGAGGAACGCCGCATAGCCGATGCGGAAGTCTTCGGTGTCGAAGCAGTCGAAGCACTCGTCGTATTCGGCGGCGCTGAGCGGGCGCGGATCGGCGAGCCGGCGCGCGAAGCGCTTGTGCCAGCGCGCGACGAGCGGCGCGCCCTCGGCGATTCGCTGTGCGGTCGCGAGCGCTTCGGCTGCGACCTGATCGTCGGCAACCACACGCGTGATCAGGCGCTTCTCCTTCGCCTCGGCCGCATCGAAGATCCGCCCCTCCAGCAGGATCTCGAGCGCGGCATCGGGACCGACGAGACGAACGAGCGGCGCCATCTCCGGATACGCCATCACAAGCCCGAGGTTCTTGATCGGCGCGCCGAACCGGCTCGACTGTCCGCAGATCCGGATGTCGCAGAGAGCCGCGAGCTCGAGCCCGCCGCCCACGCAGATGCCGTGGATCTGCGCGACGAGCGGATGCCTGCATGCGGCGAGCTCTTTCGCCGTCGCGTGCATCGCCCGTCCGTACTCGATCGCCTGCGCCTTGTTGGAGCGCGCGGTCGCGAACTCCCCGATGTCGTTGCCCGGCGAAAACGCCTTCTCGCCGGCGCCGCGGACGATCACGCAGCGCAACGCGTCGTCGGCGGATAGCGCCGCGATCGTCGCGCCGAGGTCGCCCCACATCGCCATGGTCAGCGCGTTGAGCTTCTCGGGGCGGTTCAGCACGACAGTCGCGATCGGCCCGTCGCGCGTCACGGCAATGAGATCGGTCATCGCGAGTCTCGGCTGCTTCGATGATGTGCGATCGCAGTATAGCGCCCGCGCCTTGCGGGCGCCGGCTCGATGATCGTCGCGAGCCCCCGCGCCTCTCGCTTGCGACGGCCACGCGAAACTGGATAAGATGCCGCTCAAAGGAAAGAAACACCCGCAGGAGGAGCACGCATGAACGCATTCGCGAAGAGCGCGTGCGCGCTGGCGCTGATGCTTGCAAGCGCGAGCGCCCCCGCGTGGGAGCCGACGAAGCCCGTCGAGATCGTCGTTGCCGCCGGCGCAGGCGGCGCTTCCGATCAGATGGCGCGGATGATGCAGGCCGCCATCCAGAAGAACAATCTGATGAAGCAACCGATGGTCGTGTCGCTCAAGGGCGGAGCATCGGGTGCGGAAGCGCTGATGTACATGAAGTCGAGCGATGGCGATCCCAACAAGGTGCTGATCGCGTACTCGCTCATCTACATGCTGCCGCTCGCCGCGAAGATTCCGTTCAATTGGCGCGATCTGACGCCGGTGTCCGTGATCGCGATGGACCAGTTCGTGCTGTGGGACAACACGACACTGCCGTACAAGAACGTCAAGGAGTTCATCGCGGCCGCCAAGGCCGCCAACCCGCCGTTCAAGATGGGCGGCACCGGCAGCAAGCGCGAAGACCAGGTCGTCACGGCGTTCATCGAAAAGAAGACCGGGGCGAAATTCGCGTACCTGCCGTACAAATCCGGCGGAGAGGCCGCCACCCAGCTCGTCGGCAATCACACGGCGTCGAACGTCAACAACCCGTCGGAAAACCTCGAGGTCTGGCGCGCGGGGCAGGTGCGCGCGCTCTGCGTCTTCGACACGGAGCGGATCAGCTACAAGGCGAAGGTTACCGACACGCAGTCGTGGAGCGACATCCCGACGTGCAAGGAGGAAGGGCTCGACGTGCAGTACCTGATGCTCCGCGCGATGTTCCTGCCCGGGAAGGTATCGCCGGAAGTCACCGCGTTCTATGCCGATCTCTTCAAGAAGCTTACGCAGACGCCCGAGTACAAGGATTACATGGAAAAGCAGGCGCTCAAGCCCGTCTTCCTCACCGGCAAGGACATGGTGACTTTCCTCGAAGAGGAGGACGCGCTCAACAAGAACCTGATGATCGAAGCCGGGTTCGTCGAAAAGTAGGCTCGCCGACGACCCTCTCGCGGTGGCCGACGTCGAACCGCACGAATCCGAAGGCCGCTCGCCGCCGGTAGCGACGATCGGCACGGTCGAGATCGTCACGTATCTGCTGCTGATCGCGCTGTCGCTCGTCCTCGGCTACGACAACGTGAAGAGCGGCGCGGGCTGGGCGAAGGACGGCCCCCAGTCGGGCTACCTGCCCTTCTATCTTTGCGGGATCCTCGGCGCGGCCTCGCTGTTCGGGCTCGTCAGCGCCATCGCCAAGCGCGCGGACGGCGCGAGAACCTTCGTCGCGCGCGAGCCGTTCCGCCGAGTACTGCAGGTGTTCGTGCCGACGCTCCTCTTCTGCGCCGCGATGCAATGGCTCGGCCTGTATGTCGCGAGCTTCCTGCTCATCGCGGGCTTCATGCGCTACGTCGGCCGGATCGCGTGGTGGAAGTCGATCGTCACGGGTTTCGTCTTTTCGCTCGCGATGTTTCTTACGTTCGAGCTCGCCTTCGACGTGCTGATGCCGAAGGGCCCGCTCGAAGCGCTGTTCGGGCGCTAGCCGCGAACCCTCGCCATGGAAGCGCTGAGCCTCCTGCTGCACGGATTTGCGGTCCTCATCACGTGGAAGACGCTGTCGCTGATGATGGTCGGCCTGCTGCTCGGGGTCTTCGTCGGCGTGCTGCCGGGCCTCGGCGGCCCGAACGGCGTGGCGATCCTGCTGCCGCTCACGTTCACGATGGATCCGACGGCGGCGATCGTGATGCTCTCCTGCATCTACTGGGGCGCGCTCTTTGGCGGCGCGATCACGTCGATCCTCTTCAACATCCCCGGCGAAGCCTGGTCGGTCGCGACGACGTTCGACGGCTACCCGATGGCGCAGCAGGGCAAGGCGGCGGAAGCGCTCACCGCGGCGTTCACGTCGTCGTTCATCGGCTCACTGGTCGCCGTGCTCCTTATCACCTTTCTCGCGCCAGGCATCGCATCGTTCGCCCTGCGCTTCGGGCCGCCGGAGTTCTTTGCGGTCTATTTCCTGACCTTCTGCTCGTTCGTCGGCCTGGGACGCGAAGCGAAGCACAAGACGATCATCTCGATGACGCTCGGATTGCTGTTGGCTTCGGTCGGCATGGATACGGTCTCGGGTCAGCTGAGGATGACGTTCGGATTCGACGCGCTCCTGCGGGGCGTCAACTTCCTGGTTGCGGTGATCGGGCTTTTCGGCATCAGCGAGATCCTGCTGACCATGGAGGAGCGCCTCGCGCTGCGCGGCCATGCGGCGTCGATCAGGCTCAAGGTCGTGCTGCAGGTCTGGAAGGAACTGCCTCGCTACTGGGTCACACTCCTGCGCTCGTCGGCGATCGGGTGCTGGCTCGGCATCACGCCCGGCGGGGCGATCGCCGCGTCGTTCATGGGCTACAACCTCGCGAAGCGCTTCGACCGCAATCCGTCGACGTTCGGCACGGGGCGGATCGAAGGCGTGTTCGCGCCCGAAACCGCCGCGCACGCCTCGGGAACTTCGGCGCTCCTGCCGATGCTTGCGCTCGGGATTCCCGGCTCGGGCACCGCGGCGATCCTGCTGGGCGGGCTGATGGTCTGGGGACTGAATCCCGGACCGCTGCTCTTCGTCGAGCACAAGGATTTCGTATGGGCCGTGATTGCGTCGATGTATCTCGGCAACGTTGTCGGCCTCGTCATCGTGCTCACCACCGTGCCGATCTTCGCGTCGATCCTGCGCGTGCCGTTCGCCGCGGTCGCGCCGATGATCATCGTGTCGTGCGCGATCGGTGCATACGCGATCCAGAACGCGATGTTCGACGTCTGGCTGATGCTGCTCTTTGGCGTCGTCGGGTACGTGTTCAAGAAGATCGGCGTTCCGCTCGCGCCGTTCACGCTCGCCCTCGTGCTCGGCAACCGCAGCGAGGACGCGTTCCGACTGTCGATGATCGGCGCCGGGGGCGATCTGCGCGTGTTCTGGTCGAACGGGCTCGTTGGCTCGATCAGCACGCTGGCATTGATCCTGCTGTTCTGGCCCCTGATCGGACGAATCTTCGAAGTTGCGAAGCGCCGGCTGCGCGCGGCCGAGTCTTGATGTCCACGGCGAGCGCTCGACCCGCCGATTTCCGCACTTTCCGCGATCCGCCGACGGCGACGTCGACGCGCCACTCGCCGTGCCGGTCGTCGATCGGCGGCACAATCATCTCTTGCGGATCGCGATCCCTCGAGTGCGGGACGCCGACTCGGCCGTCGGGTCGTCGCTTCCGCGAGGTTGCACGATATTTGCTGCGCCGAACCATCGAACCGCCGCTTGGCGCCCGCCCGTTGTATACGACATGAACTGGAATCCCGCCTGTCCCGTGCTCGCGCAAAGTCGGCGTTCCCCGGACCGGTTGGCGCTGTTCGCGGACGGCGTCGAGTTGAGCTATGCAGCGCTTGTTCATCGCGCGGGTCGGCTTGCCGCGGCGCTTCGGGATCGCGGCATCGGTCGGGGGAGCCGTGTTGGCATCCTCGCCTCCCGAAGCCTCGTTGCCGTCGAAGCGGTGCTCGGCGTTGCATGGGCGGGCGCGACCTATGTTCCGCTGGGCCGACGCTGGCCCGAAGATCGCCTGAAGTCCGTTCTTTCGCTCACTGTGCTGGACGCGATCATCGTCGATGAAGGCGGTCTTGCCTGCGCCACCCATACCGTGCTCGCTGCGACGAAGCTCGTCGCGGTGCCGACCCGCGATGCGGCGCGCGCGCTTCCGAACGATGCGCAAAGGGCGGTGTTGAGTCTCGACTCGTTGCCGGACCACGCCGAGTTTTCGGAGCCCGCGCCGATGTCCGAGGACGACCTTGCGTACGTCATCTTCACGTCGGGAACGACCGGGGTTCCGAAGGGCGTCATGGTCACGGTGCGCTCGCTCGGTGCCTATCTCGCGGCGCTCGCGCTGCGCAAGGCGATGACACCCGAGGATCGCGCGTCGCAGTTCACTGAGCTCACATTCGACCCGTCCGTCGGAGAGATCTTCGTTCCATGGGCAGCGGGCGCATCGCTGCACGTGGTCCCCGCAGTAAATCAGGCATCGCCGGCTCGATTCATCCGTGACCGGCGGCTGACGATCTGGGGGTCGGCTCCGTCGGCGATCGGTTGGATGCGCGATACCCGCTCGCTGCAACCAGGATCGCTTCCGGGTTTGCGCTACAGCTCCTTCGGCGGCGAGCCCCTCGCTCTCGCGTCGGTCATCGCCTGGCGAGCCGCTGCGCCGAACAGTGCGGTCGACAACCTGTACGGCCCAACCGAAGTCACCGTCGATTGCGTCGGCCAGTGGGTCGCCCCCGGCGCCGAGCCCATCGTGACGCCGGGGCGCGGCGTTCTGGCGATCGGCACGCCCCATCCCGGCATCGAGCTTGCCGTTCTCGGTCCCGATCGGCGTGCCTTGCCCCGCGGAGAAGTCGGCGAGCTCGCTATCGCCGGCGATCAGCTCGCGCTAGGCTACCTCGGCGCGCCGCAACTCACGGCTGAGCGATTCCCGTCGATCGACGGCAAGCGCTGGTATCTCACGGGTGATCTCGCGGTGCAGGACGCATCGGGGACGTTTCATCACCTCGGGAGAATCGACAATCAGATCAAGATCCACGGGCATCGCGTCGAGCTCGAGGACGTCGAGGCCCACCTGCGCGCGATCGCCGGCGGCGGCGATGTCGCGGCCGTTGCGTGGCCCTCGGAGAACGGTGTCGCGAAGGCGATCGTCGCGTTCGTCGCCGGTGGCGCGGTCCCCCCCGGAGAGATGCGCGCGGCGCTGCGGCGGCGGCTGCCGCCGCATTCGGTACCGGCAACGATCTACGAGCTTGCGGCGCTGCCGCGCAACATCGCCGGGAAGCTCGACCGCCAGGCGCTGATCGCGCGGCTGGAGGCAATCGCAAAGGCCGATGCAACTCCCCTCGACTGAAACCCTCGCGCTGGCGTTGCGGCGCTGCAGCGCGGGCGTGCGTCGCGACCAGCGGCGCGCGCCGCCGATCGAGACTTTTCCGCGACGTTCACGGCCGCGGACCTGCGCAATTTCTTCTTCCACTTCCCGCCGCCGAACCCGCGAGGGCGCCGAAAAAGCGTTTGTCCTCGAGATACTGGGAGCGAATCCATGGACCTAGCCGAACGCGCGATGATCAAGACATTTTTCCGCGATCTGCTCGCCGAGCACGACGACCACGAGCCATTCGGCGACGCCGAATCGCTCGTCGCCGGCGGGCGTCTCGACTCCCTCTCCGTCGCCAAGATCGTGACGTTTCTGGAGACCGAGTTCGGCGTCGATTTCGTGCGGATCGAATTCGATCCCGCACGCTTCGACTCCGTTGCCGAGATCGCTGCGCTGATCGATGAATCGCGGCAGCTCTAGCTCCGGCCGGGCTCCCACCGCCACACCCATGAGCGCACGGCGCTTCGAGGTCCCGAAAAATAGGAGTCGCACTGCTCGCCCTGCGCGTATCTCGGCCAGCGCAGCATCAGCGCATGCGCGCGCGGAAATGCATGAAACGGCATGCCGGGCGCCAAATGATGCAGCAGATGGTAACCATTGTTGTGCGGATGAAAGATCTGGCCGAGGAAACTCGTGAAAGGATGATTGCGACTGAACCCGATCAGGGATCCACGGTCGAGGCCAACGTGATCGGAGATTTCGCGAAAGGCGGTGATCGCGTGGAAGACGGTTACTTTTGCGGTCACCCACAACGCGAGGAAGACGAGCGCCTGCTTTGCGCCGGCAAGGAAGGTGATCAGCGCAAGCGTGCACGCCCACCAGCCGGCAGCACCGACGTGCGACGCCGCATTCATCCGACCGATGTGCGCGAACGCAGAAGAGCGCATCATCCGCGGCGAGCGGATCTGATCGAGCCAGACCGACAGCCAGCCGCGGGAAAGCCGGCTTTCGTCCTGGATGAAGTCGGGATCGCGCGCGGCGTCACCGAGGAACCTGTGGTGCCGATTGTGCTCGTGGCGATAGATCGATATCGACTCCCACAGCGGCCAGCAGAAGAGGACATTCGCGAGCAGGCGCGCGCGTCCGCGGTGCGCGTCGAAGCTCCGATGCGATGCATCGTGCAGGAGATTACCGAGCGCGCGCTGTCGGTTGCCGATCGCGAGCAGCGAGAAAGGCACCGCAACCCAGCCGAATTCCGAGGTCGCAGCGGCGGCGAGACCGATGATTGCCCAGTCCATCGCCGCCGCAGCGAGTGAACGCAGGACCCGGGGACGGTGCAGCCGCTTCAACTCCGCGGCAATCCCGGTGCGGCGCGCAAAGCGCCACATTTCTTCGATGTCGCGGCCGATCGACGCGGGACGGCGAATCCGCGCCTTCGCGCCGATCTCGCCCTCACGCAGCATCGCCGCGTCGTATGACATCCGCATCGACTCCTGAATCCGATTCCTGCCCCGCCGAATCGAGCGCCCGGGAGCGGGCCGCGGGGCCGCCCATCCCGGGGTTACGCGTAGCATGCAACATTCGTGCCGACAACGTCGATGAGCTGCCCGGCATTCTCGCCGTGTCGAACGACTCGATCCGTTCGCATCGCGGTCGACGGCTGAGGCTGTCGCGCGGAGCGCTCGGGCTGCGCAGTTCGCCGGCGGCTTCCTTCGTCGACGCCCGCTGTTCCTCGTCAGTACCTGACTTGCGCGGCTGCGGAGCGGGCGCCAGGGATGGCTGGTGATGATTGAACGGGCTGCTCGCGAGGCTGGTCCGACGCCGTTGCATCGCGCTGTCTCGCGGCGGTCTCGGCGAGATAGTCGATCGCAGCTTGCGTTCCGCCCTTGCGATGCGGAACGCTCGCGAGCGCGAGGCCCATTTCGACGCCGGCGAGCGTGCCGCAGAGCATCAGGTCGTTGAAGTGGCCGAGGTGCCCGATGCGGAACACCTTGCCGGCGACCTTGCCCAGGCCCTGGCCCAGCGACATGTCGAAACGCTCGAGGATCAGCCTACGCAGCGCGTCGGCGTTGTGACCCTCGGGCACGACGATCGCCGTCAGCGTCGAGCTGTAGAGCGCCGGGTCGGCGCACAGTATCTCGAGCCCCCATCCGCGAACCGCGCGCCGCGTGGCCTCCGCGAGCCGATCATGGCGCGCGAACACGCGATCGAGGCTTTCCTCGAACAACATGTCGAGCGCGACCGACAGGCCGTAGAGAAGATTGGTCGCCGGCGTGTAGGGAAAGAATCCGGCGGTGTTCACGGCAAGCATTTCCTGCCAGTCCCAGTACGAGCGCGGGAGCTTCGCCTTCTTCGACGCGGCGAGCGCCTTCGTCCCGATCGCATTGAACGAAAGCCCCGGCGGCAGCATCAGCCCCTTCTGCGATCCGCCGACCGTGACGTCGACGCCCCATTCGTCGTGGCGGTAATCGATGGAGGCGAGCGAACTGATCGTGTCGACCATGAACAGCGCCGGATGGCCGACGCGGTCGATTGCGGCGCGCACATCCGCGACCTTGCTCGTGACGCCGGTCGAAGTCTCGTTGTGGACGACGCAGACCGCCTTGATCGCGTGCGCGGAATCGGCGGCGAGCCGCTCGGCGATCGTGTCGGGGTCGGCGCCGTGCCGCCAGTCGCCGGGAATGAACTCCACCGCAAGCCCGAGGCGCTCGGCGAGCTTCCTCCATAACGTCGCGAAGTGGCCGGTCTCCCCCATCAGCACGCGGTCGCCCGGCGACAGCGTGTTGACGAGCGCGGCTTCCCACGCGCCCGTTCCCGACGCCGGATAGATGACGACGTCGCCCGTCGTCTTGAATACCCTCTTCATTCCGGCGATCACACTCTTGCCGAGCGCGGCGAACTCCGGGCCGCGATGGTCGATCGTCGGGGCGTCGATCGCGCGCAGCACGCGATCGGGAACGTTCGTCGGCCCGGGAATTTGCAGGAAGTGCCGGCCGGAGTGAAGCGGATTCAGCGGATTCATGGCGTCGACCTCGATAGCCGGCAGCGGCGCCGCGCGGACATCGATCGCGGCTGCTCGCCGAGCGGCAGGCGTCCATGCTACTGATCTTTGCCGCGTGGCGGCAAGCGTTCGGCCCCGCCTCGATGCGCGGTGGCAGCGGGGCATCCACTACAATCGGGACCATGGCTGACCCGCGCCCCGGCGATCTCGCCGCGCGTCTCGCACGCAGCGTGGAGGGCGACGTGCTGTTCGACCCGGCCTCGCGCGGCCGCTACGCGACGGATGCGTCGATCTACCAGGTCGAGCCGATCGGCGTCCTCGTTCCGAAGACGACCGACGACGTGCGCACGGCGATCGCGCTCTGTCGCGAGCAGAAGGTGCCGCTCCTGCCGCGCGGTGCGGGGAGCTCGCAATGCGGGCAGACGGTCGGCGCGGCGCTCGTCATCGATCAGAGCAAGCATCTGAACCGCATCGGCATTTTCGATCGCGACGCGATGACGATCGAAGTCGAGCCCGGCGTCGTCCTCGACCAGCTCAACGCCCGTCTCAAGCCGCACGGCGCGTGGTTCCCCGTCGACGTCAGCACATCGGCGCAGGCGACGCTCGGCGGCATGGCGGGTAACAACTCGTGCGGGTCGCGCTCGATCGCCTACGGCAACATGGTGCACAACGTCGTCGCGATCGACGCGATCCTCTCCGACGGCACCGAAGCGCGCTTCGGCGTCGAACGGGAGATGGCGGGCGCGCCGCCGCGCGTAGCGGCGCTCGTCCGCGATCTCGCGGCGATCGGCGCACGCGAGCGCGACGAGATCGCGCGCAAGGTCCCGAAGGTTCTCCGCCGCGTCGGCGGCTACAACATCGACGTCTTCCACCCACAGAGCGGGAAGCCCTACACGCCGGACAACAGCGTCAACTACGCGCAGCTTCTCGTCGGCAGCGAGGGGACGCTCGCGTGGACTCGTGCGCTGACATTGAAGCTCGCGTCGTTCCCTGCGCACCGCTCGCTCGGCGTCGTCAGCTTTCCGTCGCTCTTCCGGGCGATGGAATGCGCGCAGCACATCGTCGGGCTCGGCCCCGCGGCTGTCGAGCTGGTCGACCGCACGATGATCGGACTCGCGCGCGACAACCCGGCGTTTCGCCCGGTGATCGACCATGTGCTTATCGGCGAGCCCGATGCGATGCTGCTCGTCGAGTTCATCGGCGAGTCGCGCGAAGCGCCGACCGCGCGCCTCCGGGATCTCGTCGCGCTGATGGGCGATCTCGGGTTGCCGGGAACCGTGGTCGAGATGACCGACGCAGCCGCGCAGAAAGCGCTGTGGGACGTGCGCAAGGCGGGCCTCAACATCATGATGAGCCTCAAGGGCGACGGAAAGCCCGTGTCGTTCATCGAAGACTGCGCCGTGCCGCTCGAGCATCTCGCCGAGTACGTGGACAAGCTCACGCAGGTGTTCGCGCGCCACGGGACGCGCGGCACGTGGTATGCGCACGCGTCCGTCGGGACGCTGCACGTGCGGCCGATCCTCGACATGCGCCGCGACGGCGCCGCGAAGATGCGCGCGATCGCCGAGGAGGCCTCCGAGCTCGTCCGCGGCTACAAGGGCGCGTATTCCGGCGAGCACGGCGACGGCCTCGTCCGCAGCGAATGGGTCGGCTGGCAGTTCGGCCCGCAGCTGACGCGCGCGTTCGGCGAGATCAAGGCGCTGTTCGATCCTCTCGGCCTGATGAATCCCGGGAAGATCGTCAATTCGACGAAAATGGACGACGTGTCGCTCTTCCGCTTTCGTCCGGGTCACCGCACCGAAGCGCTCGCGACCGCGTTCGATTGGTCGGCGTGGAACGTGCAGAACGATCCGGTGACCGAAACGCTGACGGCGCCGGGCACGGGCGGCGACCCTGCGCTCGGATTCGCGAAAGCGGTCGAGATGTGCAACAACAACGGCCACTGTCGCAAGTTCGACGCGGGAACGATGTGCCCGAGCTATCGCGTGACGCGCGACGAGAAGCACCTGACGCGCGGCCGCGCGAACACGCTGCGGCTGGCACTGTCGGGGCAGCTGGGCCCGAACGCGCTCACCTCCGATGCGGTGCACGGCGCGCTCGATCTCTGCGTGAGCTGCAAAGGCTGCAAGCGCGAATGCCCGACCGGCGTCGACATGGCGAAGATGAAGATCGAAGTGCTGTATCACCGGCAGCGCGCGCACGGGATCGCATTCAAGGATCGGTTGATTGCCTCGCTGCCGCGCTGGGCGCCGCGGGCGTCGCGATCGCCGTGGCTCGCGAACCTGCGCGACACGTTTCCCGGGGCCGCTAGTCTGTCGGAGCGATGGCTTGGATTCTCGGCACGGCGGACGCTGCCGCGGTGGCGCAGCGACACGTTTTTTCGCGAAGGCGCGGGCGGCCGAGAGGAGGGCGAACCGACGGATGCAGACGTCGTGCTGTTCGTCGACACGTTCAGCAACTATTTCGAGCCGGAGAACGCGCGCGCCGCAACGACCGTGCTGCGCGCCGCTGGCCGGCAGGTGGCCGTCGCGCGAGCAAGCCACGACGATGCGGACGCCTCGCGCCCGCTATGCTGCGGCCGGACCTACCTCTCCGCCGGTCTCGTCGACGAAGCCAAGGCCGAAGCGAGGCGCACCGTCGCTGCGCTTGCGCCGCACGTCGAGCGCGGCGCCGCGATCGTCGGACTCGAGCCGTCATGCCTGCTGTCGATGCGCGACGAGTTTCTGGTGATGGGCCTCGGCGATCCCGCGAGGCGTCTCGCCGAAAGCGCGTTCCTGATCGAGGAATACCTCGCGCGCGAGGATCGCGCCGGCCGCCTCGACCTTCCGCTACGACCGCTCGAAACCAGGCGCGCGCTGCTGCACACCCACTGCCACCAGAAGGCGTTCGACGCGGCGAATTGCGTGCGCGACGTTCTCGCGCGCATCCCGGGACTCACCGTCGACCACGTCGAATCGAGCTGCTGCGGGATGGCTGGGAGCTTCGGCTACGAGGCAGCGCACTACGACATCTCGGTCGCGATGGCCGAGCAGTCGCTCATGCCCGTAGTGCGTGCCGCGGCGCCCGATACGCTCATCGTCGCCGACGGAACGAGCTGCCGGCACCAGATCGCCGACCTGTCGCTTGCGGGCGGCGGCCGCCGCGAAGCGATCCATGCGATCAGGGTGCTCGAGCGCGCGCTCGAGCGTTGAGGCCTGCGCATGCGTCCCTTCGCAGATGCCCTGCGGGCGGGCGACTCGGGGCAGTCGCCGTTCTGCGATCGAACGGCGCCCGCGGTTCTAGCGCCCCTTGCCCGCCTTCACCAGATTGAAGAGCGGGTTCGGCCTGGGCGGCCCGATCCGCCGCAACGTGTTGGTGTCGCGATGGTCGAACGCCGGCGTCTTCCCGCGCACCGCCAGGTCCGTGCGCGTCACGTAAGTCCAGCTGTCGTCGTCGTTGAAGGTGATGTCGATGCGGTAGTAGTCGGTGCGAAACGCCTCGTCGAGGAAGGTCGTCGAGCAGATGCCGAATCGGGTATCGCCGCGCCGCGCCTCGACCGAGATGCGCTTGTCGTCCGGCGCCGCCGTTCCGCCCGCCAGCACCACCTGGCCGCGGGGAATGGCGATCGTCTGCATGATCAGGCCGGTGGCCGGTTCCCAAAGCCAGTAACCGACCTGATCGTGAAAGGTGGTGAGCTCTTCGGGGGTGTTGATGTGAATGTGGTAGCGCAGTCCGTAGAAGAGTTGCGGCCCGTTGGCCTGCGGATCGATCGGATCCATTCGTACATGCTCGCGGAACACCCGCCTCTCCGGCCCTTCCGCTTTCGGATTGATGTCCACGCCCTGATCCGACTGCCACTCTCCGGCCAGGCGCCGTAGCGGACCCAGATTGGCCAGCGTGTCCGGAGAAACGTCGTCGGGCTCGGTGAAGATGTCGTCGGGGATGTTCGCCATGGAGCCCTCGTGAGCTGACGTGCCGAGGATGCCTGTTTGCCGTGGCGATGGCAAACAGCGCGAGCCCCCGGCGCATGTATCGGGTATCGGCCAGCCTGAAGTCCGCGGGGGGCCGAACTCAGGAGTCCAGCGTCGATCCGTAGTGCGCTTCGACGTTTCCCGCGTGCAGGTGCTCGCCGGGCTCGATCGCGACGGTCGCGATTCCGATCGTGCAGCCGTACTTGACGACGAGCTCGCCCTTCGCGATCGCGCACGCGGCGAGCTTCTGGCTCACGGGAACGTTGCGGTTCACGGTGAGCGCGACGCCGTCGAGCATCACCGTCTCGCCCGCCTTGAGCGGGCGCAGCGCGACGGCGACGTTGTCGGGAGGAGAAAGTCGCAGCACGCCGCGCTCGTGGCGTTCGGCACCTTTCTTTGCCTCAGAACTTGCCATACTTGTTGTACGCCGCGACCGGATCCATGCCGCCCACCAACGCACGGCGCATCTCGCTTTCGGTGGCGACGACCTCCTCGGTCTTCGCGACCACTTCCTCCGCGACCGGCCGCGGAACGATCACCACGCCGTCGCGGTCGCCGAGCAGGTAGTCGCCTGTCGAGATCGTCACGTTGCCGATCGTCACCGGCTCGCCGTAGCGATCGGGGATCCAGCGCTGGACGATGTCCGCCGGCGTCAGGAAGGAGCAGAACACGGGGAAACCCTGCGCGAGCACGAGATCGGTGTCGCGCGAGCCGCCGTCGACGACGTAGCCGAGCACGCCGCGCGTATGCAGCGTCTGCGCGGAGAGCTCGCCCATCAGCGCGACTTCGCGATTGTTGGGCTGGCAGACGACGACATGGCCAGCGGGCGCTTTCGAGAGCAGCGTGCACCAGCCGAGCAGCGTCTCGTCGCGGGTCTTCGTGCGATCGATGTGGCCGGACACGGTCCAGACGGGGCCGGCGAGCCGCGTGCCCGGCGCGATCGCCTTGATGTCGGGAGGGAGCACGATGTTCTCGTGTCCCATCATCCGCAGCACGTCGTGCACTGCGCCGCTGTAGCACTGCGCGAGGCGTTCGGTCAGTGATGCCATGGTCGGTCTCCGGCCGATAGTATGGACCACGAACGGCTTCCGACGCCCGGCTGTGTTGGCCCTGCGCGATGGTATTCTTGGAGGCAGCATGCCGGGGCACTCTTTCCGATGGGCGGCGCTCGCACCGCCGCTCTTTGTCGTGTTGTGGAGCACCGGCTTCATCGCGTCGAAGCTCGGCGTCCCGTACATCGAGCCGTTCACGTTTCTGAGCCTACGCTTCGCGTTCGTGCTGCTGCTGATGCTTCCGCTCGCCGTCGTGCTCCGCGCGAAGTGGCCGGCGACAGCCCGCGAGGCCGCGCACATCGGCGTCGCCGGCGCGCTCATCCAGGGCGGTTACCTCGGCGGCTGCTTTTCCGCCGTGTTTCACGGAATGCCGGCGGGCGTGACCGCGCTCGTCGTCGGGCTCCAGCCGGTCGTCACGGCGTTCGCCGCGGCGCCGTTTTTGAAAGAGCGTGTGACTGCGCTCCAGTGGCTCGGCCTCGCGCTCGGATTCGGCGGCGTGGTGATGGTGATGTGGCAAAAGACATCGCTGGAGGGACTCACTCCGATCAGCATGGCGTGGGCGGTGCTCGCGCTCGTCAGCATTACCGCCGGCACCGTATATCAGAAGCGTTACTGTCCGGCCTTCGATCTCCGGACCGGATCCGTGATCCAATTTGGCGTCGCACTGGCTCTCCTGCTGCCGCTCGCCGGTTTCACCGAGACGATGCGGGTCGCCTGGACGGTCGATCTCGTCGTGGCGCTCGCGTGGCTCGTGCTTGTGCTCTCGATCGGCGCGATCTCCGTCCTCTTCTACCTGATCAAGCGCGGCGAAGCGACGCGCGTGGCGAGCCTCTTCTACCTTACGCCGATCACGACCGCTGCGATGGCTTACTTCATCTTCGGCGAAACGCTCGATGCAACGGCGCTCGCGGGCATGGTGATCGGCATCATCGGTGTCGCGCTCATCGTGCGCAGGCCCGAGCTTGCGACGCCCGAACCGTGAGCCATTGAGGGAAGCGCATGTCGAGCGAGCCACCGGAACGTCCTGCCGAGCCGCCCGCCGACACCGAGGTTCACTGCACGATCATCAAAGCCGGAGCACCCGATGACCGTGGGCGAGGCGCTTTCGAGGCGACGAGCGACGAACTGTGCGTGGTCCTCAAGCTTCCCGGCGTTCACGCCGACGTCTCCGCAAGGATCGGCAGCGCACCCGATCGGCCGTCGACTCCGCCGGGGCGCGACGACGCGATCCTGCTGCTTCGCGCGACGACGAGGGCGAACGTCAACGACGCGATCGAGGTCGCGGGGATCAGACTCAAGGTGACGGCGATCGCGCCGAGCTACGACAGCGTCGGGAAGCTCGCTTGCCACGTCGCCCAGGCCGTCATTTGCGACACGGCAGCCGGCGAAATCCGCGGCGAATGAGCGAATCGCCGCGACGCGGTTGCGTCAGGCGAACAGATCGAGTTGCGGCGCACCGCCGGGCGCCGACGGGGGCCGGAACAGCGTCGTGTCGAGCTTCGGTTCGCGATCCGTATTGAGGTCGAGTCGCTTGCAGGCGATCGCGAAGCGCTTGCGGATCAGATCGGCGAATTCGCCCTGGCCGCCCATCCGCGCGTGAAAGCGAGGCTCGTTGTCGCGCCCGCCGCGGAGCTGCCGGACGATGCTCATCACGTGCGCGGCGCGCAGAGGGTAGTGCGCGGCAAGCCAATCGCGAAAGAGCGGCGCGACCTCGAGCGGAAGGCGCAGCATCGTCCAGCCCGCATGCCGCGCACCGGCGCCCGCGGCGGCCTCGAGGATCGCTTCGAGCTCGCGGTCGGTGAGCTGCGGAATCACCGGCGCGACGTTGACGCCCACCGGCACGCCGGCTTCGGCGAGCAGCTTGACGAGCGCGAGGCGGCGATGCGGGGCGGCGGCGCGCGGGTCGAGCTTGCGCGCGAGCCCGCGGTCGAGCGTGGGGATCGAGATGAACACGCGGACGAGACCCTTTGCCGCCATCGGCGCGAGCAGGTCGATGTCGCGCTCGACCAACGAGCCCTTCGTCGTGATCGTCAGTGGATGGTCGCACGCGGCGAGCGTTTCGATCACCGAGCGCGTGATCTTCCACTCGCGCTCGATCGGCTGGTACGGATCGGTGTTGGTCCCGAGGGCGATCGGGTCGCAGCGGTAGCGGGGCTTCGCGAGCTCGGCGCGCAGGAGCGCCGCGGCGTTGGGCTTCGCGAAGATCTTCGTCTCGAAATCGAGGCCCGGCGAGAGGTCGAGATACGCGTGCGTGGGCCGCGCGTAGCAGTAGATGCAGCCGTGCTCGCAGCCCTGGTACGGATTGATCGACTGTGTGAACGGAATGTCCGGCGAATCGTTGCGGCTGACGATCGTGCGCGCCCGCTGGATTCGGACCGTCGTCTTGAGCGGCGGCGGCTCGACGTCGCCGCCCGCCTCGTCGACCGGCGGCGCCCAGCCGTCGTCGACCGCTTCGCGCTGCTCGCCGCGATAGCGATTCGCGGGATTGAACGTTGCGCCGCGGCCCTTGGTCGGCGCGGACGGAGCGGTCATCGAGCTTTCGATCGGCTTACGACGCGAGCGTTGCGTTCATCGTCACGGTGATCGACGGCGACAGCGCGCGGGAGACGACGCAATTGACCTTGGCGTTCGACGCGATTTCCGAGAACTGCTGCGCGGAGATTCCCGGAACTTGCGCTCGGGTGACGAGATGGATCGCCTTGATCGTGGGTTTGCCGTCGACGGGGTCCATCGTGAGCTGTGCCTCCGTTTCGATGGCGCTCGCGGTGAAGCCTGCGTTGTTGAGCGTGAAGGAGAGCGCCATCGTGAAGCATCCCGCGTGCGCGGCGGCGATGAGCTCTTCGGGATTCGTCCCCTTGCCGTCGCCGAAGCGCGCCTTGAACGAGTACGGGGTGTCCTGCAAGGTTCCGCTCTGTACCGAAAGTGCGCCGCTGCCTTCCTGTGCGGTGCCCTGCCAACGTGCATTTCCCCTGCGTTGCATGTCGAGTCCTCCGGCGATGGGGCAAGCGTGCAGTTTAATGCATCGGCGCCCGGCCTCTACGCTACCATAGGCGGCGCGAGTGGAGACGCGATCCCCCCGAGAGAGCGGCCAATGACCAAGCCCCGGACCACGCACTTCGACACGCTGTCGCTGCATGCCGGCGCGAGGCCCGACCCCGCGACGGGCGCGCGCGCAACGCCGATCTATCAAACGGCGTCCTACGTCTTCCCCGACACCGACCACGCGGCGGCACTCTTCAACATGGAGCGCGCCGGTCATCTCTATTCGCGGATCTCCAATCCGACCTGCGCGGTGCTCGAAGAGCGGATCGCCGCGCTCGAGGGCGGTGTGGGTGCGATCGCGACGGCGAGCGGGCAGGCAGCGCTGCATCTCGCGATCGTCACGCTGCAAGGCGCGGGCTCGCACATCGTCGCCTCGCGTGCGCTCTACGGTGGCTCGCACAATCTGCTCGACTACACGCTGCCGCGCTTCGGCATCGAGACGACGTTCGTCGATCCGCGCGACATCGAGGCGTGGCGCGCGGCGATCCGCCCCAACACCCGGATGCTCTTCGGCGAAACGCTCGGCAATCCGGGGCTCGACGTCCTCGACATTCCGCGCGTGGCCGAGCTCGCGCATGAGCACGGGCTGCCGCTCCTCGTCGATTCGACGTTCACGACGCCGTATCTGATGCAGCCGTTCGCGCTGGGCGCCGATCTGGTCTATCACTCGGCGACGAAGTTCCTCTCCGGCCACGGTGTGGTGATCGGCGGGCTCCTCGTCGACTCGGGGCAGTTCGACTGGAATCAGGAAGCCTCGCGCGGAAAATTTCCGACGCTGACCGAGCCGTATGCGGGATTCCATCAGATGGTCTTCGCCGAGGAATCGACGACGGCCGCATTCCTGCTGCGTGCACGGCGCGAGGGCGTTCGCGACTTCGGCGCGTGCATGGCGCCGTTCACCGCGTTCCAGATCCTCCAGGGGATCGAGACGCTGCCGCTGCGGATGGCGCGCCACGTCGACAACACGCGGAAGCTCGTCGCATTCCTCGCCGAGCATCCGATGGTCGCCGCGGTCGGCTATCCGGAGCTCCCGAGCCATCCCGATCGCGCGCTTGCGGAGCGGCTGCTGCCCAAAGGCTGTGGCGCAGTGTTCAGCTTCAACCTCGGGGGCACGCGCGAGCAAGGGCGGAAGTTCATCGAGACGCTCAAGGTCTTTTCGCATCTCGCGAATGTCGGCGACGCGAAGTCGCTCGTGATTCATCCGGCGAGCACGACGCACTTCCGGATGTCGGCTGCCGATCTCGAGAACGCCGGCATCACCGAGGGGACGATCCGTCTTTCGGTCGGCCTCGAGAATCCCGACGACCTGATCGAAGATTTGAGCCGCGCGCTCTACGCGGCGGGGAAGATCTGATGCGTCTCGAGGTTGCCGGCCGCGACGTCTACGCGTACACGGGCGGGAGGGTGCTCGAGCCCGGGTTGCCGGGAATGGCCTTCGTCCATGGCGCCGGCAACGATCACAGCGTCTGGACGCTGCAATCGCGCTACTTCGCGCATCACGGCAGGAATGCGCTCGCGGTCGACTTGCCCGGGCACGGACGCTCCGCGGGACCCGCGCTCGGATCCGTCGAGGCGATCGCCGAATGGATTCCGGCGCTCCTCGCTGCGGCGGGCATCGAAAGCGCCGTGCTCGTCGGCCACTCGATGGGAGCGCTGGCGGCGCTCGAATGCGCGGCGCGGCATCCCGCGCGCGTTGCGCGCGTCGCGCTCCTCGGCCCTGCAGCGCCGATGGCGGTCTCCGACGTGCTGCTCGACGCTGCGAAGCGCGACGACCACGTCGCGTTCGAGCTGATCAACGGCTGGTCGTTCAGCGCCGGCAAGCAGCTCGGCGGCAACACGATGCCCGGCGTCTGGCTCACCGGCAACGCGATGCGGCTCCTCGAGCGGACGAAGCCGGGCGTGCTGCACGTGGACCTCGCGGCCTGCAACGCCTACGCCGGTGCGCTGGCCGCGGCGGCCAAGGTGCGCTGCCCGTCGCTCGCGATCGTCGGCGCGCGTGACATCATGGCGCCGCCGAAGAACGCGCGGGCGTTGACCGACGCGCTTCGCGACGCGCGCGTCGTCGAGTTGCCCGACTGCGGCCACTCGCTGATGGCCGAGCAGCCCGACGCCGTCCTCGACGCGCTGCGCGCGTTCGTCTGATCGGTCGAGGCCCGGTCAATGCCCTACGCGGCGGTGAACGGCCTCGACATGTACTACGAGATCCACGGCGAGGGTTCGCCGTTGCTGCTGCTCCACGGCGGATCGGATTCGATCCCCGAGAAATGGATTCCGTTCTTCGCGCCCCGATTCCGGGTGATCGCGCCGGAGCAGATGGGACACGGACGCACTGCCGATCGAGTCGATCGCCCGTTCCACTATCACGACATGGCCGAGGACACGGTCGAGCTGATGCGCCAACTCGGGATCGAGAGCGCCGCTGTCGTCGGCTACAGCGACGGCGGCATCATCGGCCTGGACATGGCGATCCATCACCGCGGGCGCGTGACCAAACTCGCAGTCACCGGCGCGAATGCCCGCTTTGACGGCTACACCGGGAGGCATCAGGAGCTCCTGCAAGCCTTCGATCCCGCCAGGTCGCGCGTTACGGACGACTACCGGCGTCTGTCTCCCGACGGTGCGAAACACTGGCCCGACTTTCTGGGCCGCCTCAAATCCCTGTGGATCAGCGAACCGAGCCTTACGAACGAGCAATTGCGGAGCATCGGCACGCCGGTCCTCCTCGTCATCGGCGATCGCGACATCGTCACGCCCGAGCACGCCGTCGAACTCTTCAGGCTCATCCCGCGCGCACGCCTCTGCGTGGTCCCCAACGCCGGCCACGGCGCCATGCCGAAGGATGCCGTTCTCGAATTTCTGCAGGAAGAAGCGGCGAGCGCAGGCTAGCCGCTCGTCGGAGGCCGTCGCCGCGGATTGGCGGATGCCCGACCGTGCGGCAGGCTCACGCCCGCTTCCACTTGATCGAGCAGCCGACCGACGGGTGCTGGACGGCGGGCGCCTTGCCGGTATTCGCTATTCCGACCATTGCGTCGAAGAGCTCGCGCGCGGCGTTCGGATCGCTCGATCGCCCCGAGGCGTCGAGGCGGCCGCGGTAGGCAAGCATCAGATCGCGGTCGAAGCCGAAGAAATCCGGCGTGCACACGGCGTCGTACGCGCGCGCGACCTCCTGCGTGTCGTCGATCACGTAGGGAAACGCGAACTGGTTCTGCGCGGCGAAGACTTTCATGTTCTCGAACGAATCGTCGGGATAGGCGGCGACGTCGTTGCTCATGATCGCGATGCTGCCGATGCCGAGACGCCGCAGCTCGTTCATGTCGCGGACGATCTTGCCGACGACCGCCTTCACGTACGGGCAGTGGTTGCAGATGAACATGACGACGGTGCCATTGTCGCCGCGAACCGAGTCGAGGGAATGCCGCTTGCCGTCGACGCCGAGGAGGTCGAAGGGCGCCGCACGAAACTTGCGTTCGCCGGCAGGGGTCGTGAGGCTCACCATTGACGTGCTCGTTCGTGGAAGGGGAGAGGCTGTGTCAGAATAATCGCCGAAATCCTAGCACCTTTCCAAAGCCGTGCCGCTATGCAGGTCGTGCGCCACACCGATCCCGACGCATTCCTCGAAGCGGCGCTGCCGATGGCGGCCCGTGGCGAGGCATCCGCGAGTTTTTTCGCGGGCGCCGCTCATACGCTGAAGCGCACGCCGCCGCGAGCGAGCGAGCGGGTCTATCTCGCGAGCTGCAGCGGGGACGACGGTATCGGCGTGGCGATCCAGCGCGACAGTGGCCCCGTGCTGATCGGCGCGAGCGACGTCGCCGCGGCGCGCGCATTCGCCGAGGACCTTGCCGGCGACTGGCCCGAGCTCCAGGGCGTGATGGGCGCCCCTGCCGGCTGCGAAGCGTTCGCCGAACGCTGGCGCGACCTCACGGGACGCGCACACCGGCTCCGCGTGCGGCTGCGCCAGCACAAGCTGACGGCGGTCAACGCGGTGCCGGGCGCACCCGGTGCGCCGCGGCTTGCGGAGGCCGGCGACGTCGATTGGCTGATCGAAATGCAGGTCGCGTTCATCGCCGAAGTCCGCCTGACCGATTCCCCGCAGCGCGTACGCGAGTTCATGCCCGTCCGTGTCGCTCGAGGCGACTTCTGGATCTGGGACGACGGCGCCCGCGTCGCATACGTCGGCTACAACGACGCGGCGCCGGACTTCGCGCGGATCGCGCCCGTCTACACGATTCCCGGAGCCCGCGGGCGCGGATACGCAACGGCGCTCGTCGCCGAGCTCTCGCGCGAGCTTCTCACGCGCGGCAAGCGGAAGCTCTTCCTCACGACCGACATCGCGAACCCGACGTCGAACGCGATCTACGCGCGGATCGGATTTCGCCCGGAAAACGACGATTGCGGTCTAGATTTCGTCGCGCCCGTCGCTTAGCGCGATCGGATGCCGCGACATGGGCGCGCCGCGCTTCTACAGCTCGACACCGATCGGCGCCGCCAGCGCCGGCCAAGCGCTCGAGCTCGACGAAGCCGCGGCGCACCACGCCACGCGCGTACTGCGGCTCGCCGCCGGCGACTCGCTCACGCTCTTCGACGGCAGCGGCGGCGAGTTCGATGCGACGCTCGAGCGCGTCGACAAGCGGGGCGCGACGGTGCGCGTGCTGCGCTTCGTGCGAGTCGAGCGGGAGTCGCCGCTCGCCGTGACGCTCGCGCAGGGCATCGCCGCGGTCGACGCCATGGACTCGGCGCTCCGCAAGGCGACCGAGCTCGGCGTCGCGTCGATTCAGCCGCTCGTCACCTCGCGCAGCTCGCCGCTGCCCGCGGGCGAGCGCGCCGGGAGGCGCCTCGCGCACTGGCGCCAGGTCGCGATCGCCGCCTGCGAGCAATGCGGCCGCAATCGGATCCCCGAAGTCGCTCCGCCGCGGCCCTTCGCGGATTGGCTGCGCGAATGGGCCGGGAGCGGCATTCTCTTGGTTCCCGGCGCCCGGCAATCGATCGCATCGATCGATCCTCGCGCGTCGCCGCTGGCCCTGCTGAACGGTCCCGAGGGCGGATTCGATCCCCGCGAGGCCGCAGCGGCGCAAGCGAAGGGATTCGAAGCGATTGCGCTCGGCCCGCGCGTGCTGCGCACCGAGACTGCGGCGGCTGCCGGACTCGCGCTCGTCCAGGCGCGCTGGGGTGACCTGCGATGAGCCGCGTCGTGCTGGGCTGCGCGCTCGCCGCACTTCTGGCCGGTTGCGCGGCCCTCACGCGCGACGCCGATCGCGGCGCGCCGCTCTACGCCTACGTCGTCCTCGGCGACGAAGGCCGTGCCGTGGCGCGGGTGATCACCGGGGATGCCGTGTGTCCGGCGATCGAGTTGGACGGCGTGGCGACGCAGATGGACGTGCGCGCTGCCCCCGCAACGATTCCGCTGCGTCCGACGCGCAGCCCGCCGGCGCAGTCGAAGCCGTCGGCGTTCCCGGTGCTCACCTGCGAGAAGGCGATCCCCGCCGGCGTCGCACGCGCGATGGTACTCGATCGCGCGCTTCCGCTTCCCGTCGCGCATCCGCGGCGCATCGTCGTGATCGGCGACACCGGATGCCGGATCAAGACCGGCGACAACATCTTCCAGGCGTGCAACGATCCCGCGCTGTGGCCGTTCCCGCAGGTCGCGAGCGCCGCCGCGGACGTGCAGCCGGATCTCGTCATTCACGTCGGCGACTATCACTACCGCGAAAACGCCTGTCCGCTGTCGAACGCGGGATGCGCTGGGAGCCCGTGGGGCTATGGCTGGGACACGTGGGAGGCCGACGTCTTCGCGCCCGCGGCGAAGCTCTTCGCGGCCGCCCCGTGGATCGTCGTGCGCGGCAACCACGAATCGTGCAATCGCGCGGGGCAGGGCTGGTGGCGGTTCCTCGATCCGCGTCCGCTCGCACCGCACCGCGACTGCAACGTCGCCGCCGACGACTCGACCGGCGACTACAGCGAGCCCTATGCGGTGCCGTTCGGCTCGGGCCCGGACGTCGACATGCAGTTCATCGTGTTCGATTCGTCGCTGGTCGGCGTCGCGCCGCTCAAGGCGACCGACCCGATGTACATCCGCTATCGCGCGCAGTTCGAGGCCGCGTTCGCGCTCGCAGCGCGGCGGCCGAACACGTTCTTCATGAATCATCATCCGATCCTCGCGTTCGCGCCGAACCCGGCGAAGCCGCTGAGGCCGTACCCCGGCAACGGCGCGCTGCAATCGGCGCTCGACGGATTACAGCCGACGGCGCTCTTCCCGCCGAGCGTGCAGGCGCTGCTGTCGGGCCACGTCCACCTGTTCGAAGTCGTCACCTTCGCGACGCCGCAGCCGCCGCAATTCGTCGCGGGCAACGGCGGCGACTGGATCGACCCGCCGCTGCCCATTCCGTTGCCGGCGGCCACGACGCCCGCGCCGGGCGCGGTGGTCGCGGGCATCGTCGCGTCGAACCGATTCGGCTTCCTGACGATCGAGCGCGACGGAGGGCGCTGGCGGATGGTCGCGCACGACTTCCGCGGGACGCCGATGACGACCTGCGCGCTGAGCGAGCGCCGGGCGATCTGCGATCCGATCGCGCCGTAGCCGGCAGGCGCGGTGGGTCCGACGCTCAGCGAATTGTCGGCAGCGCCGGCGCCGGCAGCGGCAGCGCGAGCGAGCCTGCCATCGTCAATGCGGTCGTCCGGAGCTCGTCCCACGCCGTGCCTCGGCCGATGCCTTTCGAGAGCGCGTCGAGCCGCGCCAGGGCGGCGAGCAGCGCGGCGATCGCATCCATGTCGAGCCGTCGTGCGGCGCGCTCCATCGCGGCCTGCCGCTTTCCCCAGACGCGTGCGTTCCGGATCGCGACCGCGACGGGCGTACCTGCCGCCCGCGCCTCCAGCACCAACGCGAGCGCGTGGATGTCCTCGGAGAGTTGCCAGAGCAGGAGCTGTATGCCTTCTCCTTCCGCTTCGAGCGCCGCGATGATGCGCAGCACGCGCGCGGCGTCGCCGGCGAGCCACGCTTCGGAGAGCTGGAATACGTCGTAGCGGGCGACGTCGGTGACTGCGCGTTCGACGGCTTCGGCATCGAGGTCGCCTTCGGGAAGGAGCAGTCCGAGCTTTTCGATCTCCTGGCGCGCCGCCAGCAGGTTGCCCTCGCAGCGCTGCGCGAGAAAGGCGAGCGTCTCGCGCCCCACGTGCTGTTTCTGCGATGCGAGACGCGCGGCGATCCACGACGGCAGCTCCTCCGCGGTGAGCGGCGCGACCGCAATCGACGCGCCCGCATCGGCGAGCGCGGAGAACCAAGCGGCGCCCTGCGTCGCGCGATCGAGGCGCGGCAGCGTGACGAGCAGCGTCTGCTCGCGGCTCGGATTCGCGGCGCAGTATTCAAGCGCGCGTCCGCCGTCGACCCCCGGCTTCCCCGAAGGAATGCGCAGGTCGACGAGCTTCCTCGCGCCGAACAGGCTCAGGTTGGCGCTGGCCGCCATCAGCGCATCCCACTTGAACCCGGGCTCGGCGACCAGGATTTCGCGCTCCTCGCACCCGGCGCGCCGCGCCGCCGCCCGGATCGCGTCGCCCGCTTCCATCGCGAGCAGCGGCTCGTCGCCGTGCACGACGTAAATCGGCGCGAGCGTGCGGGCGAGATGCGCGGCGAGCTGGTTCAGGCGGAGTTCCATCGCGTTCCAACTTGGCTGGGTCGGGCGGTTGTCCTAGCATACGGGAAAGCTGGTCGCGAAGGCCGATTCCGGAACGATCCGTGGTCGCGTTTTGGTTTAGGTGGTGCCTGCGATGTAGCGCGGGCGGCGAAACAGACTCAGTTCGGGCCCGACACCATGCGTAACGAGCCAATGTCTCGATCGCGACGCGGCGCGTTGCGGGCGGTGGTCTGCGCGGTCGCGTTGGTCAACGTGCCGGCTGTCGGCGCCCAGCCGAAGTCTGGTGAACGGCGCGTCGGTTTCCTCGCCCCCGGCTCGGCATCGATGCGCATGTACGAGGGCTTTCGCCGGGGAATGTCCGAACTTGGGTATGTCGACGGCCGCGATCATCGCGTCCAGTGGTGCTATGCCTACGGCGAATACGGCCGCCTGGCGGGTCTCGCATCGGAGCTGGCGCTCGCCAAGGTCGACATCGTGATTGCCGGAACCACGCTGTCCGTCCAGGCGGCGCGTCAGGCGATGGCGACGACTCCGATCGTGATGGTCGCCGTGCCCGATCCGGTCGGGGAGGGATTCGCGGCGAGCCTTTCTCGGCCGGGCGGAAACATCACGGGGCTGTCGAACATCGTGACCGAGGTCAGCGTCAAGCACTTCGAGCTTTTACGCGCTGCCGTTCCAAGGCTGTCCCGCCTCGCAGTCTTGATCAATCCGCTCAATCCCAGCGATTCGCTCATACTCGAGCAGGTGCAGGGGGCCGCGTACGCGCTCGGCGTTAAGGTGCTCCCCGTCGAAGCAAGCACGGAAACGCAAATCGACGCAGGCTTCGCCGCCATGGCAAGAGCGCAATCCGAGGCGCTTGTCGTGGCGGAGGATGCCTACTTCGACGTCCACCACGAGCGGATCATAAGGTCGGCGCTGCGCAGTCGCTTGCCGACGATCTACTCGAATCGGGAAATGACCGAGGCAGGCGGCCTGATGAGCTATGGACAGGAGCTGACCGAGCACTATCGCCGCGCCGCCAACTACGTGGACAAGATCTGGAAGGGCGCGAAACCCGGCAATCTCCCGATCGAACAGCCGACGGTCCTCGAATTGGTGATCAATCGCGGTACCGCGGCTGCGCTCGGGCTCGCGATCCCGAAGGAGCTCGAACTGCGCGCCGACCAATTCGTTGGCTGACCCGTTCGTTGGCTGACCCGTTCGCGGTCGGGATGGCCGCTGTGACTACGGCTTGATCTGGCCGCGGATCTCTCCGCTTCGGTGCGCCTCACTGTGGACGTTGAAGTAGAGCTTGCCCGATCGGTAGGATTCGAACTGCGCGTCGGTTAGCTTGACTCCAGCCGGAAGGACCCATGTGCCTTCGGCTGCCTTGGTCAACGGCACGATGATCGGACCGTTCGCCCCGGGCGCGCCCTCGTGAATGTGAGCGACCGTCGGCGCCATTCCGGTGACGGTCAACTTGCCGCTGATCGACTTGTCCGGACCGACGGTCAGGGTGCCGGTGCCGCTCGCCGCGGTCGTCACCGGTGGAATCTCCTGAGTTCCACTCAGCGTAACGGTGATCTCGTCCGCTCGCAGCGCGCCCCCATAGGCGATCGATGCCGCCGTGATTGCGCTCAAGGCGAAGCGACGAGGACGCCAGGCAAAGCCCCCGCATTTGCTCATGGTTCGATCTCCATTCGATGGGATTGTCGCATTTTCGCTGCCCTGGTGGCGAGACGATCGCCCGCCATGGCATTCGCTCGCCAGCGCAATATGCTCTGTTCGCGCTATTCGGGCTTCTTCGCAGACTGCAGCCGGCGGATGATCTGCTGGACGACGTCGGTCTGCATTTCCCTGTAGAGCTTCGCCTCCTGCGCTTCGCGCGCGAGCACTTCCGACTCGTTGAAGGAATAGGAGCGACGAACGACGATCTCCGCGGCGGGCATCCAGTCGCGGCCCTCGCTGTCGTGAACCGCGATCGTCGCGCGCTTCGAAAGCGCGTATTCGCGCACGCGCCCGCCGCCGGAGAGCGACAGGACGTCCTTGCCGTCGGCGACGTTGGACAGATCGATCGTCACTTCAGCGGCCTTCGCCGTTTCCGCGATCGTCGTTCCGCCGCCTTCGAGCGTTCGCTTCAGTTCCGTCGCCATCGGCGAGACGGCCGGCGCATTGACGTACGCCGACGAGAACGCGTATTTCACGTCGCCGCGGAGATGGAATCCGCAGCCTCCCCCGGCGACGACCAGCGCAAGAGCGGCGGCGGCGAGCGCCGCACGCGCCGATCGGCCGCCCTCAGACGACGACATTGACGAGACGGCCGGGCACGACGACGACCTTCTTCACCGGAGCGCCCGCCGCGTGCTTCGCCACTTCGGGGCTCGCTCGCGCCGCGGCTTCGATCGCCGCATTGCCGGCGTCGGCCGGAACCTTCAGTTTCCCTCGCAGCTTGCCGTTCACCTGGAGCACGAGCTCGATCTCGTCCTGCGCGAGCGCCGCGGGATCGACCTGCGGCCAGGGGGCGTCGAGGAGCGACCCCTGGCTTGCCGCGAAGCCCAGCTCCTGCCACAGCGCGCAGCCGAGGTGCGGGACGACAGGATAGAGGACGCGAATGAGGATCGACGCGCCTTCGCGCGCGAACGCAGCCGCACCTTCGACGTCGACGGGAACGGCCTCGATCGCGTTCAGGATCTTCATGCCCGCCGATACGACCGTGTTGTACTGGATTCGCTGGTAATCGTAGGTCGCCTGCTTGAGCGTCAGATGGATCTCGCGCCGCGCGCCCTTCACCGCGGCGTCGGCGCGATTCCAGTCGTACCCGTCCGCCGCCCCCTTGACGAGTTCCTCGCGCGCCTGGCCGAACGCCCACATCCTGCGCAGGAACCGCTGGGCGCCCTCGACGCCGGCGTCCGACCACTCGAGCGTCGCCTCGGGATGCGCGGCGAACATCACGAAGAGCCGCGCGGCGTCGGCGCCATAGCGGTCGATCATGTCCTGCGGATCGACGCCGTTCAGCTTCGACTTCGACATCGTGCCGAGGCCGCCGTATTCGACCGGCTTGCCGTCGGACTTGAGATGCGCGCCGACGACCCGGCCGGAGGCGTCATGCTCGACTGCGACGGCGTCCGGCGGGAAGTAGTCGATGCCGCCCTTCTCGGTGCGCCGGAAGTAGCTGTGGTTGAGCACCATCCCCTGCGTGAGCAGCCGCGTGAACGGCTCGTCCATGTGGACGAGGCCCATGTCGCGCATCACCTTCGTCCAGAAGCGCGCATAGAGGAGGTGCAGGATCGCGTGCGTGATGCCGCCGATGTACTGGTCCATCGGATTCCAGTAGTCGTTGCGGCGGTCGACCATCGCGGGCGCGTCGGGACACGCGTAGCGCATGAAGTACCACGACGAGTCGACGAACGTGTCCATCGTGTCGGTCTCGCGCTTTGCCGGCGCTGCGCAGCGCGGACACGACGTGTTCACGAAGTCGGCGCGCTTCGCGAGCGGGTTGCCGCTGCCGTCGGGAACGCAGTCTTCCGGGAGCAGGACGGGGAGGTCCTTCTCCGGGACCGGAACGGCGCCGCAGCTCGCGCAGTGGACGATCGGGATCGGCGTGCCCCAATAGCGCTGCCGCGAAATTCCCCAGTCGCGGAGCCGGAACGTGACCTTCTTCTCGCCGAGACCCCTTGCCGCGAGCGCGGCGGCGACTGCTTCGACCGCCTGTTCGTGAGTCAAGCCGTCGAACTCGCCGGAGTTGATGGTCGTGACTCCGGTCTTATCGGCATACCACGATTTCCACGGTTTACGGGCGTCGAAATACAGATCCGGATACTCGCTGCGCGGGCGTTGCTTCCGCAGCGCATCGGTGTAGACCAGATCGTTTTCCAGCACCTGCTTGATCGGGAGCCCGTGCGCCTGCGCGAATGCCAAATCGCGCTCGTCGTGCGCGGGGACACCCATCACGGCGCCGTCGCCATAGCTCATCAGCACGTAGTTGGCGACCCAGATCTCGATCTTCTCGCCGGTGAGCGGATGCGTGAGGTGGAGCCCGGTGGGCACACCCTTCTTCTCCATCGTCGCGAGATCGGCTTCCATCACGCTGCCGCGCTGGCATTCGGCGATGAACGCGGCGACCTCGGGATTCGACTTCGCCGCATGAACAGCCAGCGGATGCTCGGCGGCGACCGCGCAGAACGTGACGCCCATGATCGTGTCGACGCGCGTGGTGAACACGTACATCCTGCCGTCGCCGACCAGGCGACCCCGCTCGTCTCGGATGTCGTGCGTGAAGGCGAAGCGCACGCCTTCGCTCTTGCCGATCCAGTTGGCCTGCATCGTCTTCACGCGCTCCGGCCAGCCGGGCATCCTGTCGAGGCACGCCAGAAGCTCGTCGGCGTAGTCGGTGATCCGCAGGTAGTACATCGGGATCTCGCGCCTCTCGACCGGCGCGCCGGAGCGCCAGCCGCGGCCGTCGATCACCTGCTCGTTCGCGAGCACCGTCTGATCGACCGGGTCCCAGTTGACGACGCCGGTCTTCAGGTACGCGATGCCCTTCTCCAGCATCTTCAGGAAGAACCACTGGTTCCATTTGTAGTACGCGGGATCGCAGGTTGCCAACTCGCGCGACCAGTCGATCGCCCAGCCCATCGCCTTGCACTGCCCCTTCATGTAGGCGATGTTCTCGTAGGTCCACTTGGCGGGCGGCACGCCGGCCTTCATCGCGGCGTTCTCGGCGGGCAGGCCGAAGGCGTCCCAGCCCATGGGCATCAGCACGTTGTACCCGTTCATCCGCTGGAACCGGTACATCATGTCGTTGATCGTGTAGTTGCGCACGTGGCCCATGTGCAGCTTGCCCGACGGGTACGGGAGCATCGACACGCAATAGAACTTGGCGTGCTCGCCGCCGTCTGGGGCGCGATAGACGTCGCCCGTCCTCCACTCGGCTTGCACGGAGGCTTCGATTTCGGCGGGAGCGTAGGGCTTCATCGGATGCGAAGTGGTCGGTGAAGCGCGGATGCGGACGGTACCCGCGGACGGCGAATTATACCGGCGAGGCCCTCAGGCGCCCGAGGCAAGCAGCGTGTAGATTCCGAGCGCGACGAACATCAGCGCCGCAGCGATCCGAATCGCCTTGAGCGGAAGCTTCGCTGCGGAGAGGTTGCCGATCAGCACGACCGGCACGTCGGCGATCAGCATTCCGAGCGTCGTACCGGCGATGACCGCGGGAAGGGCCGAGTACTTCGCCGCGAGCACCGCGGTGGCGATCTGCGTCTTGTCGCCCATCTCGGCGAGGAAGAACGATACCGCGGTTACGCCGAACACGCCCCAGCGGCTCGTGGGGGGGTGCGCGTCGTCGTCGATCTTGTCGGGGGAGAGCGCCCAGATCGCGACGGCGAAGAATGATGCCGCGACGATCCATCGCAACAGCTCCGGCGTCAGGAGTCCGCGCAGCAAGCTCCCCACCAGTCCGGCCAGCGCGTGGTTGGCGAGCGTTGCCGCAAAGATGCCGGCAATGATCGGCCAGGGCCTGCGGAAGCGTGCAGCGAGCATCAGCGCAAGCAGCTGCGTCTTGTCGCCGATTTCGCCGAGGGCGACGACGCCGATCGAAACGAGAAAGGCTTCCAAGGGGAATGCCGAGGCGAAGTGCCTGTTCACCGAAGGCGGACAGAGCCGAAAACCGCGCCCTGCTTCGGCGCCTGGCCGGCGGCGGTGCGGCGTGGCCCGCCCGGGGGGTCCCGCTCTCCCCGCGTAGAATTATACGGATCGGGAACCTTTCCGCCCCGCGCCACGCCCAATCCGGCGACCTCGTATGGATCGGCCGATGCTTCGTCCCCGACTTGTACTCCGCAGAGCCTTCGCCAGCGCCGCGCTCGTCGCTGCAGCGACCCTCGCGCCTGCGCCGGGCGCGGTCGCGACTCCGGTGAAGACCGAGCACGTCGAGGCGGAGCTCGTCGCTGCGCAAACGGCGGTGGTCCCCGGCGAGACGCTGACGGTTGCGTTGCGCCTCTCGATGCAGAAGGGGTGGCATACCTATTGGCAGAATCCCGGTGACTCCGGCCTGCCGACTACCCTCGAGTGGAAACTGCCCGAGGGAATCACGGCCGGGCCGATCGAGTGGCCGGTGCCGCGCGCGCTGCCCGCCGGCCCGCTGGTCAACTACGGCTACGACGGCGAGGTGCTGCACCTCGTCACGCTGACGGCACAACCGACGTTGGAGCCGGGCGCGCCCACCCTCCTGCGCGCACGTGCCGACTGGCTGGTTTGCAAGGAGGTCTGCATCCCCGAGGGTGCCGATCTCGAGCTTTCACTGCCGGTCGACAAGAAGGCGGCTCCCGATCCGCGCTGGGGCGCGCCGATCGCTGCCGCGCGCGCCGCGCTGCCCCGTCCGATGGTCGGATGGAAGGCGTCGGCGGAAGGCAGGGGCGCCACGATCGAAGTGAAGCTCGTCCCGCCTGCGGGCGCGAAGGACCCGGGCGCGCTTCGCTTCTTCTCGTTCGCCGAATCGCGGATCGAGCCCTCCGTGCCGCAGACGACGAAGCGCGACGGCGACGCCTATCTGCTCACGCTCCCGGTCGCGTACAGCCTCGCGGGAAACTTCAACCGGGTCGCCGGCGTGCTGTCGGCGGCGGACGGCTTCTCCGCAGATACGTTCGCTGCGACGATCGACGTACCGCTCTCGGGCGCCATTCGCGCAGGGGCGAAGCCCGCGCTCGCAGCGGCCTCGAAGCTCGACGTCGCTGCGCCGGCGACCTCGCCTGCCGACAACCGATTGTCGCTCGCAGTGGCCATCGCGTTCGCTTTCGTCGGCGGCATCGCGCTCAATCTGATGCCGTGCGTGTTCCCGGTGCTTTCGCTCAAGGTCCTGGGCTTCGCGACGCACCACGACCAACCCGCGACGCTGCGCAAGGAAGCCTTCGCGTTCGCCGGCGGAGTCGTCGCGACCTTCGTCGCGCTCGGCCTCGTTCTTGCGGGCTTGCGCTCGGCCGGCGAGCAATTGGGATGGGGTTTTCAGCTTCAGTCGCCGGCCGTCGTCACGGCGCTCGCCGCGCTGTTCTTCGTGCTGGCGCTCAACCTGTCGGGGGTGTTCGAGTTCGGGCAGGTCGCGCCGTCGGGAGTCGCCGAGTACACGGCGAAGAACCGCACGGTCGACGCGCTGCTCTCCGGCGTCCTCGCCGTGCTCATCGCGTCGCCGTGCACCGCGCCGTTCATGGGCGCAGCGCTCGGCTATGCGATCTCCGAGTCGACGGCAGTGACGCTCGTCGTCTTCGTCGCGCTCGGCCTCGGGATGGCAGTTCCCTTTGTGACGCTCGCACTGCTGCCCGGCTGGCGCAAGCATCTCCCGCGTCCGGGGCCGTGGCTGCTGCGCTTCAAGCAGGTCCTCGCGTTCCCGCTCTATGCGACGGTGATCTGGCTCGCCTGGGTGCTCGGCGCGCAGCGCGACAACGACGCGGTCGTGCGGCTTTTGCTCGCGCTCCTGTGCCTCGGCTTCGCGCTTTGGACCTGGCGGATCGTGCGCACCGGAGGGGCACGCCCGTGGGGAATTGCCGGCGTGGCCGCACTCGCCGGATCGCTTGCGCTCGCGTGGCCGCTGCTCACCGTCGAAGCCGACGCCTCGCCGGCGGCGGGTGCGAATCGACGCATCGCCGCTGCGGACGGCGAATGGCAGCCCTACACGCCGAGGGGCGTTGCCGACCTGGCGGCATCCGGCCGGCCGGTCTTCGTCGACTTTACCGCCGCATGGTGCGTCACCTGCCAGGTGAACAAGCGCCTCGTCCTCAATACCCAGGACGTGCGCGCGGCGTTCGCGCGCAAGAACGTCGCTCTGGTGCGTGCCGACTGGACGCGCCGCGACCCCGATATCACCCGGGCGCTGTCAGCGCTTGGCCGAACCGGCGTCCCGGTTTATGTTCTATATCTACCGGGGAAGAAGCCCGTGCTGCTACCGGAAGTGCTGCAGCGGCAAACCGTGCTCGACGCGCTCGCTTCGCTGTAGGGCGAGCCGGCGAAAGCTTGACGAAAGGAGATTCTCATGCGGCTCAAATCGATGATCCTGGCGAGCGGTGTTGCGCTCGCCTTCGTGCTTCCCGCGGCTGCGGCACCGGGCGGGCGCGCGCCCGACTTCGTGGTCGCCGACACCAGCGGCAGGCCGGTGAAGCTCGCCGACTACCGCGGCAAGTTCGTCGTGCTCGAGTGGACGAACCCCGAGTGCCCGTTCGTGCGCAAGCACTACAACAGCCAGAACATGCAGGGGCTGCAGAAGGAATGGGGAGCGAAGGACGTCGTCTGGCTGACGATCAACTCGACCAACGCGAGCCACAGCGAGTACAAGACCCCCGAGGAGATGGAGAAGTGGATGCGGGCGCAGGAAGCCGCGCCGAAGGCCACGCTGATCGACGGCACGAGTGCGACGGCGCGCGCCTATGCGGCGAAGAATACGCCGCACATGTTCGTCATCGACCCCGCGGGCAAGATCATCTACGACGGCGCGATCGACGACAAACGCTCGACGAATCCCGCCGACGTGAAGATCGCGAACAACTACGTGCGCGCCGCGCTCACCGAGGCGACCGCGGGCAAGCCCGTCTCGATCGCCAGCACGACGCCGTACGGCTGCACGCTGAAGTACTGATCCCGCTCGCGCGGGGCCGGCGCGGGGGATAGCGGGACCTTCCAACGCCGGAATGCCCGAGCGCGCGGCGTGTCGCTGTCGCGTGCTCTCGGGCGGATTCTTCGCGCCGGGCTGTTGACGGGCATCAAAGCCCGGCGCACCGCCGCCGCCTACGATCGGCCAATGTCCGGCGAGCTGCCGCCAGTCTGGTTGATCCGCGCCGCAGTGGCGGCCGTCTGGATCTACGAAGGGCTCTGGTGCAAGCTGCTGCACGGCCAGCCCCGCGAGCTCGAGGTCGTCGAGGCGGTGCCGCGTTTCGGGCGCGCGATCGGCGCGCGATTCCTGCAGGCGCTGGGCATCGTCGAGGTTGCCCTCGGCGTCTGGGTGCTGAGCGGCATCGCGCCGCGCGCGTGCGCGATCGCGCAGACGGTCCTTCTCGTGACGCTGAACGCCAACGGCCTCGTCTGGGCCAGGCACCTGATTCACGATCCGGCCGGCATGGTCGTCAAGAACATCGCGTTCCTCGCGCTCGCGTGGGTCGCGTCGGGCTGGCCGCGTTGACCGCGTCACTGCCTGCCGCGGGCACCGTATGGGCGCGCGGCCGCTTCGATGCCCGCGAAGGTCCGGCGAGGATCCTCTTCGGCCGCATGTACGAGGATGCACGCGTCGAACGACGCGCGTTCCGCCCCGGCGGCCGCGTCTTCTGCATCGCCTCGGCGGGTTGCACGGCGATCGAGCTCGCGGAGGAGCACGAGGTCGTCGCGGTCGATGTGAACGCCGTCCAGCTCGCTTACGCCGAGCGGCGCATCGCCGGAGAGCCGTGCGTCCGGGGTGTCGCGGAGCGCGTCATGGCGTTCGCGCGCCGCTTTGCCCCCGCCGTCGGGTGGACGGCGGCGAAGCTCTCGGCGTTCGTCGATCTCGACGACACCGCGGCCCAGGTCGCGCGCTGGCATCGCGACCTCGACACCCGGCGCTTTCGCGCCGCGTTCGACGGTCTGCTTTCGTTCGCTGCACTGCGCGCCGTCTATGCGGCGCCGTTCCTCGCGTTCCTGCCGCCGCACCTCGGTGCGGTGATGCGCGGGCGGATGGCGCGCTGCTTCGCTCGCCACGCGAATCGCGCCAACCCCTACGCGCGATCTCTGCTGATCGGGGAGCTACCCGACGCAGCGCCGCCGCGCGATCCGAAGAGAATTCGGCTGGTCCACGCCGACGCCGCCGACTTTCTCGAACGCGCGCCCTCGGGCAGCTTCGACGCGTTCACGCTATCCAACATCCTGGACGGCGCCGACGCGGCCTACGAGCGGCGCCTGATGGCGGCGATCGCGCATGCCGCCGCGCGCGACGCGGTGGTCGTTCTGCGCAGCTTTCGCGAGCCCGTGACTCAGGGCCCGAGCAATCGCTCCGAAGAGGACCGCTCGATGCTCTGGGGCGTCGTCGATGTGCGCGCGGTTTCTTCGCGTGCACCGATGGGAGGCGAGCCGCGATGAGCGGACCGACTGCCGTTCGCACACGCACGCGAATCGCCGCCCCGCCCGAGCGCGTATGGGACGCGCTGATGTTCTACGAACAGATCGACGCCCGGCCGCCGCTCTATCTGCGCGTGCTGCTACCGCTGCCGACGGGAGCCGACAGCCGCTCCACGGACGTCGGCGACGAGGTCGAGTGCTCGTACGAGGACGGCTACCTGCGCAAGCGGCTGACGCGGATCGAGCCACTGCGGCACTACGGTTTCGAGGTCGTCGAGCAGAACCTCGCGATCGGAGGCGGCGTCCAGCTCTCCGGCGGCTGCTACGCGCTCCGCGAGCTCTCGAGCTCCTGCACGGAGCTCACCGTGACGACGCTCTACCGTGGCGCCAGGCGTCCGCGCTGGCTGTGGGCAGCGATCGAAGAAGCGGTCTGTCACGGCTTTCATCGTTTTCTGCTGGCTTCGATACGAAGCACGGTGGATGGCCGCCGGGAGTCTCCGCCACGGGCAGCGAGCCCCGGTTCGGCCGGCCCGGCGGATTAGACACCGGCGTCCGCCCGGGCCGCGGCGAATGCGCGCCCTCCCTGTCTGCCGCGCCTCACGGGCGGCGGAATGCCGGGCCCTCAGGGACTGTTAACGCGCCCGTCACAAGGCGGTAGAGTGGCCAGACGAGAGGCCACGAGGGAGGCATCGTGAAGCTTTTGCTCAGGTTCCTGGCAGTCCTGTCCGTCGTTCCGATGGCGCGCGCCGCCGACATCGAGGCGGGCAAGGCGAAGGTCGCGACGGTATGCGCTGCCTGCCACGGCGCGAACGGCGTGAGCGTGAGCGACGCGATACCGAACCTCGCCGCGCAGCGTGCCGGCTACCTCGAGTCGCAGCTGAAGGCGCTCAAGGACGGTTCGCGCAAGAACGCGATCATGAACGCGATCGCCGCGCAATTGAGCGCCGACGACATGGCCAATGTCGCGGCCTATTTCGCTTCGCTCCCCGGGCCGGAATCGGGCGCCAAGTCGGGTCTGCTGCCCAATGTCGCCGCGACGCGCGTGCCGTTCCCCGAGGGCTACACGACCGGCTTCGCCAAGTACCACACGATCAACTTCCCGGCGACCAACCAGGTGCGCTACTACTACGCCAACAAGCCGGCGCTGCAGGCGGCGAAGGCGGGCAAGGACCTGCCCGACGGCTCGGTGCTCTTCGCCGAGGTCTACTCGGCGAAGCTCGGCGCCGACGGGAAGCCGATCGCCGGCGGCGACGGCTTCTTCGTCGCGGACAAGCTCCTCTTCTACACCGCCATGGAGCGCGAGGCCGGGTGGGGCAAGGAGATTCCCGAGATCCTGCGCAACTCGGACTGGAATTACGCGGTGTTCACGCTCGACAAGAAGCAGCGTGCCGGAGTGAACCAGGCCGAGTGCCTCGCCTGCCACAAGCCGCTCGACAAAGAGAGCTACACGTTCACGCTGAAGCAGCTCGCCGCAGCGAAGTAGCCAAGGTGCGAGGTCAGCGAGCGCTGTTCGGGATGGCCCGAGGCGGCGCCGGCTCTCGTGAAGTCCGGGGGCTAACCCGGGGCGCCGCCCGGTCGACTTCAGCGCCTTGGAAGAAGCCGCCGCGATTCAGCCGCGGAACACGGTCTCCGTCTCGCGGCGGAAGCGTCCCGCTTATCGTAGCGCGAGCGCCAGGCCGATGGGAACGAACAGCACCGCCATCATGTTGCCGACGAGCACGATCGAGGCGACCTTCGAGGGTTCCTGCCGGTGCTGCTCGGCGACCATGAAATTCAGCACCGCCGGCGGCAGCGCCCCGAAGATGAACAGCAGCCCCTGCTGCGTCGGATCGAGGTCGAGCACGAGCGTGAGCAGGCCGGCGATCGCGATGCCGGTCAACGGACAGACGGCGCCGCCCAGAATCCCGAGACGCAGATCGTCGAACCTCGCCTGGGCAAGACGCGCGCCGAGCGAAATGAGCACCAGCGGGATCGAAGCGTCGCCGACCATCTTGATCGCGATCGTCAGCCACTCGGGGAACGGCGGGCGCACGAGCGCGAACGCGAAGCCGAGGAAGGTCGCGATGACCATCGGGTTGCGAAAGACCGGACCGATCGGCGCATCGCGCCTGACGATATGCACGCCGAGCGTGAAGTGCAGCAGATTGGAGATCGTGAACAGCGTGACCATCGCCGAGAGCCCGCGCTGACCGAAGCTCAGGTAAGCGAGCGGTATTCCCATGTTGGCACAGTTGTTGAACATCATCGGCGGCACCCACGTCCGATAGTCCTGGTGCGTGAGCCTCGCGAACGGCCACGCGAGGAGCCCCGAGCCCAGCACGACGCCGATGCTGCCGGCGATCAGGGGGAGATTCGATGCGAGCTCGAAATCCTTGCTCGCGAGCGCCGAAAAGATGAGCGCCGGCAGCAACACCGCGAGGTTGATCCGGTTGACCCAGCTCAGGTCGGGCTTCACCCGCCTCGCGTACAGCCAGCCCAGCACGACGATCGAGAACACCGGCAGGAAGATGCCGAGGATGCGGACGAACATCGTGGTTGCTACAGGATATAGCGGGCGAGGTTCTCGTCGCCGGCGATGTTGCCGAGACGCGTTTCCACGTACGCGGCGTCGATGGCGAATGTGTCTCCGGTGTGCTTCGTCGCATGGAACGAGAGATCGTCGAGCAGCCGCTCCATGACGGTGTAGAGGCGCCGCGCGCCGATGTTCTCCTGCCGCTCGTTGACGGCGAACGCGATCTCGGCGAGCCGCCGGATTCCGTCGGGGCGGAAATCGAGGTGCACGTTCTCGGTGTCGAGCAGGGACTGGTATTGGCGCACGAGGCACGCGTCGGTCGCGGTGAGGATCTTCTCGAAGTCGGCCACCGACAGCGAGTTGAGCTCCACGCGGATCGGGAAACGCCCCTGCAGCTCGGGGATCAGGTCGGAGGGCTTGGAGAAATGGAATGCGCCGGAAGCGATGAACAGGATGTGGTCGGTGCGCACCACCCCGTATTTCGTCGACACCGACGTGCCTTCGACGAGCGGCAGCAGATCGCGCTGCACGCCCTGGCGCGACACATCGGCGCCGTGCGTCTCCTGCCGGCTCGCGATCTTGTCGATCTCGTCGAGGAACACGATTCCGTTCTGCTCGACCGCGGCGAGCGCCTTCGCCTTGATCTCGTCGTCGTTGACGAGCTTCGCGGCCTCCTCGTCGGTCAGGGCCTTCAGCGCGTCGCCGACGTTCATCCGCTTCACCTTGCGGCGCGCGCCCCCCATCTGCTGGAACATCCCTTGGATCTGGCTCGTGAGCTCCTCCATCCCGGGCGGGGCGAGCATCTCCATCTGCGGCGCGAGCAGCGAGACCTCGATTTCGACCTCGCGCTCGTCGAGCTTGCCTTCGCGCAGCATCTTGCGGAATTTCTGGCGCGTCGCGGAGTCCGTCGGTTGCATGTTCTGGATGTTGACCTCCCGCGCCGGCGGCAGCAGAACGTCGAGGAGGCGCTCCTCGGCGGCGTCCGCCGCACGGTCCCGGACCTTGCGTGCCTCCGCTTCGCGCGTCTGCTTCACCGCCGCCTCGGCGAGATCGCGAATGATCGTGTCGACGTCGCGGCCGACGTAGCCAACCTCGGTGAACTTCGTCGCCTCGACCTTGATGAACGGCGCGTCGGCGAGCCGCGCGAGCCGGCGCGCGATCTCGGTCTTGCCGACGCCCGTCGGCCCGATCATCAGGATGTTCTTGGGCGTGATCTCCTGGCGCAGCGGTTCCGGCACCTGCTGGCGGCGCCAGCGATTGCGCAGCGCGATCGCGACCGCGCGCTTCGCGGCGTCCTGCCCGACGATGTGCTTGTCGAGCTCCGAGACGATTTCGGACGGAGTCATTCTAGCGACATCGTGATGCCCGCAACGCGAGGGCGCTCCGATCGCCGGGTTGCTCATCCGATCAATCGGGAATCGTCAACGTGTTTCCGCTGAACGTGATCAGGTCGGTCCCCACCGGCGTCGCCGAGATCTGCGGCACGTTCGCCGTCGTGATCTGCGGCGCCGAACCCGCCGTGCCGCCACGCGGCGTCGTGCGCACGAGCTGGGAAGGCGGCAGCGGCGTGCCGCTCGTCAGGTACGCCCACATCCGGTCCATCGCCTGGATGAAGTAGTAATGGAGCGGAACGAAATTCGAGTCGTATCCGGGCAGCGCGGCGTTGTCGATGAACGTGTCGAAGTGCTGCGCATTGGTCACTTCGATGTAGCTCAACCTGCTCGCGGGCCCCTCAACGAGCTGGTTCTGCCCGAAATAGGGCCGCGCGTTGAAATTGACCGGAATCTGAGTGTCCGAACGTCCCGCCACGATGATCGCCGGCTTGCCGTGCAGATTTGCGGTACGCAGCGTCTCGGCCACTCCCGCTTTTACCCGTGCGGCGTTGGCATCGGAGCCGACCCAAAGGTTCCGGTGGCAGGCTGCGCCGTCGGTGTTGAAATCCTGCACGCCCGACGACGACGATGCCGATACCGCGTCGCGGAGCGGCCCGCCCGGGTTCAGGTTGTTGACGATGTTGATCCCGCCGCTGTTGCCAACGCCGTTGAAGACCCCGAAGATCTGCGCGAGCGAGGCCGGCGCGATCGTGGTCGGCTTGTTGGAGGCATCGGTCGCCGCGTACGAGTAGCCGCACAGGTTGTCGGCGACGCTGAAGCGCCCGTATGCGTTCGCATACATCACGACGGTCAGCGAAACGCCGAACAGGTAGTGCGACGCGTGCAGGATGTTGGACTCGGGCTGATATCCGTAAGCGAGCAGCTTGTCGAGTGATTCCTCGGCCTGCGCTGCCGTCGACGTCGTGGTGAGCAGTCCCTTGGCCTTGAGCGCACTGCACCGGCTCGTCGCGATTGCCGCGGGAATCAACGCCGCGCCCGGAGAACCGACCGCCCGCGGCGACAGTGCCGCGCACGGCTGGTAGAGGTTGGCGAGCGTGTAGTAGTCGAACAGCGGATGCGCGCTCCCGGCAATCGACGTCGCGCCGCGCTGGATGATCAACGCGGGATTGGGCATCAGCTCGAGCGTCGGCTCGGCGACTGCAACGCCGTCGATCAGACCTTCCGTGTCCTGCTCGGCCGCTGCGATGGCGGCGCCGCCGCCATTCGAAACCGACGAGGCGATGACGAACGTGTTGTCCGCGCTGTACTTGACCTTCGAGGTGCCGTCGGCGAACTTGTCGGCGAACTGTTCGTTCAGAATGTAGAGCGCGAAGCGAACGGCGTTGAGCGTGTCGTTGCCCCAGTCCTTCTCGGGGTTTTGCTGGGAATGCGCGTGCTTGAGCGCGAAACGCATGGGGTTTGCCGCGTTGAACGCCGCGAGATCGCCCGCCGATAGCGCCGCGGTGAAGTTCGAATTCGCGCCGGCGGTGATGGCGTCGGTGCGCGTTCCGTCCTGCAGGTTGACCGTGTTGCCGGAGAGGTCGTGGACTCCGCTGCCGGTGCCCTTGTCGGCGTAGGCGACCGCGCAGCCGTGCTTGAGACCCCACTCACCAGCGCTGCCGATCGCGCCGTAGACGCCGCGCGAGCCCGACGAGACCGCCGTGACGATGCAGCCCTTGGGATTGCTCGTGAAGCTGTTGGGCACCTGCACCATCAGCGTGACGTTCTTCTTGCCGGTGCCGTCGTCGGCATACGCGAGATACTCGGTGCCGGCGATCTTGCCTTGCCCGAGTGTGTTGTTGCCGTTCACGTCGATGTTCGGGCCGTAGAGAACGCCGTAGCCGCCCTTGGGGTTGATGTCGAGGATCGCGCGATAGTTGTTGAAGATCGCGATCCGGCGCAGCTCGGCTGCCGTCGGCGCGGTCGGGTTCGCCGGTGGCGGTGCGGCCGCGGCGCCGAGCCCGGTAGCGCCGAGTCCGGCGGTCAGCAGATCGTCGTTGACGCCGTCGTAGGCCGTCTTGGTGACGACGCCGAGGAATGCGGGGCGCAGGTTCTGCAGTTCGGGCGTTCCGCCATCGCCGGGACAGCCGCTCAACAGCACTGCCGCCGAGCACGCGACTACGGGTGCGACAACCAGACGCGATCGATTCATGGTTCTCCCTCGGAGGATGATTACTTTCGGAGCATTGCGCTGCCCGCTCGCAAGCCCGCGCGCCCGGAGCGTCGGTGCTCGCATCGACAATGGGGCATGATCCCGCTGGGGCGGAGTTTAACGCATGACGGGCGCGATTCGCGGCGCCGGCCAGCGGTCTTTTGGCAACGTGAGGCCGTTCGCTTATCATGCGTCGAGAAGGCCGGCGATCGCACTTGCACGAACCGGGTGCATCCGGCCCATTCGAGGAGGCCCCACATGAAGCTCGCACTCGGCTCGATCGCAGTCGGCGCGCTCGTCGTCGGTTGCGCAACGATGGAAACGCCGCGCAACGAAGCCGTCGCCGACCTCGCCCCGACGGCCGGCAACAGCGCGAGGGGCACCGTTACCTTCACGCAGAAGGACGAGACCGTTCTGGTCGTCGCCAAGGTGTCCGGGCTGACGCCGGGCAATCACGGCTTCCACATCCACGAGAAGGGCGACTGCAGCGCGCCGGATGCGATGAGCGCGGGCGGGCACTTCAATCCGATGGGCAAGCCGCACGCGCATCCGTCGGTGGCCGATCGGCACACCGGTGACATGCCGATGCTGGTCGCCGACGCCTCGGGCAACGCGACGCTCACGGCGGAGCTGACGCTGATGAGGATCGGCAGCGGCCCGAACGACATCATCGGCAAGGGCGTGATCGTCCACAAGGATCCGGATGACTTCACGACGCAGCCCACCGGGAATTCGGGAGCGCGCGTCGCATGCGGCGTCATTCGCAAGATGTGATCCCGCGGGTCGGGCTCGTCGTCGCGCTTGCCGGGCTTCTCGCGGCGTGCGCCTCGGACGAGGAGGCGAAGAAGCCCCCGCCCGATCCCGGCGTCGGCGCGCAGCTCCGTCCGGTCTCGGACAGCGCCATCAAGGGCTTCGTGTCGTTCAAGCAGTACGACGGCGGAGTGGATGTCGCCATCAACGTATACGGGATTCCCGGCGTCAACCGGGTCGTCATCCATTCCACCGGTGTCTGCAACTCGCCGAACGGATTTTCCGCGGGGCCGCCGTGGATTCCGCCCGGAGCGACCGCGCCGCCGATCATCCGCATCGCGATCAGCGACAATTTGTACGGCACCGCCTCGGCGAGCCTGCCCGGGATCAAGATCGACGGCCCGGACGGCATCCGCGGCAAATCGGTGGTCGTGCATCGGGGGAACACGGGCTCGCTCGATGCCCGGCCAGGCGCGCCCAACGACCGCGTCGCCTGCGGCGTGATCGAAACCAACAAGCCGCTGACCTTTTGAGCGTGCGCCCGTCGTGGCGCGGCGCGTCGCGAGCCTCCGGAGCAACAGAATGGGCTTTCTCGCCGGCAAGAAGATCCTGATCACGGGCGTGCTGTCCAATCGGTCGATCGCGTACGGCGTCGCGCAGGCTTGCCGGCGCGAAGGTGCGGAGCTCGCCTTCACGTACGTCAACGACGAGCTCAAGGAGCGCGTGGTGCGCATCGCTGCCGAATTCGGAACCGTGCCGGTCCTGCGCTGCGACGTGACGAAGGACGACGACGTCGATGCGTTGTTCGCGTCGGTCGCATCCGAGTGGGGGGCGCTCGACGGACTGCTGCACGCGATCGCCTTCGCTCCGCGCGAAGCGCTCGCCGGCGACTTCCTGAACGGCATGTCGCGCGCTGCATTCGCCACCGCGCACGACGTGAGTTCGTACAGCCTCGCGGCGCTCGCGAGGGGCGCGCGGCCGTTGATGCAGGGTCGCCGCGCAGCGATGGTGACGCTCAGCTACCTGGGCGCGCTGCGCGCGCTGCCCAACTACAACGTCATGGGGCTCGCGAAAGCGAGCCTCGAGGCGAATGTCCGCTATCTCGCCGCTACGCTCGGGCCCGAGGCGATACGCGTCAACTGCGTCTCGGCGGGTCCCATCAAGACGCTTGCGGCCGCCGGCATCGGCGGCTTTTCGAAGATTCTGCGCTTCGTCGAGAAGAACGCGCCGCTGCGGCGCAACGTCACGATCGACGAGGTCGGCAACGTCGCGGCGTTCCTGCTCTCCGACCTCGCGAGCGCGATCACCGGCGAGATCACCTACGTCGACTGCGGCTTCTCGATCGTCGCGGCAGGAATGATGGAAGACTAAGGACCCGATCGGCCCGCCCAGGCGCGCGGGCCGTTCCGACTCGATGGCCGTCTCGCAAACGCGCTTCGACGCCGTCGTCATCGGCGGCGGCCACAACGGACTCACCTGCGCCGCCTATCTCGCCGACGCCGGCATCAGAGTCTGCGTGCTCGAACGGCGCAGCGCGCTGGGTGGCGCCGCCGTTACCGAAGAGTTCCATCCCGGATTCCGCAACTCGACGGCGAGCTACACGGTAAGCCTGCTGAATCCGAAGGTGATCCGGGAACTGAGGCTCGTCCAGCATGGACTCTCGATCGTGCCACGCCCGTTGTCGAATTTCCTGCCGCTGCCCGATGGCGACTATCTGAAGGTCGGCGGCGGCCTCGGCGCGACGCAGGCGGAGGTTGCCAAGTACTCGCGGCGCGATGCCGATCGCCTTCCGCACTACTACACGATGCTCGACCGGGTCGCGAACGTTCTGCGCGACCTGCTGCTGGCCACGCCACCCAATGTCGGAGGAGGCGTGCACGCGCTACTCGACGCATGGAAGGTCGCGAAGCGCTTTCGCGCGCTCGACATTGCGGGGCAGCGCGACGTGCTCGATCTGTTCACGAAGAGCGCGGGCGACGTGCTCGACCGCTGGTTCGAGTCCGGCCCGATCAAGGCGGCGTTCGGATTCGACGCCGTCGTCGGCAATTTCGCGAGCCCGTACACGCCCGGGTCGGCGTATGTGCTCCTGCATCACGTCTTCGGCGAAGTGAACGGCAACCGGGGCCAGTGGGGACACGCGCGCGGCGGCATGGGCGCGATCACGCTGGCGATGGCGAGGGAGTGCGCGGCACGGGGAGTGACGCTGTGCACCGACGCAGCCGTCCGCTCGGTGATCGTCGAAGGGGGGCGCGCCGCCGGCGTGGTTCTCGCGAGCGGCGAAACCGTTCGTGCGGCGCGCGTCGTCGCCAACGTCAATCCGAAGCTGCTGTTCGAGCAACTCGTGGCGCCCGAGCATCTGCCGGAGGACTTCCGCGAGCGGATCGCCGCATACAAGTGCGGTTCGGGAACGTTCCGGATGAACGTCGCGCTGGCGGAGCTCCCCGATTTCACGGTCCTGCCGGGGAAAGCCGCCGCCGCGCACCACGCGAGCGGAATCCTGATCGCACCTTCGCTCGGCTACATGGAGCGCGCGTATTTCGACGCGAAGACGACGGGATGGTCGGTAGCGCCGATCGTCGAGATGCTGATTCCGTCAGTCGCCGACGATTCGCTCGCGCCTCCAGGGATGCACGTCGCGAGCCTCTTCTGCCAGCATGTGCATCCGGACCTGCCCCGCGTGGCGCGCGGCCGTACGTGGGACGACGCGCGCGACGAGGTCACGGATCTGATGATCGACACCGTCAACGCCGTCGCCCCGAACTTCAAGGCGAGCGTGCTGGGCCGCCGCGCGCTGTCGCCGCTCGATCTCGAGCGCGAATTCGGACTCGTTGGCGGAGACATCTTTCACGGCGCGCTGACGCTCGATCAGCTTTTCTCGGCACGACCGGTGCTCGGCCACGGCGACTATCGAACGCCCGTGCCAGGGCTGTATCTGTGCGGCTCGGGTGCACACCCGGGCGGCGGCGTCACCGGAGTGCCCGGCCACAACGCGGCGCGCGAGATCCTGAGGGACGGGCCGCGCCGGCGCCGCCGCTTGCGCGGCGGTGCCGGGCGTGCAGGAGCCTGAAGGGCGGCGCCGACCGCATCCGCGTTGCGTCCCGGCCGGCGGAGCGCGATGCCGCGCGGTCAGCTCGTTCAGTCGACCCTGACTTCGATCCGGCGCGGTTGCGCATGCTCGGCCTTGGGGATCCGCAGGCTGAGTACGCCGTTGCGAAGCTCGGCGGATACCTTGCTCGGGTCGAGTTCCTTCGACAGCGTGAATGCGCGCCGATAGCGGGGTACGTTGACCTCG
>DATKMY010000154.1:0-11880 GCA_035541655.1 Casimicrobiaceae bacterium | reverse complement strand
CCGGGCGAGGTCGTCGGTCCCGGCCGCATGATCGTGCAGGTCGCGCGCGACGGCGCGCGCGACGCCGTGTTCGACGTGCCCGCGCGGATCAAGGACGCCGCCGCGACGAACGCGCCCATCGCAGTCGTGCTCACGTCGGACCCCAGGATGAGCGCCCGGGCCGTCGTGCGCGAAGTCGCGCCGCGCGCGGACCCGCTCACCGGCACGTTCCGCGTCCGTGCCCGACTCGTGAACCCGCCGGACGCCATGCGCTTGGGCACAACGATCACCGGCCGCATCGACATTCCCGGGGCGTCGGGCATCGACGTTCCGTCCACGGCCGTTGTGCGCAGCGACCGGCAGTCGTCGGTGTGGGTCGTCGATCCAAAGGCCGGCACCGTCGCCGCGCGGCCGATCGAGGTGCGGTCGGCGGACGCGAACCGCGTCAGCGTGGCGAGCGGCCTCGCGCCCGGCGACCTCGTCGTGGTCGCGGGGGTGCAGGCGCTTCGCCCCGGACAGAAGGTGCGCCTGCTCGAGCAGAAGCAGTGATCGGCCCCAATCTCTCAGAGTGGGGGCTCAGGCGCCCGTCGCTCGTCATCTTCCTGATGATCGTCGCGGTCGTCGCGGGCACGCTGGCCTTCCTGCGCCTGGGGCGCGCCGAGGATCCCGCGATCACGATCCGCACGATGGTCGTGGCCGCCGGCTGGCCCGGCGCCACGGTGGACGAGATGACGCGCCAGGTGACCGAGCGCCTCGAGCGCACGCTGCAGGAGACGCGCCACCTGCGCAACATCCGCAGCTACACCACGGCCGGCCAGACGACGATCTTCGTCGACCTCGAGCAGTCGACGCCGCCGGCGGCGATTCCCGACATCTGGTACCAGGTGCGCAAGAACATCGGCGACACGCGGGGCACGCTGCCGCAGGGCGTCGTCGGCCCGCTCTTCAACGACGACTTCGGCGACACGTTCGGCATCATCTACGCGTTCACCACCGACGGCTTCTCGTTCCGCGAGTTGCGCGACTACGTCGAGTCGGCGCGCTCCCGCCTGCTGCAGGTGAAGGACGTCAGCAAGATCGAGGTGCTCGGCGCGCAGGACGAGCAGATCTACATCGAGTTCTCCACGGAGAAGCTCGCCGGCCTGCGCCTCGACTACCCGACCATCGTCGCGACGCTGCAGGCGCAGAACCTCGTGCGGCCGGCCGGCGTGATGCAGACGGACAACGAGCGCGTGTTCCTGCGCGTCACCGGCGCGTTCGACAACGAGCGCGACATCGAAAGCGTCAACTTCGTCGCCGGCGACCGCATCATCCGGCTGGGCGACATCGCCACGGTGCGCCGCGGCTTCTCCGACCCGCCGCAGCCGATGTTCCGCGTCAACGGCAAGCCGGCGATCGGCCTCGCCATCGCGATGCGCGAGGCGGGCGACATCCTCACGCTCGGACACAACATCAGCGCGGCGATGAAGGACATCCGCGCCGAACTGCCGGTCGGCATCGAGCCGGTGCTGGTCGCCGACCAGGCGGTCACGGTCGACACGGCCATCGGCGAGTTCATGGAATCGCTGTGGCAGGCGATCCTCATCATCCTGGTGTGCTCGTTCGTGAGCCTGGGCGTGCGCCCCGGCGCGGTGGTCGCGCTCGCAATCCCGCTCACGCTCGCCATCGTGTTCGCCGTGATGAACGTCACCAACATCGACCTGCACCGGATCTCGCTGGGCGCGCTGATCATCGCGCTGACGCTGCTCGTCGACGACGCGATGACCACCGTGGACGCGATGCTCCGCCGGCTCGCCGCCGGCGACTCGAAGGACGAGTCCGCGACGTTCGCGTATCGCACGCTCGCCGCACCGATGCTGATCGGCACGCTCGTCACGATCTCGAGCTTCGTGCCGATCGGCTTCGCCAAGAGCTCCGCCGGCGAGTACACGTTCTCGATCTTCGCCGTCGTGGCCATCGCGCTGCTCGTGTCGTGGCTGGTGGCCGTGGTGTTCGCGCCGCTGATCGGCAAGGCGCTGCTCAAGGTGCCGAAGCCCGAGGCGGCCGACGCGAAGCCCAGCAGGATCGTCGCCGGCTACTCGGCGTTCCTGAGCGCCGCGATCCGGATGAAGTGGCTCACCATCGGGGTGACGCTCGCGATGTTCGTCGCGGCGATCTACCTCGTCCGGCACGTGCCGCAGCAGTTCTTCCCCGCGTCGGACCGGCCGGAGCTGACCGTTTCCATGACGCTGCGGCAGAACGCGTCGATCCACGCGACGGAAGCGGTGGCCGAGCGCCTCGAGAAGGTCCTGTCAGCCGACCCCGACGTCGACCACTACAGCACGTACGTCGGCCGCGGCGCGATCCGCTTCATCCTGACGTTCGACGTGCAGCTCGCGAATCCGTTCTTCTCCCAGTTCGTCGTCGTCGCGAAGGACTTCGCGGCGCGCGAGCGGCTGCAGAAGAAGCTCGAACAGGTGCTCGCGGAGGATTTCCCCGAGGCCGTGGCGCGCGTGTCGCCGCTCGAGCTCGGGCCGCCGGTGGGCTGGCCGCTGCAGTACCGCGTCATCGGTCCGGACAAGGAGGAAGTGCGCCGGATCGCCCAGGCGTTCGCGGGGGTGCTCGCGAGCGATGCGCGCGCGCGCCACGTCCACTTCGACTGGATGGAGCCGGCGCGGCAGGTGCGCATCAGGATCGACCAGGACGAGGCGCGGCGCCTGGGCGTCAGCTCGCGCTCGCTCGCCGGCGTGCTCAACACGTCCGTCTCGGGCACGCCGATCACCCAGGTGCGCGACGACATCTACCTTGTCAACGTCATCGCCCGCGCCACCGGCAGCGAGCGCGCGTCGCTCGAGACGCTCGCGTCGCTGCAGGTTCCCACGCCCACCGGCCGCATGGTACCGCTGCGCCAGTTCGCCACGCTGACCGAGGAGCAGGAGTTCCCGCTCGTGTGGCGGCGCGACCGCGTGCCCACGCTCACCGTGCGCGCCGATGTCATGCCCGGCGTGCTCCCCGACGACGTCGTCACGACCCTCGCGCCCAAGGTCGCCGAGTTCGCCGGCAAGCTGCCCAAGCCCTACAAGCTCGAGACCGGCGGCATGTACGAGGAGAGCGCCGAGTCGAGCGCGTCGGTGTTCGCCGTCATCCCGCTGATGATCGTGCTGATGCTGACGACAATGATGGTGCTGCTCGTGAGCTTCCGCCGGCTGGCGATGGTCGTCGCCCTCCTGCCGCTGGGCCTGATCGGCGTCGTGCTCGCGCTGCTCGTGTTCAACCGTCCGCTCGGCTTCGTCGCCATCCTCGGCATCCTCGCGCTGATCGGCATGATCGCCAAGAACGCGGTCATCCTCGTCGTGCAGATCGAGACCGACCGCGCCGAGGGCCGCGGCGTGCTCGACGCCGTGATGGCGTCGGCCACCGGGCGCATGCGGCCGATGATGCTGACCGCGATCTCCACCGTGCTCGGCCTGATCCCGATCGCGCCGACGGTGTTCTGGGGCCCGATGGCGTTCGCCATCATGGGCGGGCTGCTCGTCGCCACGTTGCTCACGCTCGTGCTGTTGCCCGTGCTTTACGTCGCGGTATTCGCGAAGGCGGGGGCCGAGGACGGCACGGCGGCGGTCGCGCCGGCGCAAGCAACATGAGCTTGCCGCGCCTCGTCGTCGCCTTTCTCGCGTGGCTTGCGCTCGATCGGTCGATCGCAGTCGTCGATCTCGCGCTCGGCCTCGCGACGGCCGCAGCCGCATCTTCGGCGAGCGTGCGCCTCTTGCCGCGGGGTGCTGCGGGAATCGGCGTGCTCGCGCTCCTCGCCTATCTGCCGCATTTCCTCCTGTACTCACTGCGGGGTGGTCTCGACGTCGCGCGCCGCGCTCTCGCGCTCGACATGCGCCTGCTGCCGGGCTTCGTCGACGTGCAGACGCTGATGCCGCGCGGATTCGCGCGCCACACATTTACAACCATCACGAGCCTGATGCCGGGTTCGTTGCCATGCGCCGATTCGCCGTCCTCGCTGCGCTATCACTGCCTCGACACTGCGCAGCCCGTCGGACAGCAGATCGAAGCGGAAGAGCACGCTCTGCGCGGTGCGCTCTTGCGGACGACGCGATGACGTTCGTCCCCGGCGCCGCGGCGCTGTTCATCCTCGGCATGGTCGCGATCGGACTCCTGCGCGCACTGCGCGGTCCGCGCGACGCCGATCGACTCCTGTCCGTACAGTTGCTCGGCACCGGCGCCATCGCCGCGCTGCTTCTCTACGGCGTGCCCTCGGGCGATGCCTCGGCGATCGACGTTGCGCTCACGCTTGCGCTTCTCGCCGCGTTCGCGTCCATCGCCTTCGTCAAGGCGGCGGGCGGTTACGACGACGAGCCCTCGTAGCGCCATGGATGCCGTCGTCGACTTCATGTCCATCGTCGCGATCGTCGCGGGAGCGGCTTTCTTCGCCGCCGGAACGATCGGGCTCCTGCGGTTTCCCGACACGATGACGCGCTTGCACGCGCTCACGAAGGCCGACAATCTCGGCGTCGGACTCGTGATCCTCGGGCTGCTGCCGCGTGCGGGAAGCATCACCGCGGGAATCAAGCTGCTACTCGTGTGGCTGCTCGTTCTGTTCGCGGGCGCGATCGTATCGCAGCTCGTCGGCCGCGTCGCAAGCCGGGAACCGCCGCGATGATTGACGCGCTGAACGCCGGCATCGCTCTTCTGCTGCTCGCGCTCGGCGCTTACGCGGTGATGGCCAAGGACGTGTTCGCCGCGCTCGTCGGCTACATCGCATACGGTCTGCTGCTGACGCTCGCGTGGATGCAGTTGCGCGGCCCCGATGTCGCATTGACCGAAGCAGCGATCGGCGGAGGATTGACGGGCGCGATGCTGATCGCAGCGGCGACGCGTCTTCGCGACAGGGATGCCGCGGCACGCGCACCGATGCCCGGAATCGGCGCGCGCGTGCTCGCGGCGACCCTGTCCGCGGTCGTCGCCTCCGCCGTCGCCTGGTCCGTCGCGTCGCTGCCCGAGCCCGCGGCAACGCTCGCGCCGCAAACGCTCGCCGCGATGCCCGCGCTCGAGGTCGGAAATCCGGTGACCGCCGTCCTGCTCGGGTTTCGTGCGCTCGACACGCTGCTCGAGGCGATCGTGGTCGTGCTCGCACTGATCGGCGTCTGGTCGCTCGCGCCCGACAAGGCATGGGGCGGGCGCCTCGGCCGGCTCCAGCACGCCCAACCCGACGGCATGCTCGCCTACGCGGCGCGCATCCTTGCGCCGATCGGCATCGTCATCGGCATGTACATCTTCTGGATCGGTGCCGACCTGCCCGGCGGCAAGTTCCAGGGCGCGACGCTGCTCGCAGCGATGTGGCTTCTGGTGTGGATGGCGGGCCTCACCGACGCGCCCGCCGTCGATCGCCGTTGGCTCCGCGCGATGCTCGTCGCCGGACCGCTCGCGTTCGTGGCGATCGGTGTCTTCGGCGCGGTGCAGGCCGGCGCGTTCCTCGCATACCCGGCGGGCCTCGCGAAGCCGCTCATCATCGTGATCGAGATCGCTCTCATGCCAACGCTGACGCTCGTACTGGCGCTCGTGCTGGTGGGTCCGCCCTTGCGCGAGCCTGAACGATGACTGCGCTGCCGCTCTGGTTCGCGCTCGTTCCCGCCGCTCTGATCGGCGTGGGCCTGTACGGAATCATCGTCCATCCGCAGCCGTTGCGCAAACTAGTCTCGTTCAACGTCGTGGGTAGCGGCGCGTTTCTGCTGTTCGGTGCGGTCGCACGTCGAGGCGCGGCCGTACCGCTGAACGGCGATCCTGTCCCGCAGGCGCTGCTCATCACCGGCATTGTCGTCGCGTTCTGTGCGAGCGCACTCGCGGTGATGCTGATCCTGCAGCTTCACGATCGATCGGGCGACACCTCGCTCGAGCCTGCAGGCGAAGCGTAGTGGCCGCCGATGCGCTGCTGCCAGCGGTGGTCATGGTTCCGTTCGGCGGCGCACTGATCGCCTTCGCGCTGGGCGGGCGTTGGACGCGGCTCACGGCGTACGCGACCATCGCCACGGGAACGGCGATTGCCGCGTGCATCGCACGCGCTTCGCTCGCCGACGGCCAGACGCTCGTCTATCACGTCGGCGGCTGGCACCCGCCGCTTGGCCTCGCCCTCACGGCAAACGCGCTTGCGGCCGCGATGATCGCCGGGGTGGCCGTGGTCGTTTGCGGCATCGCCGTTTTCGCACATCGCGACTTCGGGCAACCGCACGCTGTTCGCGAGGCACGCGCTCCGCTCGTGTTCTGGCCGCTACTTCTGGCGGTGTGGGGCGCGCTCGACCTCGCCTTCGTGAGCAACGATCTCTTCACGCTCTACGTAGCCCTCGAGCTCCTGACGTTCGGCGGCGTCCCGCTCGTCTGCCTCGACGGTCGCGCGGAGACGCTGCGCGCCGCGCTTCGCTATGCATTGTTCGCGCTCACGGGATCGATCCTCTATCTCGCGGGCTGCGTAATGCTCTACGGCGCCTACGGCACGCTGGACATCACGCTGCTCGGCGCGCGCGTGCGCCCGGGGGTCGTGGCGTGGACCGCGACGACGATGATGACGGCGGGGCTCCTCGCCAAGACAGCGCTGTTCCCGCTGCATTTGTGGCTGCCGCCGGCGCATGCAGGCGCTCCCGCGGCCGCCAGCGCCGCGCTCTCCGCCCTCGTGATCAAAGGGTCCTGGTTCGTCGTCGTGCGCGTATGGTACGACGCCATGGCCAGTGCGGTGACGTTCGCGTCGGCGCAGGTTCTCGCCGCCCTCGGCGCGGCGGCCATCGTGTTCGCGAGCGTGACCGCGCTGCGCCAGCCGCGGCTCAAGCTGCTCGTCGCGTATTCGACGCTTGCACAAATCGGCTACCTGTTCCTCATGTTCCCGCTCGCGTTCGACGCTACGGGGAGCGCAATCATGCATGGGGCCGCGCTGCAAGGCGGCGTGCTGCAGGCGCTGTCGCACGCGACCGCCAAGGCGGCGATGTTCATGGCCGCCGGCCTCGTCTACGCGGCGCTCGGCCACGATCGCATCGCTGATCTAGGCGGAGTCGCGCGCGCAATGCCGGTGACGACGGCCACCTTCGCGCTGTCCGGCATCGCGCTGATGGGCGTGCTTCCGAGCGGCGCATACGTCGCGAAGAAGCTCATGCTCGACGCCGCAGACGCGAGCGGACAGTGGTGGTGGGGCGTCGTTCTCAAGGGCGGCGCCGCCTTTACGGCGGGCTACGTCATTCACGTCCTCTACCGCGCGCTGCGCCCGAACACCAACGTCAGCGTCGCTCCGGTGCCGCGCGCTTCCGAGCTCGCAGCGCTCGGGCTCGCGATCGCGTCCTTTCTGCTCGCATTCGCAGGCACGACGGCGATCGGAACCTTCGATCTCGGCGGCACGCTCGTCGCCGTCGGCGGTGGTGCGCTCCTCGCGATCTTCGTGGCGAGCAAGGGCTCGCGCGTTCCCGGCGTCGCGCTCTGCGGGGATCTCGACCGCGCACTGCGTAGATGGACGCCGGCGAGCCTGTTCCTGCTCCTTCTCGCGACTGCCTTCGGCGTCGCACTGAAAGCGGGGCACTGATGGACGCCATCGTCCCCATCCTCAAGATCCTCCTGCTCGTACCCGTCACGCTGCTGCCCATCATCAATCCGCTCGGCACCGCGCCGATTTTCGCCGCCACGGTGCGCGGCAATTCGCTCATGGCCGCTCAGCTCGCGCGCCAGGTTGCGATCAACAGCTGGTTCGTCATCGTCGTTTCGATTCTCATCGGTGCCTACGTGCTCGCGCTGTTCGGCATCTCGCTTCCCGTCGTGCGCATCGGCGGCGGCCTGCTCGTGGCAGCGACCGGCTGGCGCATGCTGCATACGACCGACGACGACGACGTCCACGTTGCGGCAGCCGCGGCGGCGAACGAGATGTCGCACGCGGAGATCGTCAAGCGGAGTTTCTTCCCGATCACGTTCCCGTTGACCACCGGTCCCGGGACGATCGCGGCATCCATCGCGCTGGGGGCCGATGCGCCACGCTCCGCCCTGCTGTATCTCGCCGGCGCGCTGATTGCCGCGCTCGGCGCCGCGCTGGTCGCGCTGTGTCTTTATCTCATCTTCAAGAACTCGTCGCGCGTGCTCAGGTGGCTCGGCGAGATCGGCACGCTGGTCATGATGCGACTGATGGCGTTCATCCTGCTGTGCATCGGCATCCAGATCATGTGGAACGGGTGGGCCGAGCTCAATGCCCTCCACCCCTGACTGACACCGTTATGACGTCGACTGCGCGTACGGTCGACCAACTCGACGCGGCATCCGCGCGAGGGACGCGACCATCGCAATACTCTGCAGCCGCGTTTACGTCCCGGCGGCCTGCGTGGGTGCATACACCTTCGTTTACTGGATCGCGCTCGAGGCCGCGGCTACGCTGCCGGAGCGTGTCGCTCGTCACACTCAACTCGCCGGCAGGCAGGAAGTAGGGCGCGGAGCGCAGCTGCGACCGCTCGTTGGCAGCGCCTCTTCGCCAGATCGCAGCTGCGAGCGAAGCGCGACGCGGCGTCCATGACACCTTCCGTATTGAAGCTCATAAAGCGCGGCGCAATCCTGATCGCCATCGTGCTCGTCACGCTGCTCGTCGGCCGCGCCTGGCAATCGCAGCAAGGTGCCCCGCTCGAACCGTGGCACACATACCTGCCGGTCGAGCTCTCGCCCAGCGAGATCGCGGCGTCCGACTGGAACCGCTACGTTAAGAGCGAGACCGCGCTGTTCGAGGATGTCCGGTTGCACGTCACGCAAACGCTACCGGAGAACGAGCGGGTGCCCTCGAACCGCTACTTCGCCGGAAGCCCCGTCTACCCGGGCCGCTTTGCCACCGACTGGAACCGCTCGTACGTCCTCGAGCCAATCGGCACACCGGTCGGCGCCGTTGTCCTCCTCCACGGTCTGACCGACTCTCCTTACAGTTTGCGGCACATCGCGCGGCGTTATCAGCAGGACGGATTCATCGCGATCGCCATTCGCCTTCCCGGCCACGGAACGGTTCCTGCGGGGCTTGCCGATGTCGAGTGGGAAGCGTGGTCCGAGGCTACGCGGCTCGCCGTTCGCGAGGCACGGCGAAGGGCCGGAGCAAGTGCGCCCCTGCACATCGTCGGCTTCTCCAACGGCGGCGCGCTTGCGATGAAATATGCGCTCGACGCTCTCGACGACAAGTCGCTCGCCCGCCCGGACCGAATCGTGCTCTTTTCGCCAATGATCGGCGTCACCAGCCTCGCACGCTTTGCCGGCTTCTTCGGCCTGCCCGCGCTATTGCCCCGCTTCGCTAAAGCCGCATGGCTCGGCATCGTTCCCGAGTTCAACCCGTTCAAGTACAACTCGTTTCCCGTGAACGGCGCCCGGCAGTCCTCGCTGCTTTCGCGCGCCCTTCAGCGGCAGATCGGAGAAGCGGCGCGTGCGGGCCGGCTCGCGAGCCTCGCGCCGGTCCTCACGTTTCAATCCGTCGTCGATTTCACGGTTTCGACGCGAGCGATCGTCGACGCGCTGTACGGGCAACTGCCTAACAACGGCAGTGAGCTCGTGCTCTTCGACCTCAACCGCACGGCGAGCTTCGGCCCGCTTCTTCCCGTGACTGCCGATACGTTGCTGAACCGGCAGGTGCCGCAACCGCCGCGCAACTACACGCTGACCATCATCACGAACCGCACCGCCGACTCCGCACAGGTCGTCGCCCGCACGACTCAAGCCGGGACTACGGATGAGCGCACGATCCCGCTTAACCTCGCTTATCCTTCGGAAGTATTCTCCCTATCGCACCTCGCTTTGCCTTTTCCGATGGACGACTCGCTGTACGGAATGCATCCCGACGGCCGTGAGGATTACGGTGTTCACCTCGGTGCGCTGGCGGCGCGGGGCGAGCGCGGACTGCTAGTGGTCAGCATGGATTCGCTGCTGCGAATGTCGGCCAATCCGTTCTTTCCCTACGTGCTCGAGCGCATCGACGAGGCGATCGGCCGCCGCCCCGGTCTGCCCGCCGAGAAGTAAACCAAGGCTTCATTGCCTGCAGCGCACGCGGCCGCTACGCTCGTGAACATGAAGAGTCTCCTGCGCGGCGTGTTATGGATTGCAGCCGCCAGCCTGCTCGCGTTGCCGGTCGTCGGAAGCGCACAGATCGCGGTGGTGAACCGCAACGTGAATTTGCGCGCGGGCCCCGACCGCGTCTTTCCTCTCGTCACATGGCTGCCGGCAGGAGCGCAAGTGCGCGTGTTCGGATGCACGAGCGGCTGGCGGTGGTGCGACGTCGCGAGCGGGAGGAACCGAGGTTGGGTGCATTCCGCCTATCTCACGAACGTCTCGCGACGTACCCCCATCGTGAGGTTCTCGGTCGGCCCGTACTGGGACCTGCACTATCGCGGACGGCCGTGGTATGGCAGCCGCTCGCAGTGGGCCGCGTGGGGGACGCCAGCGTTCGCTCCGCCGCCCGGTCGATGGAGATAGACGACCGGGACGCCGCACGACGTTATGCGGCTCTCATCATCTTGTCGGCGTGCGCCACGTGAAGGCGAGCCAGTTCCCTTCGGCGGCGAGCCATCCGTCGCCTTCGCTGGACCGATCGGCGTGCGGCGTTCGCCGGTCCGAGGCGACAAAGCCGAATCGCGCACTGGTCCGTGTCTCCGGCATACGCACTCCGGCCGCCACATCCCGATCGCGATCGAGCATCGTCGCAAGATCCCCGCGGTCGCCGATGCGCACGAGATCCGGAAGAGATCGAACGCCCAGCTTGCGCATCAGTCGGGAGCGATGAACTTTAACGGTCGCCTCCTGGCTTTCGAGCACGGCGGCGATCTGTTTGTTGCGACGACCCTCGAGAACCAAGGCGAGGACCTGCCGCTCGCGCACAGTGAGCCGCCGCAGAAGCTCCGCTGCGCGCCCCGACTCCTCGCGCGCGCGTTTGCGGTTCAAACTCACGAGATGCGCGCTCGTAACCGCGGCCACGATATCGTCCTTGCATAAAGGCTTCAGCAGAAAATCGACGGCGCCGGCTTTCATCGCCCGCACGCACATCGAGAAGTCGCAATGGCCGCTCATGAATATGACGGGTATGTCGCACCGTCGGTTGGACAAGGCCGCCAGGATATCCAGGCCATCCATGCCGACTAGGCATGCATCGAGCAGCACGCAAGAATGCTCGACGAGTGCTTCCCGGAGAAATGAATCGCCATCCGCGTGCGCCTGCACATCGTAGCCAAGCGCTTCGAGAATCCGCACGAGCCCGCTGCGCACGCAGGCCTCGTCATCGACCACGTAAACCCGGCCTCTGCTATTCAATGGCTCCCTCGCCAGTTATGATTTTATGGACCGCAGCGGCGCCCCTCGGCTTCGGCCCCTAGATGCCAACGCTGCGGTCATCCTACCCGGCGACGACTCCGCCCGCCATCAGCGGAGCCAGTATACCTATCAATTCTTCTCGCACCAAACCGGTTTCCCGACTCGATGCAGTGTCTTGGTCATTGCGTTCGGTCTCTCGCATTGGTTCTCGCAATCGCAGCCGCGCCCAGCGCATCGGCGCAGGGGCCGATCACGATCCTCGTCGGTTTCGCGCCCGGCGGAGCAACGGATCTCACTGCGCGGCCAATCGCCGATCCTCTGCGCAAATCTCTGGGCCGGCCCGTCACCGTCCAGAATCGACCCGGCGCCGGCGGAATCGTCGCCGCGGAGGAATTGAAGCGCGCGCTTACCGATGATTCTCGCTATCGGGGGCAGTGGTGTCAAACCGATGCTCGATTTGAACTGGAATGAGCGCGGCCGTAAAGCTGCATTCGGACTCGAGGCGAATGACCGGAACAACGTTCTAATTCCACGTCGACGTACATTGCCGTGCCGATGACGACCGGGTGCTCGATCGATCCACGGATACGAATTGGACCACGCAGGCTATAAACACGATACAAGCCG
>DATKMY010000153.1:0-12136 GCA_035541655.1 Casimicrobiaceae bacterium | reverse complement strand
ATCCGCTTCGACCTCGACGCCTGCGCGGCGCCGATTCGACACGAAGCCCGCGCGCGGCTAAGCTTGGTTCGGGTCGCATGCGCGACACGCGTGCGCAGGAGGACATGCCCGTGATGAAACGCTCCGATTTGCCGGTGCCCTCGAACGGCGCCGCCGGACCGCGCGCCGTATCGGGCGTCATCGAGCGCGTCATCTCCGAAGTCCCGGCTCCGCAGGTCGAGAGGAGCGCCGACCCCGGGGCGGCCGCTGACGACGTGGCGCGGAGCGCTGCGCGCAACGCGGCGATGCTCTCCGGATCGCTCGCCCTGCCGCCCGGACCGCTCGGAATGCTGACCGTGCTGCCCGACCTCTATCTCATCTGGAAGATCCAGCGGCAGATGGTCGCCGACATTTTCGCGCTGCACGGCCGCGCCGCGGAGCTCACCGCGACGCACATGCTCTACTGCCTGTTCCGTCACATGGCGAGCCACGTGCTGCGCGACATTGCCGTCCGCGCGGGACAGCGGGCAATCGTCCGCCAGCTCTCCTCGGCCGCGCTCACGAACGCACTGGGAAATCTCGGCGTGACGGTCACGCAGCGCGTCGTCGGCACGTCCGTGGGCCGCTGGATTCCGCTTGCGGGCGCCGCGGCGGTGGGCGCATACGCGTACTGGGACACGCTGCAGGTCGCGAAGACGGCGCGGCAGGTGCTCGCGTCCACGCCCGAACCGGCGAACTCGCCCGTCGGCACCGCAAGCGGCTCTCGTGCAGCCGGCTGACGATGTGCGGCCGCTACGAGCTGCACAGCAATCCCGCGGCGATCGCGCTCGCGTTCGGCCTCGCGCATCCGCCCTACGTCGATCCGCACTACAACATCGCTCCGACCAACGAGGTCCCGATCGTTCGCGTCGGCAACGACGGGCACCGCGAGCTCGTACGGATGCGCTGGGGACTCGTCCCCCGCTGGGCAAAGGACCCCTCGATCGGTACGAGGATGATCAACGCGCGGGGCGAAACGCTCGCGGAGAAGCAGTCGTTTCGCACCGCGTATCGCCGGCATCGTTGTCTCCTTCCCGCCGACGGGTTCTACGAATGGAGCTCGGTCCCCCACGCCCATGGCGCACCCCCGCGGCGCCAGCCGCAGCACATCGGGATGATCGACGGAGCGCTCTTCGGAATGGCCGGAATCTACGAGCGCTGGCTGAGCGAAGACGGAGAGGTGCTCGATTCCTGCGCGATCGTGACGACCGAGTCGAACTCACTGCTGATGCCGATCCATGACCGGATGCCGGTCATCGTCGCGCCCGAGCATTACGCGCGCTGGCTCGATCCGGCCAACGCCGACGTCGCCGATCTGATCGCGCCTTATCCTTCCGAGGCGATGGCCTGTCATCCCGTCTCGGCGCGCGTCAACAGCGTGCGCCACGACGACGCGTCGCTCATCGAGCCCGCCGCGGCGCTCGAGCCTGAAAGTGCCGACACGGAGCCCCCGCCACACCCACCGGAGCAGGAATCGCTTTTCTGACGCCGAGCGGCGCGAGACCTGATGGCGAATTCACGCGCCGGCGCTGCTCGCGACGGTAGATGCAGTGCGATTACGGCAGTCGCCGTCCCCGCAACAACAGATACGCCGAGGGAATCATCAGCATCGACAACGGCGGCGCCGCGGCTACCGTCCGAGCAGCTTGCCGACCGCGCTGCCGAGGTCCTGCACCGGGTTCGATGCCGCTGGTGCCTTCCCCTGTGTGGACGAGGCGCTCGCCGGCGTGGCCTTGCCGAGCGCGACGGCGCATGCGCCTCCGCCGCCGTCGCGCGCGGCCGCGGCACTGCCAAGCAGAGTTTCGCCGATCGCCGACAGCCCACCGGTCCCCACGGCGGCGCCGATCCGCGCGACCGTCGCGGCCGAAGCCATTGCATCGACGCCGACGGTCGGGGACGTGAACGGCCCGTGGAAGCGCACGAGTTCCGCGATCTGCGGGATGTTGATCGGGATACCCTGACGCACCCGCGGCTTGATCGACAGGTCCAGCGTTTCGTTCCGGAAATCGAGCGTTCCGCTCGCACTCACCTCGAGCTCGTTGGTCTCGACCGCGATCGAGCGATCGACGTGTGCGATGCCCGAGGCGAGCGGCAGCCGTGCGACCGCGCAGTGCAGCTCCGTCGACTGCTGCGTCGCGCGGAACGGATTGACGAGCTGCGCGATCTGATCGAACGACAAGCCCGGATCGAGCTTCGCGTTGACGAGCGTAGCCGGCCCGATGACCGCCTGCGCACGCCCGCTGGCGCTGCTCATCCACTTGTGCGGCGAATCCCCGCGCATCGCGACGTCGATCGCGATCTCGGTCCTGCCGCCGCGCAACTCGCGTTTGACACCGGCAGCGGCGAGCAGTGCGGCGACATCGAGCTGGTGCCCGCCGAGCGCGAGCGTCACCGCCGGTCCTCCCTGCGGGCGTGTCGTGTCGACGGCAATCTTCCCGGCGAACGTGCCGCCGTAGCCCGCGAACTGCAGGACCGGGACGTCGAGCTTGCCGTCGCGCAGCGCGAACTGGATCCGAACGCTGTCGAGCGCACGGCCGTCGGCGAGGAGCAAACGGCCGATCTTGACCTCGCCGCTCGCACTCGCCTTGCGCAGCGAGTCGAACGGCAGCGGCGTATCGGGAAACATGTAGTGCGGCTTGCTCGCGGGCGCCGCTGCGTGCTTCGGAGGGGCCGGCGACGCGACCGGCAACGCGATGTCGTTGACCGCGAGCGTCTCGGAGGAAAGGTCGACCGCATAGGCGTTCTGCGTTCCGGCCTCGCGGATTCCGACCTTGCCGCGCACCTTGCTCGCGCCCGAGCTCGCTTCGATGTCCTGCAGCTCGACGGCGCCCTCGGAGCGCTGGACCTTGAGCGCGATCGACGCTTTCCGGCCGGCGATCTCGCCCTGCACCGCAACGGGGTAGGGAAGCTTGTGCTGGGCGAGCGTTGCGAGCGGCCCGAGATTGCCAGTGAGCGCGACGGCGATGCCGTCGATCGATCCGCGAAATTCGGCGTTGACCGGCGACTGCGCATCGCGGGCCTGCAGCGTGAGCGTGTCGATGACGACTCGCGTCTCGCTGCCGCTCGCGCCGTCGCGATAGGTGAGTGCCCCGCGCGTGATCGCGAGATCGCCGATCGCGAACATCTGCGTCGACGCTCCGCTCTTCGCGGCGCCCGGTGCGCCTGTGGGCGGCGCGAGCTCCCAGTTGCCCTGCCCCTGCGCGTTCGTCTCGAGCGCGATGACCGGATCGACGAGGTTCAGCCGGACGAGATCGAACTGGCGCTTGAGCAGCGGCAGCAGCGCGACCTGCGCCTCGACCGACTGCGCCGAGATCATGTCCGGTCCTTTCGCCCACGGCGCGTTGCCGAAGCGTACGTCCCTGGCGACGAGCTTGGGCTCGAGCCCGAGCTTGAGCTCGATGCCACCGCCGATCGCGACGTCGCGCCCTGTTGCCGCCTTGATGCGCGCCTGGACGGGCCCGATGAATTGATTGGGATCGACGGTCCAGACCGCGATCGCCACACCAAGGAGGACCAGCAGCACCACACCGCCGGTGATTCCGAGGATCGTAAGGCCAACGCGCATCAGGCGATTCTAGCGCGCGTCGCGCACAGGTCGCGCTACCGCCGATCGGCGGGAGCCAAAACCGCGGAACGAGGAGAGACCGCTTAAGCGAGCGAGGCGTTGAACGCCGCGAGCGCGGCGCTACCCGGAACCAGCTCGGCGTCGCTCAGCCGGTTGAGCGGCGTTGCGACGAGGTTCTGCGCTTCGTGCAGGTTATTCGGATCGTCGTCGACGAAAAGAAGACCCGTGACGACTTCTCCCGCGGCGCGGTGCGCCTCCAGGTACGCAAGCGCGGCGACCTTGTCGTGCGCATCGTATTCGGGATGGAGCTTGCGCAGACGGATCGTACCGCCGTCGTGCAGCATCACCCTCTGCACCGCACCCGCCGGTACTTCGGCGGTGATCGGATCGCGCTCGGGCATGAAGTCGAGGCGGTTGACCGCCTCGTTGTGCGCGCGGACGTAGTCGTAGCTCTTGGTCGAACCGGGATGGTTGTTGAAGGCGACGCACGGCGAGACGACGTCGATGAACGCAACCCCCTTGTGGTCGACCGCCGCCTTGATCAGCGGGACGAGCTGGCCCTTGTCGCCCGAGAAGCCGCGCGCGACGAACGTCGCGCCGAGGACGAGCGCGAGCTGCACGAGGTCGATCGGCTCGTCGCGGTTCACCGCGCCGCGCTTCGCCTTCGAGCCCTTGTCGGCGGTTGCCGAAAACTGCCCCTTCGTCAGTCCGTAGACGCCGTTGTTCTCGACGATGTACACCATGTTGACGCCGCGCCGCATGCAGTGCGCGAACTGGCCGAGACCGATCGACGCCGAGTCGCCGTCGCCGGAGACCCCCAGATAGATGAGATCGCGGTTGGCGAGCGCCGCGCCGGTGGCGACCGACGGCATCCGTCCGTGCACGCTGTTGAAGCCGTGTCCCGCCGAGAGGAAATACGTCGGCGTCTTCGACGAGCAGCCGATGCCGGAGAGCTTTGCGACGCGATGCGGCGGAATCGCGAGTTCGTAGAACGCCTGGACGATCGCCGCGGAGATCGAATCGTGGCCGCAGCCCGCGCACAGCGTCGACACCGCGCCCTCGTAGTCGCGGCGCGTGAGGCCGAGCGAGTTCTTCGGGAGCCCGGGATGATGGAGCTTCGGCTTGGTGAGGTAAGTCATCGTCTGGAGCCTCGCTTAGCGCCGCGCGAAGTCGCCGGATGGAGCCGTCATCGCGCGACCTTGCGCAGCGGCAGCACGTTGAAGAGGCGGGCCTTCTCCGCGATCTCGCGGGTGACGAAGCGCTCGGTGATCGGGTTGCCGTCGTAGTGCAGCACCGGAATCAGCTTTTCCGGGTCGATGCCGCATTCGTTGACGAGCAGCATCCTGAGCTGCGCGTCGCGGTTCTGCTCGATGACGAACACGTGATCGTGCTCCGCGATGAATTCGGCGACCGCGTCGGCGAAGGGAAAGCCGCGAATGCGCATACGGTCGAGGTGGATTCCCTCCTCGGCGAGCGCGGCGAGCGACTCGGCCATAGCCGCGCCGGTCGAGCCGTACCACATTGCGCCGTTCTTCGTCGGCTGCGCCGCCCGAGTGATCACCGGACCCGGCACCATCGACTTCGCCGTCTCGAACTTGCGTAGCAGGCGCTGCATGTTGTCGGCGTATGCGTTGCCGTCCTCCGTGTAGCGGGCGTAGCGATCCTTCGACGTACCGCGGGTGAAGTAGCCGCCGCGCTTGGGGTGCGTGCCGGGATACGTGCGGAACGGGATCCCGTCGCCGTCGACGTCGAGGTAGCGGCCGAAGTCCTTGCCGGCTTCCAGCATCTCCGCGGTCATGATCTTGCCGCGATCGAGCTCGTGCGCGTCGTCCCACGTGAACGGGTCGCACAGCCAGTCCTGCATCCCGATGTCGAGATCCATCATCACGAATACCGGCGTCTGCAGCCGGTCGGCGAGATCGAACGCCTGCGCGCTCATCTCGAAGCACTCCTTCGGATCCTCGGGAAAGAGCATCACGTGCTTCGTGTCGCCATGCGACGCATAGGCGCAGATCACCAGATCCGCCTGCTGCGTCTTCGTCGGCATCCCCGTCGACGGGCTACCGCGCTGAACATCGAAGATCACCGCGGGAATTTCGGCGAAGTACGCGAGTCCGATGAACTCCTGCATCAGCGATACGCCGGGACCCGCGGTCGCGGTGAACGAGCGTGCGCCGTTCCACGCGCCGCCGATCACCATTCCGATCGACGCAAGCTCGTCTTCCGCCTGGATGATCGCGTAGCGGTGGCGGCCGGTCTCCTTGTCGACGCGGTAGCGCAGGCAGTGCGCGCCGAACGCCTCGGCGAGCGAGGAGCTCGGCGTGATTGGGTACCACGCGCAGAGCGTCGCGCCCCCATAGACCGCGCCGAGCGCTGCGGCGTTGTTGCCGTCGACGAAGATCCGGTCACCGACATTGTCGCGGCGCTCGATCTCGAGGCCGATCGGCGCGAAGTGTTCGCGCGCGTAGTCGAGTCCGATGTGGAACGCCTTGAGGTTCGACTCGCGCAGCGGCTCCTTGCCCTTGTACTGCCTGGCGAGCAGCGCCTCGACGACCGCGGCGTCGATGCCGAGGAGGCCCGAGAGCGCGCCGAGATAGATGATGTTCTTGAAGAGCTGCCGCTGGCGCGGATCCGAATAGGTTCGGTTGCAGATCTCCATCAGCGGCATCGCGACGACCGTGATGTCCTCGCGGAACTTCGACGGTGGCAACGGCTTCGTCGAGTCGTAGAAGAGATAGCCGCCCGGCTCGATCTCGAGGACGTCCTCGTCCCAGGTTTCCGGGTTCATCTGGACCATCAGGTCGACGCCGCCGCGGCGGCCACGCCAGCCGGCTTCGACGACGCGCACCTCGTACCACGTCGGCAGGCCCTGGATGTTCGACGGAAAGATGTTGCGCGCCGCGACCGGAACGCCCATCTTCAGCACCGCCCTGGCGAAGAGGCCGTTCGCCGATGCCGAGCCCGAGCCGTTGACGTTGGCGAACTTGACGACGAAGTCGTTGACGCTGGCGATCGGCTTCATCTCAGTGCCCGCCCGGCCGCCCGAAGGGCACTGACAGCCCCCTCGGGGGGCAGCGAACGAAGTGAGCATGGGGGCAGTTCATGTCAGCTTTCAGTCAGCGGCTTGCGGCATCTCGGGCCGCAGCGGCGCCGGCCGCGGGACCTCGCCCGCGTGCGCCATCGTGAGCAGGAACTTCTGCATGTCCCAGGCGCCCGTCGGGCAGCGCTCCGCGCAGAGGCCGCAGTGGAGACAGACGTCCTCGTCCTTCGCCATGATCCGGCCGGTCTTGAGCGGCGCCGAGACGTACAGGTCCTGCGTCGCGTTCATCGCCGGCGCACTGAGCCGCGGGCGCAGCTCCGCCTCGTCGTCATTCTGCGTGAACGTGATGCAGTCCATCGGGCAGATGTCGACGCAGGCGTCGCATTCGATGCAGAGCTTGTCGTTGAACACCGTCTGCACGTCGCAGTTCAGGCAGCGCTGCGTCTCCGCGTATGCGAGCTTCTGGTCGAAACCGAGCTCTACCTCGACCTTGATGCTGGCCAGCGCGATCACCTTGTCCTTGAGCGGCACCTTGTGCCGCTTCTGCGGCGTGATCGCGTTGTCGTAGCTCCACTCGTGGATGCCCATCTTCTGCGAGACCAGGTTCACGTGCGGCGGCGGGCGCTTCCTCACGTCCTCGCCTTTGCAGAGCTTGTCGATCGAAACGGCGGCGTCGTGGCCGTGCGCGACGGCCCAGATGATGTTCTTCGGGCCGAACGCCGCGTCGCCGCCGAAGAACACGTCGGGACGCGTGGAACCCATCGTCACCTTGTCGACGACCGGCATCCCCCACGAATCGAACTCGATGCCGATGTCGCGCTCGATCCACGGGAAGGCGTTCTCCTGACCGATCGCGACCAGAACGTCGTCGCAGGGAAAATGAACGTCGGGCTCGCCGGTCGCCAGCAGGTTGCGCCGACCCTTGTCGTCGTACTTCGCGGCGACCTTCTCGAACAGGACGCCCGTCAGCTTGCCGCCCTCGTGCGTGATCTCCTTCGGCACGAGGTAGTTGTGGATCGGGATGCCCTCGTGCATCGCGTCTTCCTTCTCCCAAGGCGATGCCTTCATCTCGTCGAAGCCGGAGCGGACGACGACGTTCACCTCATTGGCGCCAAGGCGGCGCGAGCTGCGGCAGCAGTCCATCGCGGTGTTGCCACCGCCCAGAACGACGACGCGCCTGCCGATCTTCGTCGTGTGGCCGAACGACACGCTGGAGAGCCAGTCGATTCCGATATGGATGTTCGCCGCGGCCTCCTTGCGGCCGGGGATGTCGATCTCGCGGCCGCGCGGCGCTCCGCTGCCCACGAAAACGGCGTCCCAGCCCTCGGCGAGAAGCGCACGCATGCTCTCGACGCGCGCACCCGGCCGAAATTCGACGCCGCGATCGACGATGTAGCCGACTTCCTCGTCGATTACCGATTCGGGCAGGCGGAACCTGGGGATCTGCGTACGCATCATTCCGCCGGCGAGCGCGTCGCCGTCGAAGACGACGCATCGGTAACCGAGCGGCGCGAGATCGCGCGCGACCGTGAGCGATGCGGGACCCGCGCCGACGAGAGCGATCCGCTTGCCGTTCAACGCCGCGGGCGGCTCGGGCAGATACTCGCGGATGTCCTGTTTGTAGTCGGCCGCGACGCGCTTCAGCCGGCAGATCGCGACCGGCTCCGGCTTGATCTTGGCGGTGTCGCCGCCTTCCTCGACGCGGCCCCGGCGGCAGGCCGGCTCGCACGGGCGGTCGCACGTGCGCCCGAGAATCCCCGGGAACACGTTCGACTTCCAGTTGACGAGATAGGCGTCGCCGTAGCGTCCGGCGGCGATCAGGCGGATGTATTCGGGAACTGCGGTGTGGGCCGGGCACGCCCACTGGCAATCGACGACCTTGTGAAAATAGTCGGGATTCGCGATATCCGTCGGTTTCAAGACATGTTCTCCGTGGCAACCTCCTCCTGGTTGCCCTTGTTGCTTTGCCGTCGCCGGCGTTGGAAGCACGAAACGCGCCTGAACGCGGCAACGGCGGCCTGAATGCTACGCCGTCGCGGCGCGCGAGGAAAGCCGTCCGGCCCGATGTAGAGACCACACGCAGAGAGTGGTGGTATTCATGCCAGCGGGCCGCGGCAAGCGCCGGCTGGCTTCGACCGCGCGCCGCGCGGACGGTTCAGCGAAAAGCCTCGGCCCTGGCAATCAGCTCGTCGAGGCCCGGTTCGCTCGGGTTCCAAGGCTTGCCGGGATGGATGATTGCCACCTGGCAGACCTCAGCGGCCTCGACCATTTGCCGGTAGGTGCCGAGCTTCGGGTCGACGATATACGCCTGCTTGTTCTCGTTGTATTTGAACATCTGATCGTTGATGAGCTGGCACTCGCCGCAGCTCGGGCAGCGCGTGGTTTCGATCCACGACTCGTCGTGCCCGTGCTCCGAGGGCGCGGCCTCCGCCGTCACGGCACTCGCGGCCCCGGGTGCGGAGTCGATCCCCGCCGGAGCCCTCGCGGCGGCATCCGCGATCGGCGCGTTCGCGCCGGCGACTGCGGTCACGCTCGCCGCCGGCACGCTCGCAGCGGCGCCCTTCAGCGCATCGAGCTCGCGCGCTTTCGCCTCGTCCCACCTCGCCTTCTCGCGCGCGAGCAGGATCTCCGCATGCGAGTTGTGAATCCCGCCCTGCTCCTGCAGCCGATGCCAGAAGGTCCTGCACCTCGCAGCAATCTGCATGAGCTGATTGTCGACGAGCACGCGCTGCAGCACATCGTCGCGATCGACAGCGAGCACATAGGGCAGCCGGTCGCCGATTTTCTCGGGCGAAGTCGCGAGCCACTCGTCGGCAGGCACCATCGCATCGTTCCACCCGCCGCGCGGTACGCGCGCGAAATGCGCTGCAAAACGGGCGTCGCACAGAACGAAGTCCGCGACGGTGAACGGCACTTCCTCGGTCACGCGCTGCAGGTTCTCGTCGGCGTACTCGAACGGCTCGACGGGCCAGTCGGCCTCCGGCTGCGGATTTTCTGCGAGCGCGAAGCGTGCCGCCTGGTTATCCCCGGCGTAGGGGTCGTAGGTGAACGCCGGAAATGCCCGCGATTCCATCGCGGCTGCCGCCGTGAGGTACGGCGGCAGGTCGCCCGTTGCGCCGGTGCCGCCGTACACGCTGACGAGGCACGCACCGCGATGCAAGAACGCCTTGGCGAGGCGCTCGCGCAGCGCGTAGAGGTTCGAGCTCGCCGTCTGCACGACGAAGACCCCGCCCAGCGCCGTCGCGGTATTGGCCAGACGCACGCTGCGCACGCCGAACGCGAAGTGACCGGCGCCGACCGATGCCTCCTCGAGGAGGTCCGTCGCTTCGATCAGCACCCTGACCGGCAGGCCTGCGGAGAGCATCTCCATCATCGCCGCATTCTCGGGCGAGTCGGCGCGCTCGGGTGGAATGCAGACGAAGTAGTCCGGGAACAGCGCGATGTCTTCGGCGGTCAGCGAGCGCTCGTCGAAGCGAGCGAAGAACGCGTCGTGCTGCGACTCGACATACGCGCCCGCGCATTCGAGTTCGGCGATCGCAATCGCCTTCACGACGGTCGCGATGACCGGCAGCCGCTCGCGGTGCGCCCGCGCGGCGGCTTCGCAGTTGTCGTAGCGGAATTCGTACGAACGCGTCGCGTCGGGACGATCGCCGAGGCGCGGGTCGGGATAGAACGACTGTGCATTGAGCACGTCGAGCGCTTCTTCGATGCGCCGGCGCCGCGCCGCGTGAAGCTCATCCTTCGGCGCGCCGCGCGCGACGAGCCGCGACATCACCGCGAAGTCGAACGCCTCGCGATGGGCGCCGCCAAGCGCGCTGCGCAGCGCATCCGGCCGTTGGCCCGCCTCGGAGTGGATGAACGCGGCACGCAGGATGTCGGAGAGCTTGACGACGAGTCGCTCGACGGTCGCGCGGAACGCGCGCGCCTTCTGCCGCTGCGCGGCCTGCCAAAGATGGCCGAGGACCCGCGCGGGCATCGAGCGATCGCAATCGACGACCTCGCCGTCGAGCTGGAGCTTCTCGGCGAGATGCGCAAGCACTGCGACGGCAGAAGGGTCGTCGGGTACGGCGAGTCGCGGTGCCGCTTCCTGCCAGAGATCGGACAGGCGTCCCTGGCCTCCGGCACCGAGCAGAACCCGCAGCTCGCGCTCGAGCGCGAGCACGTGCTTGCGCAGCCGCTCGCCCTCGAGCCCCTTGGGCGCGATCTCCTGGAGGACTTCGTCGACGATCGACGAGAGCGAACGCAGCGTTCCTGCGCCCGGCCCCTGGTCGACGAGCACGAGCGGGAAGTCGTAGCGCAGGCGCGGAAGCTCTCGGTAGCGCGCGAGCAGCGCAGGCCGCAGTCCGAGCCCGTCGATTGCGTCGATACCCGCCCCCTGCCTTCTTCCGGTCGAGAAGAAGAGCTGCTGCTCTCGAGCGCGGGTTGCCATGTCCATCGCGGGGTTCCTCGTCGCGGCGTCGGTCGGCACGCGTGTCAGGCGGCTTTCTGCGCCGGCGCGTCGTCCTGCGGCCAGACGGTCACCTTATCGAGCTCGGCTTCGAGCCCCGCACGGATCTGCTCGGCCGTGCGCATGGTGCCCACGCTGCGCAAATCGTCGTAGCAGGGTACGGCGGGATTGTGATAGAGGATCCCGACCGGGATCGGATCCTGCGACGAAGCGATCTCGCGCGCGCGGTCGAGGTTCGCCGGATCGTGCTCGATCTGATTGCGATACGTGCGGGAGAGCTCCGGCGAGATCCCGATGCCGTTCGGATGCGAAAGCAGCAGCGTTCGGCCGGGGTCGTGCAGCCAGGGCTCGAACATCTTCGGCAGGAACTCGGGGCAGCGCTGGATGATGCGCACGAACGAGAATCCGCGGTGCCGGTACGCGAGCCGGATGATGTCGAAGAGCAGCTCCGGGATCCAGTCGACCGCCTGCGCCACGAACGAGACGTTGGTGACGCCGAGCGTGACGGTGAGCGGGTTCATCGCCTCGAGCGCCGCGCCTCGCGGCGTCGTGTTGCTCTTGAGCCCCTTGGGCGAGGTCGGGGACGCCTGCTTCTTGGTGAGCCCGTAGACGTGGTTGTCGTGGAGGATCGCCGTCAGGTTCATGTTGTAGCGGATCGCGTGCACCCAGTGCGCGGCGCCGATCGAGCAGCAGTCGCCGTCGCCGGTGTTGACGAAGACGGCGAGATCGGGGCGCGCCATCTTCACGCCTTCGGCGATCGGAAACGCGCGCCCGTGAATCCCGTGGAATCCGTACGTCTTCATGTAATGCGGAAAGCGCGACGAGCAGCCGATGCCGGAGACGAACACGGTGCGCTCCGGCGCGAGATCCTCGTCGCGGCAGAGGCGCTGCACCGCGGCGAGGATCGCGTTGTCGCCGCAGCCGCTGCACCAGCGCGGCACGCCGGCCTGGTAGTCCTCCAGGCTGTGGTGATCCTCGTACATCCGGATCAGGCATTCGGTGGCGGTCGTCATCGCATGGCTCCGGTTCGGTTCACTTTTCCGCCAGCTTGGCGCGCAGCGCCGCG
>DATKMY010000152.1:0-8635 GCA_035541655.1 Casimicrobiaceae bacterium | reverse complement strand
CCCGCGATTGACTCACTTTCCCGCCGCGGGCACCGCATAGAGGTTAGCGCCGGCAACGGCCATCGGGGTGTAGCTTAGCCTGGTAGAGCGCTACGTTCGGGACGTAGAGGCCGGAGGTTCAAATCCTCTCACCCCGACCAGCAAATCCCGGCAGTTCCGATGCGCCTTGCCGTACCGGGGCAGGATTGTTGCCGATCGCCGCGCCCGCGGCCGACACGCCATAGCGCTTGCCGATCGACGCTATCCCGTCGCCAGCCGGCGACCCTTCGGACGGCAATCGTGCGAAAACCGCCAGCAGCGCCGACGCCGAGCGCACCGGAAGCGCCCCCAGCTCGCCCCTCTCGATTTCCGCCTTCCGTTGTGCGTCGGAGCCGCGTGGTCGTATGCCTCCCCCGGGGTGCGAGCACGACCCGACGATCGAACTCTCCTACGCCGACCAGGGCGCGGGTAACATCGAGCATGTTCAGGTCTCTCAGAGGGCTCGCAGAAACTTACTCCCCTGCAGGATCCAGGGTGCGGCGTCTGGTCGCCCATTGCCGGCAGCTGCTGACCGAGCGCGGCGAGGCGGCTGGTGTATCGCTCGCGCGCGTGACGATCGACCTCTACGGCGAGCTCGACCAGAAGGAGCAGGCGCAATTCTTCGCGGTGCTGCTCGCAGAGTTTTCGCCGAATCCCTCCGATGTGCTTGCCGCGGCACAGGCGTACGCTGCCGAGAAGTCGGCCGTCAACCTGTCGCGGGTCTGCGTTGCCGCCGAGCCGCCGCGCCAGGAGCTGTTGCGGCGCCTGAATCGCGCTCCCGGTGGAACCGCGGTGATCCTGCGCATGCGCGAGCGCCTGCTCGAGCTGAAGCGCGACGACCGCGAGCTCGAAGCCGTCGACTGGGATTTCCGTCACCTGCTTTCGTCCTGGTTCAATCCCGGATTTTTGCAGATCGTTCGCTTCGACTGGCGAACGCCGGCCTATCTGCTCGAGCAAATCATCTCGCATGAAGCCGTGCACGAGATTCGCGGATGGGGGGATCTGCGTCGGAGGCTTGCAGCCGATCAGCGCTGCTTTGCTTTCTTCCATCCCGCGCTGCCGGACGAGCCGCTGATCTTCGTCGAGGTGGCGCTCACGGACCGCATGGCGGACCGCCTTTCGCTGCTGGTCGACGCACCGCCGGTCTCGGATAGCCCCGAACGAGCGACGACGGCAGTGTTCTATTCGATCAGCAATTGCCAGCCGGGGCTGCGCGGCGTGTCACTGGGCAATTTCCTCATCAAGAACGTCGTCGAGGTGCTTTCCAAGGAGTTTCCCCGGCTGAAGGTGTTCTGCACGCTGTCGCCGATACCGGGTTTCGCCGCGTGGCTCGAAGCATTGCTGCGGGCGGGCCCCAGCGAACGGACCAGGCCGTTCGCCGAAGCCTTCGAGGTGGTGAAAGGAGCGCTCGGCGCGGAGGGCACGAAGATCGGCGACGATCCTGAGCGTGCCCGCGCAATGCTCGCGCCGCTGAAGGAAGCGTTGATGCGACTCTGCGCGACCTACCTGATGAGCCACGCCGATGGCATCGATTCGTCGCGAGACCCCGTCGCGCGCTTTCATCTGAACAACGGCGCGAGGCTCGAGCGAATCAACTGGCTCGCCGATCTCTCGAGAAAGGGGATCCGCGAGTCGCTCGGAATGATGGTCAACTACCTGTACGACCCGGGATCGATCGAGGACAACCACGAGAAGTTCGTGCGCGGCGAGATCGTCGCTTCGAGGCGGGTGCAGGCAATCGCGCGCGGGGACTGATCCGAATCGTCCGGAAGGCGCGTCAACGCTTCCCGACGTCTTCCATTTTTCCCTCGCTGGCGGCGCTCGAACCGGCAGAGTAACCTCATTCATTACGCGAAACGCGGCGGCGGGGGAGCCGGGCGCGTGCACGCCGGCGTGTTCGGGGTTGCCGCGCCAGCCGCGCATTTGCGGCGACCTCGCAGACGTTCAGGAGGGTGTCATGCTGGGCGAGATGATCAACGAGGAACGGGGGAAGATCACGGGTCTGAGAGTATTGCCGACCGAAGGGGGGGCTCCGGTGGTCGAGGTGTCGTTTCAGGCCAGCGGCAAGGTGCTTGGCTTCGAGTCGACCGACATGGGGACTTATCGCTCGACGCTATCGCCGAACGGAACGATGCACGGCGCCGGGCAAGGGGCCGTCCTGACGCGCAGCGGCGACATGGCCACGTGGACGGGCGAAGGAGCAGGAAAGCCTTCCGGAAAAGGGCTCGGCGCGAGCTGGCGCGGCGCCATCTATTTCCAGACGTCGGCGCCCAGCCTCGCGCGCTTGAACGGCATCGCGGTCCTGTTCGAATACGAGGTCGACGAGCAAGGCAATACTCACTCGAAAAACTGGGAGTGGAAGTAAGAGCGGCGCGGATGGGATACCGCCGGCAATCATCGTCGTCGGGCGTCCGCCGGTGAGTAGGCCATCCCCGAGAAAAGCGGAGCGCAGTGCGCTCCGTTTTTCACGGCGCCCGTTGGAGCGGGTTCGTTGCAGGCGGTGACTCAGCCAAACTGCATCGGCAGCTTGAGCCCCTTCGCCTTCGCAACGTCGATGGCCTTCGCATAGCCCGCGTCGGCATGGCGCATCACGCCCGACGCCGGATCGTTCCACAGCACGCGTGCGATGCGCTTCGCGGCGGCGTCGGTCCCGTCGCAGACGATCACGACACCCGCATGCTGCGAATAGCCCATGCCGACGCCCCCGCCATGATGGAACGACACCCACGTCGCGCCGGATGCGGTATTGAGCAGCAGATTGAGCAGCGGCCAGTCGGACACCGCGTCGGAGCCGTCAATCATCGATTCGGTTTCGCGGTTCGGGCTCGCAACGCTGCCGGTGTCGAGATGATCGCGCCCGATGACGATCGGCGCCTTCAAATCGCCGGACTTCACCATGTCGTTGAACGCGAGACCCGCGAGATGCCGTTCGCCCAAACCCAGCCAGCAGATGCGCGCCGGCAATCCCTGGAATGCGATCCGCTCGCGCGCCATGTCGAGCCAGCGAGCGAGGTGCGCATTCGCGGGGAAGAGCTCCTTCACCTTGCGATCGGTCTTGTAGATGTCCTCCGGATCGCCCGACAGCGCGACCCAGCGGAAGGGCCCCTTGCCTTCGCAGAACAGCGGCCGGATGTAGGCGGGGACGAAGCCCGGAAACGCGAACGCATCGGCAATCCCCTCGTCCTTCGCGACCTGCCGGATGTTGTTGCCGTAGTCGAACGTCGGGATCCCCTGCTTGTGGAACGCGAGCATCGCGCCGACGTGCGTGACGATCGATTGCTTCGCCGCAGCGACGAGGGCGGCGTGCTGCGCCGGATCGGCTTGCGCCGCGCGCCAGCGCTCGACGGTCCATCCCGACGGCAGATAGCCATTCACCAGATCGTGCGCCGAGGTCTGGTCGGTGACCATGTCGGGGCGAATGCCGCGGCGGACGAGCTCGGGAAGAATGTCCGCGGCGTTTCCGAGGAGCCCCACCGAGACGGGTTTCCGCGTCGAGCACGCATCGCGGAGGTCCGCGAGCGCGTCGTCGAGATTCGCCGCCTGCCGGTCGAGATAGCGAGTCGCGAGCCGCATGTCGATCCGGCTTTGCTGACACTCGACTGCGAGCATCGACGCGCCCGCCATCGTCGCCGCGAGCGGCTGGGCGCCGCCCATACCGCCGAGGCCTGCCGTCAGGATCCACTTGTCGGCGAGATTGCCGCCGCAGTGCTGGCGCCCCGCTTCGGCGAACGTCTCGTACGTTCCCTGTACGATTCCCTGGCTTCCGATGTAGATCCACGAGCCGGCCGTCATCTGGCCGAACATCATCAGTCCCTTGCGGTCGAGCTCGTTGAAGTGCTCCCATGTCGCCCAGCGCGGGACGAGATTGGAGTTCGCGATCAGCACGCGCGGCGCATCGGGCTGCGTCTTGAAAACGCCGACGGGTTTCCCCGATTGGATCAGCAGCGACTCGTCGTCGCCCAGTTCGCGCAACGCCTTGAGGATCGCGTCGAAGCACTCCCAGTTGCGCGCGGCGCGACCGATTCCGCCGTAGACGACGAGTTCCTTCGGATTCTCGGCGACCTCGGGATCGAGGTTGTTCTGGATCATCCGCAGCGGGGCTTCGGTGAGCCAGCTCCTGGCGGTGCGCTCGCTTCCACGCGGCGCGCGAACCACGCGATCGGCGCTGCGCGTTCCGCGCCGCTCGTTGGCGAATTGATTCGGATCGTCGCGATGCATGTTTTCGATCTCCTTTCCGGCTCAGGCGAGCGCGAGCGGCGCGAACGGGGCGAAGTCGCCGCGCTCCACCCGGATGCGCGTCGCCTCCAGGTCCGGCGCGAACGCGCGGTCGCGATCCCAGTACGGCGCGACTTCGCGAATCAGCTTCATGGCTGCCGCGAGATGCGGCGACGTCGCAAGCGGCTTGCGCAACTCCACGCCCTGCGCGGCGGCCAGCAACTCGACCGCGACGATGCGCGAGGTGTTCGCGGCCATCGGACCAAGCCGGCGCGCGGCAAATGTCGCCATGCTGACGTGGTCCTCCTGATTGGCCGACGTCGGCAGCGAGTCGACCGACGCCGGATGCGCGAGCGACTTGTTCTCGGACGCGAGCGCCGCGGCGGTCACCTGCGCGATCATGAAGCCTGAATTGACGCCGCCGTCCTCCACCAGGAAGGGCGGCAGCCCCGAGAGGTTCGCGTCCATCATCAACGCGATCCGCCGCTCGGACAGTGCACCCACCTCGGCGATGGCAATAGCCGCGTTGTCTGCGGCGAACGCGACGGGCTCCGCGTGGAAGTTGCCGCCGGAAAGAATCTCGTCGGCGTCCGCGAACACGAGCGGGTTGTCCGACACGGCGTTCGCCTCGGTGAGGAGGATCGACGCAGCGTGCCGAATCTGATCGACGCAGGCACCCATCACTTGCGGCTGGCAGCGCAGGCTGTACGGATCCTGGACCCGCGGGCAGTTCTTGTGCGATTCGCGGATCGCGCTCCCGGCAAGGAGCGAGCGATAGAGCGCCGCGGCTTCGATCTGCCCACGGTGACCGCGCACCTCGTGGATGCGCGGATCGAAGGGCGTGTCGCTGCCAAGACACGCGTCGACGGCGAGCGCGCCGGCGACGAAGGCGGCCGCGGTCGCTCGTTCGGCGGCGAAGACGCCTGCGAGCGCGAGCGCAGTGGACACCTGCGTGCCGTTCAGGAGCGCGAGCCCCTCCTTCGGGCCGAGCGACACCGGCTCGAGTCCGGCACGCGCGAGCGCTGCGCGCGAGGGCATCACGACGCCGTCGATTCGTGCTTCGCCTTCGCCGATCAACACGCCCGTCAGGTGCGCAAGCGGCGCGAGGTCCCCGGAAGCGCCGACCGATCCCTGCGCAGGGATGCAGGGTACGACCTTCGAGTTCGCCAGCGCGACGAGCGCCTCGATCACGCTCCAGCGCACGCCCGAGTGGCCGCGCGCGAGCGAGGCCGCCTTGAGCGCAAGGACCAGGCGCACGACGGCATCGTCGAGCGGCGGTCCGGTGCCGGCGGAGTGCGAAAGGACGAGCGCGCGTTGCAGTTCCGCGAGGCGTGCATCGTCGATGCGCGTTCGGGCCAGAAGACCGAAGCCGGTGTTCACGCCGTAGACGCTCCTTCCGGACGCGATCACCTGCTCGACGGTGCGAGCAGCCGCATCGACGGCACTCTTGGCGGCCGGATCGATTGCGATCGGCATGCGCTCCGACCACAGCACGCGAAGCTGCGCCGACGCAAGTCGCCCGGGTGTGATCTGGAGAGATTTCATTGCTGGCGATTTCTCGCGAGTGCATTGTGCCGCATCGGCACGGCATGCGCGAGACGCAAGCCGGGCGCCTTTATAATCGGGCGGTGTCGACCCCCTCGAACTCACCTGCCGCGGCGCAATCGGCTCACACGCCGATGATGCAGCAGTACTTCCGCGCGAAGGCGGAGCATCCGGACAAGCTGCTCTTCTACCGGATGGGCGACTTCTACGAGCTCTTCTACGACGACGCGAGGCGCGCCTCGAGGCTGCTCGACATCACGCTCACGGCGCGCGGGCAGTCGGCGGGCACGCCGATCCCGATGGCGGGCGTGCCGTATCACGCGGTGTCGGGCTATCTCGCGAAGCTCATGAAGCTCGGCGAATCGGTGGCGATCTGCGAGCAGGTCGGGGACCCGGCGACGAGCAAGGGGCCGGTCGAGCGCAAGGTGCTGCGCGTCGTCACGCCGGGGACCGTGACCGACGCGGATCTCCTCGACGCCAAGCGCGACAGCCTGCTCGTCGCGGTAAAGCCGGGCAAGCATCGCACCGGCATCGCCTGGCTCAATCTTGCCTCGGGGCAGTTCGTGCTCGCCGAGGTTCCGCCTGCCGAGACCGGGGCGGTGCTGGAGCGCCTCGACCTCGCCGAGTTGCTGGTTCCAGACGGCGAGCCTTCGCCGGTTGCGGACGGCGCGGTGCCGACGCGCATGTTGCCCGCATGGCAATTCGACGCCGCAGCTGCCGTACGCGCACTCGCCAAGCACTTCGGTACGCGCGACCTCGCAGCCTATGGCGTCGAGGACCGCGACCTGGGTATCGGCGCGGCAGGCGCGCTGTTCACGTATGCGGCGGCCACGCAGCAGGCGGGTCTCGCGCACGTGCGCTCGATCGGCGTGGAAACCACGAGCGACTTCGTTGCGCTCGATCCCGCGACGCGCCGCAATCTGGAGATCGCGCAAACGCTGCGCGGCGAGCCTTCCCCCACGCTCTACTCGCTCCTCGACACCTGCGGCACCGCGGCGGGAAGCCGACTGCTCCGCCATTGGCTCACCCATCCGCTGCGCGCGCAACAAGCAGCGCGGGCGCGCCACGAAGCGGTCGACGCCTGGGTCGGCGCGCCGACCGCCCGAGTGTCGATCGCCCGCGAGCTTGCGCAGACCGTCGACATCGAACGGATCGCTGCGCGCATCGCGCTCGCCTCGGCGCGGCCGCGCGAGCTCGCAGGACTGCGGGATACGCTCGCGCGCCTACCCCCGATACGCGCCGCGCTTGCGCAAAACGACGCAGCGCTCGTCGCCGCTCTCGCCACCGACCTCGACGTCGAAGCGCAATGGGCCGATCTGCTCGGACGCGCGATCGCGCCCGAGCCGGCGGCGCAGATCCGCGACGGCGGCGTCATTGCGGCGGGATTCGACGCCGAGCTCGACGAGTTGAGAGCGATCGACGAGAACTGCGGAACGTTCCTGATCGACCTCGAGAAGCGCGAGCGCGAGCGCACCGGCATCGCCAATCTCAAGGTCGAATACAACCGGGTGCACGGCTTCTATATCGAAGTGACGCATGCGCACGTCGAGAAGGTCCCCGACGATTACCGCCGGAGGCAGACGCTCAAGAACGCGGAGCGCTACATCACGCCCGAGCTCAAGGCCTTCGAAGATCGTGCGCTCTCTGCGCAGGAGCGGGCGCTCGCACGCGAGAAGACGCTGTACGAAGAGCTGCTCGCGAAGCTCGCGGCGGCGATTCCCGCACTGCAGCGCGCAGGCGCAGCGCTCGCCACCGTCGACGTGCTCGCGACGTACGCCGAGCGTGCCGAAGCGCTCGACTTTACGTGTCCGACGCTTGTTGCCGCGTCGGTTTTGAGGATCCGCGGCGGCAGGCATCCGGTCGTCGAGAGCCAGGTCGAGTCGTTCATTCCGAACGATCTCGAGCTTGCGCCCGAGCGGCGGCTGCTGATCGTCACCGGCCCGAACATGGGCGGCAAATCGACGTATATGCGGCAGGCCGCGGTGATCGCACTGCTCGCCTACTGCGGATCGTTCGTGCCTGCGCAAAGCGCCGAGATCGGGCTGCTCGACGCAATCCACACGCGGATCGGTTCCGCCGACGATCTCGCCGGCGGCCGCTCGACGTTCATGGTCGAAATGACCGAAGCCGCTGCAATCCTCCATCGCGCGACGCCGCAGAGTCTCGTGCTGATCGATGAAATCGGCCGCGGTACGTCGACTTTCGACGGCCTCGCGCTGGCTTGGGCGATCGCGCACGCGCTTGCCGAGCGCAATCGCAGCCTCGCGCTCTTCGCGACACATTACTTCGAGCTGACGGCGCTGCCCGCCGAGGTCGACGGCTGCGCGAACCTGCATTTCGACGCGGTCGAGCATGCCGAAGGCATCGTGTTCCTGCACAAGGCCGAGGAAGGTCCCGCGAACCGCAGCTACGGTCTGCAGGTCGCGAAGCTCGCCGGTGTGCCGTCGCCGGTCATCCGGCGCGCGAGGGATTACCTCGGCCGCCTCGACAGGTTCAGCGCGGGCGGCGGACCGCAGGCCGATCTGTTCGCACCGATCGGCGTCGTCGCGGCAGGCGCCGACAAATCGGGCCATGGGGTGCCTGCCGACCCAGCCGCAACGAGCGAGCTCGCCGCGCGGCTCGCCGCGCTCGACCCCGATGCGATGACGCCGCGCGACGCGCTCGCCGCACTCTACGAGCTACGAAAGCTGTTGCGACGAGAATAGTCGAGAGCCGGTCTCAAAATCCCGGCGAGCGGCCTCGAGAGCGCGAAGGCCCGCAGCGAGCACCAAGATCGATTCTAGTGGTGATGGTGGCCGCCGGGGCCGTGCACATGTCCGTGCTCGAGCTCTTCGGCGGTTGCAGCGCGCACGTCGAC
>DATKMY010000151.1:0-5057 GCA_035541655.1 Casimicrobiaceae bacterium | reverse complement strand
TTGGGCTGATCGGCCCATATCCCACCTTTGTCCACTCTTGGTGAATGCGAATGATGCCCCCTCGGAGCGTTCTGCGGCAAGCCAAACTCAACAAAAACGGTATCGCAAATGACGTCACGAGACCATTTTTGTCCTGGAATCCGGTTGGAAATCGCTTTCTGCCATCGAACGTCGTCATTGCCCGACACTTTTCCGCGTTGTCGCGTGAAGACAAGGGCGTTGGAGCACGGGATCCGGGCGCCGGCAGCCGGGCCGCGGACTCGTTCGTCTCCCGGCTACCCGCGGTTCACGGTCGTGCCTGCCGCCAGCCGTTGAGCGCGCCGAAGGTGCTGGCAAGATCCGCGATCAAAGTGACGCCGGGCAGTGCCTTTCGCACGCGTCGCGTCATCTCGCCGCCCGCCCAAAGGGCGATCTTCGGCGGGAGCTGGCGGCGCAGCGCCGCAAGCCCGTCTCCGGCCTGGCGAACGGGGAACGCCGCCGAAAACGACAGCGCGACGACGTGGACGTCGTAGGCAAGCGCCGCCCTCCGAATGTCCTCGATCGGCGTCTGCACACCGAGCGAGACGCACTGCGCGCCCTCGGGCACGAGCAGCGCCTCGACCATCAGGAGCCCAACGCCATGCTGCTCGCCGGGAAAGGTCGTCAGTAGCACCCTTGGGTGGCCGGGCTGTCGCGGAAAGGCGTTGATCGCCGTGCGCAGCGCGATCTGGACATGCTCGGTGTAGAAGTGCTCCTCGAAAACCGCGACCTCTCCACGCATCCACGCCTCTCCCACCGCGTGGTTGAGCGAGGCGAGCGTCTCGAGAACGAAGCGCTGAATCCCCTGGCGCATCAGGAGGTTCGCGAGCGAGTTCTGCAATGCGGCCGCATCGTGGCTCGCGAGGAGCGCGAGAATCTCCCGCTCGGCTGCCGGTGTGGGGTGCTCGCGGCGCGGCGCGATGCGTCCGTCGGCGAGCGCGTTCAGTTCATCGAGCGTCGCGCGAATGATCTTGCCCGGGCGCATCCCGACATCCATCAGCCGCTTGACCGCGCGGAGCTTCGCGACCTCCACGACCGAGTACTGCCGCTCACCGTTTTCGTCGCGCGAGGGCTTCGGAAAGCCGTAGCGGCGCTCCCACATTCGCAGCACGTCCTTGGACAGCCCCGATTCGCGCTCGACCGCGCTGATGTTCAGGGTGACTCCGCTGCTTTCGACGGGGGGATTCATCGGATGCGTTGGCCGCGCTACGGTTGACGCGGCTTGCCCCGGCTCCTATCGTAGCGCATGCGCGGACGTTGTCCAGGACAATGATGGATGACCGCCGAAGGGCCATGCGCCTCGTCCGGGGCATCGGATGCGCGGAGCGCGCCGGGTCGAGCCTGCGCCGCATCGGTCGCGGGCGCCGCGATGGCTCTACCGAAGGTACAAAGATCGGGGCCTCGTCGTTATCGGATTTCCGTCGAACGATTTCGGTTCGCAGGAGCCGGGCACGAACAAGGAGATCGCCGAGGTTCTGCCGCACGACCTACGGCGTCGAGTTTCCGATGTTCGAGAAGACGAGTGTCGCGCGACTCGAGACGCAGCCGTTACGCGAGCCTCGTCGAGGCGACCGGCGAAGCGCCGAAGTGGAACTTCCACAAGTACGTCGTCGATCGCACGGCAACGAAAGTCGTCAGCTATCCGGGCGCGGTGGAGCCCACGCAGCGCGGCTTCGTCGCGTCGATCGAGCATCTGCTCGCGGAGAAACCCTGACGCGGCTTTGACCGCTTCGAGCGGGATCGCCTATAATGCGCGCCCCTGGCGAACTAGCTCAGCTGGTTAGAGCAGAGGAATCATAATCCTTTGGTCCGGGGTTCGAGTCCCTGGTTCGCCACCAAAAACTGAAGGGGTCGCGCCGCAACCGCGACCCCTCTTCTTCTGGCGCGCGACTCCTGAGTGATTCGCGCCCGCTCCGCATCGGTGGCCAAAAGCTGCGAAGCGCACCGACCGCCACATAAAAAGGGTGAGCCCGCCGTTCGGATCGGCGCGCGCAAACGAAGAATCGAGTCTTGCGCGGCTGGCAGCCTAGCCGCTCGTGCGCTGCTGCGATCGCGTGTCCGCCATCGCGCTCAGCGCTGCGCGAAGGCTGCGGACAAATTCGCCTGCAGTGGGCGAGCCTTCGCGACCGAGGTTGCGAACGTAGTGTTCCGCGACGATCGGCGCGACATGGCCTAGAATCCACACGCCCGCATCTATGAGCGGCGAGACCTCGGCATAGGCGTCTTCGGCCGCGACGAAATACTCGAAGCCGCGATCGGTGTGACACGCGGCGAGATCGCTAAAGGCGCCCGTCCAGTGCTCGGGCAAGGGCGGCATGCCGTGCACCTCGCAGAGCGCCATCGCCTTCGTGAGCGAGTGTCCCAGCCCGGTGCGGATCTCCGCCGCGGTCATGCCCCTGGAGCGGAGATACGCGTGCAGCGCGAATTCGAAGCCCTGCGCAACCATGTGATACGGCACCTGCGACTCGATGCACAGCGTGCGGCCTCCGTGGCACAGACTCGAGGCCCCGCGCAGGTAGTCGTGCGCATAGCGCCAGAAGGCGAGCGGTGCCGTGCGCTTCTCTTCGTCGTAGCTGCCCGTCATGGCTTCCAGTCCGATCCGGTGTCGCGCTGCTCCGCTATTTGGCGCTCCACGTCCGGCAAAGTTCCGGCGTGCGAGGAGCAGGCGCCAGCGCCAGCCCGCGGGTTCGCCGGACGCGGTGCGACGACGCGCGAGTGCGGCTCGCCGTGTGCCGGGGCGCACAACGACTCCCTGCGTGACCCGCCATTGCGATTGCAGGACGGTCACCGTCTTCCCGGCCACCGTCAGCGTCCCCGAGCGCTTTCATCGACGCTCCTCGCGTCTCGCGCCCGACATGGCGCCGTCACCCCGAACCGGTCATTGCGTCCCCGTCTCGATCAACCCGAGCGGCGCCACGTCGAAGGTCGCCGGCGGGAGCCCGCCCTGATGGCGCTCCCACATCGTCGTGTACGCCGCCTCGAGATGACGACGATATCGCCCGGTGTCGAAGAGCGGATGCGTCGCGCGGTTTCGCGCGAGGCGAGCGCGCAACTCCGCAAGCAGCGACGGCGTGGTCGCGACGCGAAGCGCGATCGACTCGTACGCCTGCGGATCGCGTGCAGCGAGCTCCGGAAGCCCCACGGCATGAAGAAGACTCGCCGCGACGCGCCCGGCGAACGCGTCGTCGGCGCACGTGACCAGCGGCAGTCCGGCCCACAGCGCATCGCTCGCGGTCGTGTGCGCATTGACCGGCCGCGTATCGAGAAAGAGGTCGGCGAGGCGGTGGCGCGCCAGGTGCTCGTCGGGAGGAAGCGTCGGCGCGAAAATGAGGCGATCGGCCGCAATGCCGCGGCGCTCCGCTTCGCGGCGCAGGTTCGCTTGCGCGATCGCATTCGCCTCGAGAAGCCACAGCACGCTGCCCGGTACACGCTCGAGAAGGCGCATCCAGATCGCGAAGATCTCGGGCGTGATCTTGTAGTTGCTGTTGAAGCAGCAGAAGACGAAGCCGGCTTCCGGCAGACCGGCCTCCGTGCGCGTCGGGGTCGCCTCGGCGATCGGTCGCGTCGCGTCGTTGACCTGGTAGGCGTCGGGCAGGCGCGCGATCTTCTCGGTGTAGTGGTGTTCCCGATCCGCGGGAATCACGAGGCGGTCGGCGACGATGTAGTCGACGTAGGGCGCGCCCATCGTTCCCGGGTAGCCGAGATAGTTGAGCTGTAGCGGCGCAGGGCGAAACGCGAGGATCCCCGTGCGACTCCCCGCCGTGAACCCCTTCAAGTCGACGGCGATGTCGATCTCGAGGTCGCGCAGCGCCTGCGCGACGTCGCGGTCGCTGCGCTCGCGGACGTCGAGGAAGCGCGGGAACGCCCGGCGCAACCGCTCGCGCATCGAGTCGTTCGCGTCCGGCCCGAACGACACGGCGGTGATTTCGAAACGCGTCGCGTCGTGCGCTTCGAAGAGCCCGGCCATCAGATGTGCCGTCGCATGCTCGTGGAAGTCCGCCGATAGGTACGCGACGCGGATCCTGTCGTGGCGATAGCGTTCGCCCCGCCACAGAGGTGAGGCGGAAGCGGGATGGCGCTCTGCAACGAACGTCCGCGCACAAGCGAGCTGGGCGGCACCCGACCCCGAGATGGCGAGGAACACCCACGGAAGCGCCGCCCTCCGGCCAGCGGAGACCGCTGCGGTGACCTGCGCCGCATGCGCGGCGAAATTCGTCCAATCGCTGGCTCGCAACTCGGAGTCGACGAGCTCGCCCAGCGCGTGGTCGAAGCGGGGTCCGGCGCCGGCGAGCTCGGCGAACGCGCGCGCCGCTTCGTCGTAGCGCTTGAGCGCCCGCAGCGCATTGCCGCGGCTGTTGATCGCGTCGGCGAATCCGGGCCTCAAGAGAAGCGCCCGGTCGGCGCTCGCGAGCGCTTCGTCGGGTCGCTGCAGCGTGAGCAGTGCGTCGGCGCGATTGTTGAGCGCGTCGGCGGAATCGGGGGCGATCGCAATTGCACGGTCGAAGCTTACGAGCGCTTCCGCCGCACGGCGCAGCGCGGCGAGCGCGTTGCCACGGTTGTTGAGCGCCGCGACATAGTCGGGCTTGAGCGCGAGCGCGCGATCGTAGGATGCGAGCGCGTTGTCGTAGTCGCGGAGCGCGAGCTGCGCGTTGCCGAGGTTGTAGAGCGTCTGCGCGTTGCGCGGTGCGAGCGCCAGCGACTTCTCGAACGCATCGAGCGCTTCGGCCGCGCGCCCCGTTTCCGAGAGCGCGATGCCGAGGTTCGCCAATGCCGCCGCCTTGTTCGGATTTCGGGGATCGATGTCGACCGCCTTGCGGATCAGCTCGATGGCGTCCCGATGCTCGCCTCGCTGCATCCGCACGATACCGAGCAGATGCAGCGCGTCGAAGTGCCAGGGAGTGTGCGCGAGGATCTCACGGTACGCGGCCTCGGCCTGCGCGAGCTCGCCGCCGACCACCTCTGGTCGCAGCTCCTGCACCTCGGCCCCGGCGCGCCGTACTTCCTGGCGTCGAATCCCCAGGACGTGGTGCCGCTCTACC
>DATKMY010000150.1:0-17743 GCA_035541655.1 Casimicrobiaceae bacterium | reverse complement strand
ACGCACGTCGGTGTCGCGACGGATCACGTGATCGAGTCGTTCCGCAACGAGCTCTGGGACGGCTACAAGACGGGCGCGGGGATCGAGCCCGCGCTGTTCGCCCAATTCCACCCGCTCGAGAAGGCCCTCTCCGCGATGGGTATCGTCGTGTGGCCGATGGTCGAGCTGGAAGCCGACGACGCGCTCGCCTCGGCCGCGCGCATCGCTTCCGAGGACAAGCACGTCGAGAAGGTCTGCATCTGGACCGTCGACAAGGACCTCGCGCAATGTGTCCGCGGCGACTGCGTTGTCCAGATGGATCGGCGCGCGCAGAGGATCTTCGATGCCGAGGGCGTGCGGCAGAAGTTCGGTGTCGGCCCCGAGCTGATCGCCGATTACCTCGCGCTCGTCGGCGATTCTGCCGACGGCTATCCGGGCCTTCCCGGCATCGGGGCGGCGACGGCCGCGCGTCTGCTCAACCGTCATGGGCCGATCGAGGCGTTCCCCGCCGATGTGCTGGGCGACAAGCGCGACCTTGCGCTGTTGTTCAAGAAGCTCGCGACGCTAAGGACGGACGCAGCGCTCTTCCAGAAGGTCGACGCGCTGCGCTGGGCCGGGCCTACCGATCAGTTCGCCGATTGGGCGAAGCGAATGGACGCACCGAGGCTCGTCGAGCGCGCTTACGCCGCGCTCGAATCGTCGACGGCAGAGGGCGAAGGCTGACGGCCGTCTCGGTCGGCCCGCTCGCGCGAGCAGCGCGTGGCCGACCGCCGGCTACGCGACAGGAGCGATCTTCCGCTTCGCGAATATCTTCTTCAGCGTGTCCACGTGCCGCCCGCCCTCGAGATTGCGATCGGCGTCGAGAATGGCGCGCGCGCCGCGCACGAAGGTCGTGAATCCGTCGAGCTGGAAATGGCTTTCGACAATCACTCGCGCTGCAGTGTCGCGCCCCAGCGCCAGTCGCACCTCCCAGAGCGTGGCCGACCAGATCTGCCCGTTCGCATGTTCGTCCCCGCCGCTTCGGAACTCCTTGGCGGTCGATCGCTTGTCGACGCGCCGCAGGCACGGCGGATGGAGCCCGGCATCCAGTCCGGCCTCGAGACCGTCCCAGGTCATGACCGACGTGCGGTAAGCGGCGGGCTTCACCGGGTCGAAGTAGCTCGCGGCGAAGTAGTCGCCGAAGCCTTCGCCCATGGCCGCAGCCTGCTCCGACTGGCCGAAGTCGGGGCAGATGGCATCCTGAATCGCATGCCCCAGCTCGTGCAGAATGGTCTCCGCGTCCTCGGCGTCGTCGACGCCGCCGGTTCCGAACGTGAGGCTCTTGTACGTCGGGCTGTACCACGAGTTGTCATCGCGGGTCCCGCGCGCGTTCGCGGTGAGCGGAGCCTCGAAGATCGCGCGCGGACCTCGATAACCGAGCTGCCCGAGATAGCGAATCGCCGCGTCCACGTGGTAGTAGACCATCACGTCCTCGAATCCGGGTTCGTACGACTCGAACATGAATTCGCCGTCGCGCCGGCGCACCGAGCGGCCGGATCGCGACGTCACTCTCACTCGGGGTCCGCACAGGCTGCCTCGTTCGAGGTCGCGAAGCGGAACGACGCGGTAGGCTTCGAGCGGCGGCCGCAGCGGGACGCCGCCAGCGCTGACGAGCCCGCGGTGACCGCCCAGCGCGATCACGGGACTCGGGTAGAACACCATGCCGCGTCCCGACGCGCTCTCCGAGAGATTGTCGTACTTGCTGAGGATGCCGTGCGTGAGGGCGTTCACATAGACGATCCATTCCTCGCGGGGGCCCTCCCGCACCAGCCGCACCTTCCACGCCGGGACGAGCTCCCTCTCGCGGGGAAACCACAGCTGCTCGGGCGCGCCCGCGAGCTTCGATGGTCGCTCGTTGTGCGCAAGCGCCTCGCGCGCGCGCGTTAGCGCTCTCGCGCGTCCGATCCGATCTTCGAAGGACGAAGGCAGGAGCCGGACGGGCATGAATCGATTCTTCGCGAGATACACCCGTTCCGATCGATCCATGTGCACCGATACGTATCCGCGGTGCACGCGGCGACCGTCGTGCATCTGCTGATAGACGACGTGATGTGCGCCGAGACTGGACATCCGCTTGCGAAAGCGGATCCCGCGAAGATCGGGATGCAGCTCGAAGAGCGCGGCGTTGGCTGCGAGAAACGCGCGCGCCGCCGCGACTGGCGATCCCCGGATCGCCCGGGTGCGGAAGCCCCAGATTTCCTTGGGCGTCCCATAATGGCCCGCAGGCTCGGTTTTGTACTCCCTCGGCGCCAATCGCATCGCCGTTGCCGCGTGCTGTTCAGGCATGGCTCCCCCCGTCGTCTTTCAAGCGCCGGACCGCGAACGAGACCCCGAGTCGCTTTCGGCGAGCATAGGATCCGGACCCGCATCGCGCCCGAGCGCGCCATCGCGAATCGCCAAATCCCACCCGAACAGGTGGGATTTCGCCCATCCGATGCGACGCGTCTCGGTAGTACCCTCGGAATTGTCGTCATTCGATGAAGCCCTGATGGTTCCGCCGCGCCCGCTCGCCAACTCGCCCACCGGAGAGGACAGACCTGCTGAACGGGAGACGATCTCGCTCCGCGCCAGCGACGGGACGGCGATCGAAGTGGTCGTGCTCAGCAAGAACGCCGATCGAATCCATGTGATCCTTGGCGAAGGAACTCACAGCGTATTCTGCGAGCTCAAGCCCACCGCCGACGCGCGTGCGTACGTCGGCAGCGCAATGGGCCGCCAGGTCATTTACGAGCGCAGCCGCGTGCAGGTCGAGGCCGATATCGCGAAGCGCGCCCCGCTTCACGGCGAGTCGAACGTCTGAGCTCCCAACCTGGCGGTCGTGGCCGCGGGACGCGTTGGCCGTCGCGCTGCTACGCCGGCAGCTCCGCGCGGCGCAGCGCCTCCGCCCAGATCCTGCTTGTTTCGAAGTTCCGCGCGGGCGAGCGCGCGAGATAGCCGCTCACCGTGAGCGAGGGGTCGAGCTCGCGCAGCTCGGCAACGCTGTCGCGCGCTTCGGTCATGCGTCCGAGCTCGGAGGCGGCGATGGCGATGACGCGCAGCGTCGACGCGTGCGTCCGGTTGGCCCGCAGCGACCGGCGCGCGAGCGAGATCGCGCGCTCGTATTCGCGCGCCGACAGCGCGGCCGTCGCGCAGAGCGTGTCGTAGTAGTAGCGCCACGGGTCGAGCGGCGACAGCGAGACCGCGCGCTCGGTTTGCTCCATCGCTTCGCGGCCCCGCCCCTGGAATGCGTACAGCGTGCCCCGGTGCAGCCAGGCGAGGCACGCGTTGGGATTTCTCTGCAGCGCGAGATCGTAGCTGCGCTTCGCGACGTCGTGCTTGCGCAGCAGGTTCGTGTGGACCATGCCGTTGACGGTCAGCGCGAGGGAGTCTTCGGCGTCGATGTCGAGCGCGCGGTTGATGCGGTCGAGCGCGGAAGCCGCCTCCTGATCCAGGTTCTCGAACCAGCCCTGCGCAACCTTGAACACATGCCATTCGGCAAGGTACGCGTAGGGCGCGGGGTAGCGCGGGTAGCGCTCGATCAAGTGCTCGAACGCGCGCCGGCTCTTGTCGAAGTCGCGGCGGTCGCTGCGATGCATCAGCCCGATCCCGCCGAGGAGCAGCGTGCCGCCGTCGAGCGTCGGCAGTGCCCGTGTCGCGGTCTGCGCGATCTCCGTGCTCATGATCGCGTGGCTCGCGCCGGCGACGAGCGAACCCACGAGATCGTCGTCCTGCGCGAGAAGCCCGCTCACTTTGGCTCGAAGGCCCTTCGCCCACAGCACTTCGCGGGTCCGCGTGTCGGCGAGCTCGACGTTGACGAGCAGAGCATCGTCCGCTACGCGGTACCCGCCGGACAGCACGTACGTCGCGCCGAGAAAACCGCGGACGTCGTCGAGCTGCAGCTTCCGGCCGCGAAACGCGGTCGTCGAAAGCCGCGACACCACGCGCAGCTCCGGCGCCTGCGAAAACGCCGCGATCACCTCGTCGGCGATGATTTCGCCGATCGACAGGAACTCGCGTCCGCCGCCGCGCAGCGCGAACGGAATGACGGCGAGGGTCGGCCGGAGCCTGAGCTGTTCGTCCTGCGCCTGCACGAGTGCGTTGCGCGGCCCCAGCCGATACGCGCGCATCGGCGTCTCGATGTTCTTGAGATGACAGCTGCCGAGATCCTCGATGTCGCCGTCGAGACCGGCAGTGAGCCCATCGCGTGCGGCCGCCGAAACGACGGTCTCCCCGGGTCCCGCCAGCGCCGCGAGCCGCGCCGCAACGTTGACGCCGTGCCCGTAGAAGGCAACGTCGTCGGTAAGAATGTCCGCGGCGTGGATGCCGATGCGCAGCAGCACCCGATCATCGGTCGGCAGATTCGCCGAGAGGTCCGCGCAACGCTGGTGGAGCGCCCGCGCGCACGCGGCGGCGTCGCGCGGGTGGCTGAAGTCGAGCATCAGCCCGTCGCCCAACCGTTGCAGCAGATGACCGTAGTTCCTCGGGACGATGTCGTGCGCCGCTTCGAGAAGCAGCGAACGCATCCGCTTGGCGGCGGTGAACTCGTCGCGCTGGATCAGGCGAACCGATTCGACGACATCCGCAAAGACCACGGTCCTGGCGGTGTAGTACAGCCCGCCCGCGTTCGAATCGTCGCTCCCCCGGGCGTCGCGTTGGCTCCCCATGAATCACTCCAGCCGCATTGCAGCACAATGTAGCGACAAGCCTATTATGATGCATTGGGAGAGTAGCTGTGCAAACGCCGAGCGGGTGGAGTCGCGAGCGGCAAGTGCTTGTTTCCATGAGGGGAAACCAGCTGAATTTCGCGATGCTTGCCCGCAGGGGAGTCCGGCGGACAGGGCGACCGCTGGCGGCGCCGTGTCGGTAGCAAATTGGCGCACGCGCCATGACGCATAACCGTGATCTGGTTTTGATTCGCAAGCTCTGCGGCCTGGGGTTGCCGGCGCAGACCCTAGCGCCGTCGCTGCTGCCTGCGTTGCGGCAGGTCATCCCATCGCACTCGGCGGCGGTGTTCTGGGTCGACGAGCGCTTCGAGATGACGGGCCTCTACGCCGAGAGGCTGCTGCCTCCCGACGCGATGGAGCGCTATTACCAGAAGCACTATCAGCAGCCGGTGACGGGCTTCCCGAGGGCGTTCGCCGCAAGGGCCTCCGCGTCAGACCCGGTGTCGGTCCACAGGTACACGAAGGTCGAGCAGGAGAGCGACTATTTCCGCGGCGTGCTCTCGCGCCTGGACGCCTATCAGATCCTCTACGGCGTGCTGCGCGATCCGACGCGGCCGATCGGCCAGATCAGCATCTATCGCGGCGAGCACGATCCCGAGTTCGGACGCCGCGACCAGGACGCGCTGCGGGGGCTTCTTCGTTATTTGTCGGTCGGATTGCGGCCTGCGGCACCGGCGGGCGAGGTGGCGGTGCCCGCCGAGGTCGTCGAGGAGTGGCTCGGGATTGTCGCAATCGACGGAACGCTCGTGAGCGCGCCGCCCGACTGGTCGCGCCTCGTGCGCATGCTTGCGATCCAGGAGGTGACGCCGCGGGGAGCGCACGACGAGCAGCCGACCGTGGCTGAGTTCCTGCAGCGCATCTGCGCGCGCCTGACTGCCGCGGACGGCGCGCCGCTTGCTCTCGTCGATTCGGAGCATCATTCCCCGTGGGGCCGCTTCCGGATCCGCGCCTATCGAATGCCCGACGTGGACGAGCGTCGTCCCGACCACGTCGGCGTGTTGATCGGCCGAACGGAGCCTCGCGCACTGGCGCTCGTGCGCGGCACGGGGGCCTCGGGCCTTTCGCCGCAGCAGCGCGAGGTCGCGCTGTTGCTCGCCGACGGAAGGAGCAACCAGGAGATCGCTCGCTCGCTGTCGCTTAAGCTAAATACCGCGAGTTATCACGTGAAGCAGGTCTTTGCACGGCTCAAGGTCCACAACCGCAAGGCAGTGGAGCGGGAGCTCCTGAAGCGCGCGCACGCCGGGGCGTTGCGCAACGACGACGACGAAGAAGAGGTGGGCGCAACGGATTGCGCCTGAAGGGTCCGCGGGGCGCATTGATTCGCCGCGTTTCCCGAATCCCACCTGAACGGGTGGGATACGTGGATTGACACTTTCCGAAATGCCGCTCTAGGTTGACTGCGGGCGGCCCGTCCTGGGCCGACCTTCTTTCAACTCTAGGAGCGGAAAATGAATGCATTCGTCACAACTCGCCAATCGCGGATCGTCCGTCGTTCCGGGCCCCTGCCCGTAAAGGTCGAGGTAGGGACTGGGGCGATCGCCCCGAAGGTCGCGATCGCTCGCCGGAAGGCCGCGGCGCCGGTCAACGTCGAGGTCGGAACCGGCGCGATCGCCCCGAAGGTCGCGATCGCCAGGGGGAAGGGATCGCCGTCCCGCTGATAGCGTGTGACAACGACCCGTATTGCGTTTCTCGAGCGGGCACGGACGCGAACCCGCGTTCCTGCCCGTTCGAGGCCGTTTCGTAAAGGAAGCAACTCGTGACCATCGCGCCTTCCCCAAGCGGATCTGCCGAGCCGACCGTGACGTTCTACCGGGCGATTCCGCAGAGCTTCGAACCCATGCGCGCCGATCGCTCGGCACTTGGCGTCATTCCGACGGCCGCATTTCAATACTGCGAGGCGCTCACGTCGGCGTCCGCCTTCGGCTGGTACGTGTTTCCGCCGATGACGTTCCACCTTCAATGGGACGGCACCGACGTGATCTGGTCGTACGACGATGCCGACGCCTGGTTTCCGCTGACGTCGGAGCATTTCCCGGAGTTTCCGGAGCACTTCGACCGTGCGGCGCCCGAGGACATCCGCGGCTATGCGCCGCCGTTTCTGACCCGAAGCTTCTTTCCCGGCGTCGTGCAGGTCTGGTCGGGCCTGTTCGTGAAGACGGCGCCTGGATGGAGCCTGCTGGTCCGCCCGCCGGTCAACCTGCCGCGAAGCCAATCGTACGAGTGCTACGAGGGGATTCTCGAGGCCGATCGCTGGTTCGGACCGCTGTTCATCAACCTGCGGCTCACCGCGACGGACCGGCCCATCGAGATCAACCACAAGAAGCCGCTGCTGCAGGTGCAGCCGCTGCTGCGCGAAACGTATTCGGAGGCGAACCTGCGCGCGTTCAAGGTCGTCGACGAGCTGGCTGCGCTCTCGCCCGACGAGTGGAACGCGTATCGCGAAACCATCGTCAAGCCCAACCGCGGTCACTACCGTCCCGTCGGCTCGTATGCGTCGCGCGTCCGCAAGCGGGGCCGGCATGCGGCGGAGGCCGTCGGCGATGCCGATGCCTCGAGCGACGAATCCTCGGTCTGACAGCACGCAAAGTCCACGTATGAACCGACCTCCGATGAAAGGCGACCAATCGATGAAAGCCATCGTCTCTTCGCCGCGCGACCGCAAGAGCATGCTGCTGGGCTACGCGGCGGCGCTCGCCGTCGTCCTCGTGACTGCGGCCTATCCGGCGCTCACGCGCTCGAGCGTCACCACCACGCTCACGCCGGCCGACATCCTGCTCTTCCGCCTTGGCGCGAGCGGGCTGCTGTTCGTTCCGTACCTCGTCCTGCATGCGCACGAGATTCGCCGCTGCGAATGGCTGGCCGCGCTTCCGCTGTCGTTCCTGCACGGATGGGGAATGGCGGGCTGCGTGGTGTTCGGGCTGCAATATGCCCCGGCGAGCCACGCTGCAGCGCTCGGGCCGGGAGCGATCGCCGCTTGGATCGCGCTGATCGGTTTCGTCGCCTACCGGATCGAAGTCGATTCGAAGCGCCTTGCCGGTATCGCGGTCATCGTCGGCGGCGTTGCGCTGATCCTGGCAGCGTCGTACCGCGGTCACTCGCTCGCGACGGCGGTGATCGGCGACGCGATGTTCCTCGCAGCCTCGGCGCTGGGCGCGACCTACCTCGTCTATATCCAGCGGCGGCGCCTCGATCCGGTGCTGGCTGCCGCGCTCGTCTGCGTCGCGTCGGCGATGGTCGTCGCACCCTGGCATTACTTCTTCGCCGCTAGCGCGATCGCGAGCGCTAGACCCGAAGAGCTCGCGTGGCAGATCGTTTTCCAGGGTGTCGTCTTCGGCTGCGGCGTGGCCTTCGCGATCAACTACGCGGTCCTCGCAGTAGGCAGTCAGACCGTCGGCGTGCTCTCGGCGCTGGTGCCCGTTCTCGGCGCGCTCTGCGCGCTGTGGATCGCCGATGACCGCGTTTCGGGCCTCGAGTGGATCGCGATCGCCGCGATCTCGTCAGGGGTCGCGATGGCCTGCCTGCCCGCGCGCGGCGTGCTGCCTCTCCTGTTTCGCGGAGGCGAACGGCGACGCCCGCGGTCGGCCGGCTCGCCCTCCGCCGCAAGCACGGCCGCTCGGATGATTCCGGGCAGTGATTAGGCGCCGACAGAGTTCCTGAAGGCGTCCCGGGACCGGCGCTTCGTGGCGGGGATCGCGACGCCGCTTCGGCGACGAGTCGCTGCGCCGAACTGCTTCCCTCGGCAAGCCGGATCACGATGGACGGTCCATGGCCGTCGCGGTAGCCTATGCGTCGGCTTTCCAGCGGAGATTGAGAGGGCGGCACCCGCACAGGGCCGTCCGCGCTTGCCGCCCCGAGGCTTTTCCGTAACATCACGATGCGCCGGGAGCAGGCGGCGCGAACTTGCAAGGGGTCGGCCATGCTGAATGTCTTCCGCTTTGTCGTAGCCGCGCTCGCCGCTCTCTCGCTGTGCGGCAATGCCCAGGACGCGAGTCCCCTGCAGCGGGAGTTCGCGCCAAAGTCGGGAAGCGGGCGTGTCGTCGTCGTCATCTCCGGGCAAAGCGGCGCCGCCTCCTACACGACGACGGCGCAGCAGATTGCCGACGCCGGTTTCGATGTCGTGCTGGTCGACGGCAACGACTTCTGGATCAAGGACACGCGCCGGGCCTGGAACATGGTGAAAGACGTCATCACGCATGCCCAGGCGGGCGCGCACGCACTGCCCGGCAAGGTCGGCGTGGTCGGCTACTCGCTTGGGGGCGCTACCGCGCTGGCCTACGCAGCGAAGATGCCGGACCTCGTCGCGACAGTGGTCGTCGGCTATCCGTACACAGGCTGGATCAAGGATCCCTCCGACTTCGTCGCCAAGATCAAGGTCCCCGTGCAGATGTACGCCGGCACTGCGGACACCTACAAGGACTGCTGCCTGATCGAGATGGCGCGTCAACTCGCCGACGCTGCCAAAGCTTCTTCGCCGCCGATGCTCGCGCTGCATGAGTACAACGGCGTCGGCCACGGCTTCAATTTGACTACCGCCGCGCGCAAGGACATCGCCGCCGGGCAGGACGCGATGGAGCGGACAATCGCCCAGCTGAAACAGGCATTGCCGGCCGAGGGAACGAAGTAGCCTGCCCGCTGGGCGCTTCAGGTGCGCGCCGACCTGTTGCTCAACCGTTATCCTGACGACCGACCTCCGGAGATGCGCCGATGGATGTTCGTGCTGCAGTCGCCCACAAGGCAGGGGCGCCCCTGACGATCGAGACCGTGCAGCTCGCCGGCCCGAAGGCGGGCGAGGTGCTGATCGAGATCAAGGCGACGGGAATATGCCACACCGACGAGTTCACGCGCTCGGGTGCGGATCCTGAGGGGTTGTTTCCAGCGATCCTCGGCCACGAAGGAGCGGGAATCGTCGTCGACTTCGGTCCGGGAGTCACGAGCGTGCGCAAGGGCGATCATGTGATTCCGCTCTATACGCCGGAGTGCCGGCAGTGCAAGGCGTGCCTGTCGCGGAAGACGAATCTCTGCACCGCGATTCGCGCGACGCAAGGAAGGGGCGTGATGCCCGACGGCACCAGCCGCTTTTCGCTCGGGGGCGAGAAGCTGCATCACTACATGGGCTGCTCGACGTTCGCGAACTTCACGGTGCTGCCGGAGATTGCGGTGGCGAAGATCCGCGAGGATGCGCCGTTCGACAAGGTCTGCTACATCGGCTGCGGCGTGACGACCGGCATCGGCGCGGTCATCAACACCGCGAAAGTCGAACCGGGTGCGAGCGTCGTCGTGTTCGGCCTCGGCGGGATCGGCCTGAACGTTATCCAGGGCGCGCGGATGGCGGGCGCAAGCATGATCGTCGGCGTCGACGTCAATCCCGCGCGGGAGACGCTGGCGCGCAAGTTCGGCCTCACGCACTTCGTCAATCCGCGCGACGTCGCGGGCGATCTCGTCCCGCGCCTCATCGAACTCACCGGCGGCGGCGCCGACTACAGCTTCGAATGCATCGGGAACGTCGACGTGATGCGCCAGGCGCTCGAATGCTGCCACCGCGGATGGGGCATCTCGGTGATCATCGGCGTTGCGGGCGCCGGCCAGGAGATTCGGACGCGGCCGTTCCAGCTCGTGACCGGACGTGTCTGGAAGGGAACCGCGTTCGGCGGCGCGCGCGGGCGGACCGACGTCCCGAAGATCGTCGACTGGTACATGGACGGACGCATCAACATCGACGATCTCATCACGCACGTGCTGCCGCTCGAGCGCATCAACGAGGGATTCGACCTGATGCACGAAGGAAAATCGATTCGGGCGGTGGTCCGCTACTGACGTCGGCCACCCGCCGCGCCTCCCAATTTGTCAATTTTGTTGACAATATTCATCGCGGAACCATGAACGACGACCCCCGCGCCCCTGCGCGCGACAGGCGCGCCGAGCGCCTGCCCCCCGATCATCCGGAGCGCGTCGCGGTCGCGAACGAGGTGCACGCACGACCCTACGAGGCGTTGCAAACGCCGCAGCGCGCCGAGTATCTCGCACTGACCTTCGACCGCGACGAGCGCGAGCGCGAGATCGTCCACCTAGTCGAGCTCTGCCGCAGCTTCAACGTGGCCCCCCCGATGGCCGACGCGGCCCACTTCAGCGCGTCGCTCGGGCCCGTTCGCGTCAAGTGGGAGCGGCACACCGAGTTCTCCGGATACACGTTCTTCGCGCCGGGCGACGGCGAAGAGGGCTTCGGCGAGCTCGCCTGCTCCGCGCTTCCCGACGGATGGCTCGCAGCGATCCGCGGAAAGACGATCGTCGCCGCGCGGGCGAAGCTCGCCAAGTTCGCCTTCCAGACCGCCGACAGCGATTACGTCGACGCCCACTTCGGCGGCAACGTCGTCGTCGGCGCCGAGATCGGCGGAACGGGCGCCGGAGTTGCCTTCACCGATTTCCAGATCGATGGCGACGGCTTCGTGCGCTTCCTCGTGCTCGATCGACACCTCGTGCCGCGGCAGGCGGGGCGGATGTTGCAGCGGCTCTTCGAGATCGAGTCGTATCGCGTGATGGCGCTGCTCGCGCTGCCGGTCGCACGGTCCCATGCGCCGCAGATCGCCGCGATCGAGCGCTCGCTCGCCACGCTTACCGCACAGATCGCGCGCGACGAGGGTGGCGACGAAGCCCTCCTCGCCAAGCTCACCGGCCTCGCGGCCGCCGTCGAGAGCGCGATCGTCGCTAGCCAGTATCGCTTCGGCGCGAGCCGTGCGTATTACGAGCTCGTCCGGGCGCGGATCGCCGAGTTGAAGGAGCGCTCGCTTCCGGGCATTCAGACGATCGACGAATTCATGGAACGCCGGCTCGCGCCCGCGATGGCGACGTGCTTTTCGGTGTCGGAGCGCCTGCGCGGGCTCTCCGATCGCGTTGCCCAGGCGAGCGGGCTCCTCTCGACGCGCGTCGAAATCGCCCGCGAAAAGCAGAACCAGTCGCTGCTCGCGTCGATGGACCAGCGCGCGAAGCTGCAGCTTCGGTTGCAGCAGACCGTCGAGGGCCTTTCGGTCGCGGCGATCACGTATTACGTCGTCGGGCTCGTCGGCTATGCCGCCAAGGGCCTGAAGGCGGGCGGGGTTGCGCTCGATCCGGAGATCGCGATGGCCGCAGCGATTCCCATCGTCGTCATCGCACTGGCGATGCTGCTTCGCCGCGTGCGCCGCAAGCTGGGCGAGCATTGACGCGAGCACGCGGGCAAGCCGAGCGCCTATCGACGAGAGGGAAGCGAGCCGGGTGACCCCCGGGCTTCACGAGAACCGGGCGCCCTTCGGGTTACCCGGCCGCGTCCCCGGCAGCCGCTACGCAAGCCCGATCTCGACGCGGCGGTTGCGGCGCCCCTCGCTGCGGATCTTGAGCACGCGGATTGCGCCGATCTCGCCGATGTTGCGCACGTGCGTGCCGCCGCAGGGCTGGAGATCGATGCCGGGGATCTTCACGAGGCGCACCCTCCCGGTGCCGCGCGGCGGCGTGACACTCATCGTCTTCACGAGCTCGGGGCGCGCATCGAGCTCGGCGTCGGTGATCCACACTGTCTCCGTCTCGACATTGCGCGCTATCAGCGCGTTCGTCTCGCGCTCGATCCGCGCGGCATCGAGCAGGCTCATGTCGATGTCGAAATCGAGCCGCGCCTTGTCCGGTGCGATGTTGCCGCCGGTCACGGGGGCGACGACGACGCACGACATCACGTGCAGCGCCGTGTGCAAGCGCATGAGCGCGTAGCGCCGCTCCCAGTCGAGCGCCAGCGACACCGTCTCGCCCACCTCGAGTGCCGGCGAGCCAGGGGCGAGGACGTGCAGCACGCTGTCGGGCGACTCGCCCTTGCGCGTGTCGATCAACGCAACGCGCTCGCCGCCGGCGCGAACCAGCGCGCCGCTGTCGCCCTGCTGGCCGCCGCCCATCGGATAGAAGATCGTACGGTCGAGGCAAACCCCGCGCTCGTCGATACCCGTGACACGCGCGGTGGCTTCGCGCGCGTAGGCGTCGTCGCGAAAGAGGAGCTCGGTAGGCATCACGGCATTGTAGCGGTAAGATCGTCAGGCCATCCCGGCTGCCGAAGGGTCCTGCGATGCCGAAACCGTTCCTATTGATCGCCCTCGCCGCGCTGGTCGCGGCTGCCGCGCCCCTCCACGCCCAGCAGGCGACGGCCCGCAACCGTGTCGTGATGCAGGTGAGCGACGCCGACCCCGCGAAGTGGAACCTCGCGCTCAACAACGCGAAGAACATCCAGGCCGACCTCGGCGCCGCGAACGTCGACATAGAGATCGTGGCCTATGGTCCCGGCATCGGCATGCTCAAGGCCGATTCGGTGGTCGGCAACCGTGTCGGCGAAGCGGTCTCGGACGGCGTGAAAGTGCTCGCCTGCGAGAACACGATGCGCGGCCAGAAGCTCGCCAAGGAGGACATGCTTTCGAAGGTCGGCTACGTGTCCGCGGGCGTGGTCGAGATCATGCAGAAGCAACAGCAGGGCTGGGCGTACGTCCGGCCCTGAGCGACTGCACCGATGGACGAAGGCAGCCGTCCCGGCACGATCGGCGCGGGATACGCGGATCGCTATCTCGCCGACGAGGAAGTGCGCGACATCGTGCGCGAGGGCCTTCTCGCCTTGCGGCCCGAGGGCAAGCGCATCCTGTTCATCATTCCGGACGGCACGCGAACGATGCCGATGCCGCGGATGTTCGCGCTGGTCCGCGACGCGCTGGCGGGGCGCGCCGCGGCGGTGGATTTCCTCATCGCGCTCGGCACGCACCAGCCGATGAGCGATGCAGCCCTGTCCGCACACCTCGGCGTGGCCGTCGAGGACGGACGCGCCGGCACCTCGCGGGTATTCAATCACGCGTGGGACGACCCCGGGACGTTTCGCACCATCGGCACGATCGCCGCGGACGAGATCGCGCGACTGTCCGGCGGACGCCTCGAGCAGGCCGTGCCCGTGGCGCTCAACAAGCGCATCTTCGACTACGACCAGCTCGTGATCTGCGGGCCCGTGTTCCCGCACGAGGTCGTCGGGTTCTCCGGCGGCAACAAGTACTTCTTCCCCGGCATTGCCGGCGCGGACGTCATCAATTTCACCCATTGGCTCGGCGCGCTCATCACCAACTACGAGGTGATCGGCTCGGGCTACACGCCGGTGCGCGCGGTGATCGACCGCGCGGCGTCCATGGTCACGGTGCCGACTGTTTGCGCGGCGCTGGTGGTCACCGCGCAGGGCATCGCCGGCCTCTACTTCGGCGACGCGCGCGATGCGTGGGAGAAAGCCGCGGCGCTGTCCGCGCGGCGGCACATCGTGTGGCTCGACCGCCCGATGAAGACCGTGCTGTCGGTGATGCCGCCGATGTACGCCGACGTCTGGACCGCGGGCAAAGGCATGTACAAGATCGAGCCCGTGGTCGCCGACGGCGGCGAGGTGATCATCTACGCGCCGCACATCCGCGAGGTGAGCGTCACGCACGGAAAGATCCTCGAGGAAGTCGGCTATCACTGCCGCGACTACTTCACCGCGCAGCCGGAGCGCTTCGCGAATTACCCGGGCGGTGTCCTCGCGCACTCCACGCACGTGAAGGGGCTCGGCGCGTACGACAGGGCGACCGGCGTGGAAACACCGCGCGTCACGGTGACGCTCGCCACCGGCATCTGCGAAGCACGCTGCCGGAAGATCAACCTGGGCTATCGCGATCCGGCGTCGATCGACATCGCGGCGTGGCAGGGCCGCGAGGACGAGGGCATCCTCGTCGTGCCGCGCGCGGGCGAGATGCTGTACCGCTTGAAGCGGAGCTGACCGCTACCGCGCCGCCGCGGCCTTCGTCCCGCACTTGCCGCAGAAGTTGGCGCCCGCGGCGAGCGGCGCGCCGCACTTCGTGCAGAAGCCCGCGGGCCGCTGCGCGGCAGGCGGCGCGGCGGCCCGACGCCGCCACGCGAGGAGCACCAGCAGCACACCGACGATGCTGAGCGCAGCGAACGCGCCGGCTGGCACAACCCATTCCGGCAGGCCCGTCGCGTTCGAAGTCGGCGCTGCGGGCGCCGCTGCCGCGGACGAAGGCGCGGCCTGCGCCGTGCGAATGCCCTTGATGTCCACCGACGGCCGCGCGTCAGACTTGGTGTACGTGATGGCGATGGGCACCGCCTTGCCGGCGGGGAGCGCGCCCAAGTCGCCGACGCGGTAGGTGAGGCCTTCGCTGCCGGTCGACCTCTCCGCGAGATTCGGCTCGACGACGATTCCTTCGGCCGCCGCAGGCTCCTGCACGACGACCGTCGCACGGTCGACGGCGAGATCGCCCGGCCACTCGTAGCGGAAGCTGCGCGCCCGCCCGCCCGTCGCCATGGGCGCGTAGAACTCGATGTGGAAGAAGCGCTCGGGCAGATCGAACTTGACCGCGACGTAGTCGCCGGTCTTTCCCTGCTCGCTCTTGAGGTTGAGGAGGTTGGCGTCGGCGCTCGCCGAGTAGGCAACCGCGGCGGCACCGCCCGACGCGGCCGGCAGGCGCATCGAAATCGCGGCCGGGAGCTTGACGTCCTCGGCCAGCACGCCCCGCAGGATCACGAGCGCCGCCGGACGGTCGTACTCGGGCCAGATCTCGATGGCGAGGCTCGAAAGGCGCGGCCCCGCCTGCGACCAAGCGAGCGCGGGCGCGAGGAGCGCGAGAATGAAGAGAAGGCGGCGCAAGAGCGTGTATGGAGCGGGTGAAGGGAATCGAACCCTCGTCGTAAGCTTGGGAAGCTTCTGCTCTGCCATTGAGCTACACCCGCGCGGCGTGCAATTCTACTGCACCGCGCCCGCGGCGGCGATGGCCGCGTCGATCGCGGCCGCTTCGTCGAGGCACGACATGGAGACCGCGCGATCGCGCAATGCGGCGAGCGCAGCGTGGTCGGGGCGGCCCCGCCCCGCATCGGTGAGCGCACGCGCCAGCGCAACCTGCAGGTCGGTCCAAGGCACGGGCTCCGCCTGCATGAACGCGGCGAGCCGGTCGGCGTAGCGGTCGGCGTCGTCCCACGCGCCGGCGTCGAGCGAGGCCGCGATCGCGTCGCGGTAGAACCAGATGCTGCTGTGCGCGAGCGAGCCCTCGCGCAGCAGGGACTCGCCCAGCTGGAGCGCGGCCGCGCGCTCGGCGGCATCCGCGGCGCAGCAGGCGAGCGCGCCTTGCACGATGGCGCCCGAGAATCCGTGGCCGGTCTCCGCCGACGTCTTCCATGCCGCGCCCAGCAGCTCGCGCGCCTTGGCGCGGTCGTCGCGTCCGCAGGCACGTGCGAGGAGGATCAAGTCCATGGTCTCGTAGCGGCGCGCGCCGATCTCTCGCGCGATCGCGAGGCTCTGCGTGAGGTGGACGGTCGCCTCTTCGCGGCGGCCGCTCGCGACCAGGATCCATCCGGTGACCTCCTCGATCATCGTTTCGGCAAGCCGGTGACGCAGAGCGCGCGCGTCGGCGCTCGCCCGCGCGAGACGCGCGAGGCTCGCCTCGCAGCGGCCCAGCCAGTGCTCGACGATCGCGATCATCGCGTGGTTCATGAGCGCGAAGCGGGTGAGCCCTTCCCGTTCGCAAATCGCGACACAGCGCGAGAACGCGTCGTGCGCCGACAACATCCGGCAATGCGCGTAGTACGCGTCGCCGAGGCCGCTTTGCGCCTGCGCCTCCGCCTCGGCGTCCCCCGCGCGCCGCGCGTAGTGCAGCGCCTGCTCGTGCTCGCACTGGCAGGCGCCGGCATCGCCGACCGCGAAGTGCAGGTTCCCGCGCAGGTAGTGGATGCGCGCGAGCTCGCGCTCCATGCCTCCCGCCTCCGCGAGCGCCTGCGCGCGGTCGAGCGCCTCGAACGCGGGAGGCATCGTGCTCGTCACGCGGTATCCCGCGGCGATGCCGACCCACGCGGCGCAGCGCTCTCGGTCGCCGTGCGCGACCGGCAGCGCGCGCTCGAACGCGGCGATCGCCCCCTGCGCGTCGCCCAGGTCGCGGCACAGCTCGCCTTCGAGCATCGCAAGCCCGCACCGGACGTCGTCGCCGGCCGGCAGCTCCGCGCCGCGGCGCAAGAGCCGCAACGCCTCGTCGAAGCGAAGTGCGCCGGCCTCGCCGCGCGCTGCGTCGAGGTAGGCCGCAGCCGCGCGCGCATCCTCCGCGCGGTCGAGATGCGAGGCGTACAGCGAGGCGTCGCGGGTCCCGTACCACTCCGCGGCGCGCAGATGCAGCGAGCGGCGCACGCTGTGCAGGAGCGAGGCGTACGCGCCGTCGCGGATGAGCGCGTGCACGAAGATGAACCGGCCGGCGTGTCCCGCCTCGCGCCGCACGAGATCGCGCTCGACGAGGGTCGTCGCGTCGTAGCTCGGGTCTGCGAGGAGATGGCGCAGCGCATCGAGGCCGAAACGCTGGCCGATCACCGACGCCGCCTGCAGCGCGCTCTTGTCGGCCGGCGCCAGCCGGTCGAGGCGCGCGAGCACGACACTCTGGATCGATCCCGGGATCGCCGCGCCGTCGGCGCCGCTTCGCAGGAGCTGGGTCAGGAAAAGCGGGTTGCCTTGCGCGCGCTCCACGCAGCGCACCGCCACGTCGGGGTTGGCCTCGAGGTAAGTGCGGGCGAGCGCGAGCGCGTCGGCGTTGCCGAGCGGAGGCAGGTCGAAGCGGACGACGTCCCGCGCCGCGGTCATCGGATCGCCTTCGCGGCGCGTGGTGAGCACGAGGAGGCACGGGGCGCGGTGCGCGCAGCGCGACCACACGTCGATGCACGCCAGCACCCACGGCGAGGCCCAATGCACGTCCTCGATGCAGATCGCGACCGGCCGCTGCGCAGCGGCACGCTCGAGCGTGGCGCCCAGCACGCGCAGCTTGCCCTGCGTGCGGCCCTCGTTGTCCATCGCCTCGTAACGCGCCTGCGACAGCGACTGGATCGCCATCAGGTCGGCGGCGAAGGGCTCGTCGTCCGCTGGCAGGCGGCCGTCGGCCACGGCGCGATCGATGGCCTCCCGGCGCTCCGCTGTCGAGGCGTCCGCGGCAACGCCGTACAGGCTCGCGAAGACGGCGTGCGCG
>DATKMY010000149.1:0-34407 GCA_035541655.1 Casimicrobiaceae bacterium | reverse complement strand
CCGCTCGAAGTGGGCCTCGCCACCGTAGTGGTAGAGATAGCCGTTCAGCTCAGGCATGCTCCCCAGGGTCACGCGCTTGCCGACGAACGACGCGGGGCCGTTGCACACGATGCCGGAGCCTTCGTGGGTGCTGAGCGTGTTCGGCACGGACTCGAACAACTTCCATAGCGTGTGCGTTCCGCAGCGTCCGGTCCCGACGACGAAGACGAGTGGAATGGCGATCCCAGCCATGATCAGACACCTTCGATCAGGCGCGTGAATTCGCAGCCGCGCGCAGCGACCGCAGCTTCGATGAATGCAACGTCGTCGGCCGAGAGGTACTCGCGAAAATTCCCGACCCTCCCCTTGCGCACCTTGTATGTCTCCGGATCGCCGTCCCGGGCAGGCCGGAGAATGTCGGTGTCGAAGCGATCCTCGATCTCGGCGCGCCGCAGGTTGTCGAACCGGCAGTAGTCGACGGCCGCCTCTATCGCGGCCGGGCTCGCTTCGATGCCGACGAATGCGAGAACGCGCGCAAGCGTTCCGGCGGCATCGCGGTGCAGGTCTTCGTAGCTCACGAACTCGAACGCGGCCGGGATATGGCGGCTCGAGGCCCAGATCCGATAGAAGGTCAGTATCTTCTCTACCCCGTAGGCGTCGTCGCGAACGAACGCCGAGATCGGCCCCTCGTAGACGTGGATGCGGCGGGTCGCCTGGAAATACGCGGACACAAGATTGTCGCGAACGTCGCGCCCCATCAGCAGCACCCGCTTGCCGCGATACGCGTTGCGGTCGACGGGCATGTCCTGCCACCGCAGCCCCATGTTCATTGCGCTCTGGTCGTGGTCGAAAGCCGCCACCGGGAGTCCCGCGGCTCGGGTGAGCGCGATGGTGTCGAGGAGCTGCCCTTCGGGCAGTCCGTAGCGGTCGACCAACGTTTTGCCGATCAGCGCCCGCAGCCAAGTACGGCCCGCTTTCGGATACGACAGCAGGTAGGTGTCGACCCCGGGAAATGCTGCATGGCCGGCGGCGACCCGCCGGACCGGAGCACCGGAAGATCTGCGATTCACCGTTCAGGACCCTGTGCGAGCGTCGGCAGGGCACTCATTCTTCCCTCACCAGCGCAAGCGCGTCGTCGACTCGCGACGTCGAAACAATCTCAATTCCATCAATCGGTTGCTTCGGCTTATTCAAGTATGGGATCATCACGCGGCGGAACCCGAGCTTTGCCGCCTCGCGGATCCGCTCCTGGCCGCGCTGCACCGGTCGCACCTCGCCAGCAAGCCCGACCTCCCCAAAGACGAGCGTCTTCGGCGGCAGTGGTCGTCCGGTGAGCGAAGAATGCACGGCGAGCAGGATCGCGAGGTCGGCGGCGGGCTCGTTGATGCGCACGCCGCCCACGGCGTTGACGAAGACATCGTAGCCGGCGGTCTCGACGCCGCCATGGCGATGCAGGACGGCGAGCAGCAGCGATAGCCGCTGCGGATCGAGGCCGACCGAGAGCCTCTTGGGCAATCCGCCCTGCACCGGGTCGACCAGCGCCTGGATCTCGACGAGCAGCGGCCGCGACCCTTCGAGCGTGGCGACGACGGTCGACCCGGCGACGTTCTCGCCGTGCTGCGAGAGGAAGAGCGCCGACGGGTTCGCCACGCCGCGCAAGCCCCGCTCCGTCATTGCGAACACCCCGAGCTCGTTCGCCGCGCCGAAGCGGTTCTTGATCGCGCGGACAAGCCGGAAGCTCGAGTGCGTATCCCCCTCGAAGTAGAGGACGGTGTCGACGATGTGCTCGAGCACCCGGGGTCCGGCAATCGCGCCCTCCTTCGTCACGTGCCCGACGAAGATCACGACCACGTGGCGCTCTTTCGCGAGGCGCGTGAGCTGCGCCGCGCATTCGCGCACCTGCGCGACGCTCCCCGGCGCCGAGGTGAGCGCCTCGGTGTACACCGTCTGGACCGAGTCGATGACGACAACCTCCGGCGCCTCGCTCCCGATCGCCGCGACGATCGCTTCGAGCTGGACTTCGGCGAGGAGCGAGACCGGCGCGTTGAGCAAACCGAGGCGCTGAGCGCGCAGCGCGACCTGCTCGACGGACTCCTCACCGGTGACGTAGAGCGCCTTTTTGGTCGCCCCGATCGCCGCCATCGCCTGCAGGAGCAGCGTCGACTTGCCTATTCCCGGATCACCGCCAAGAAGCACGACGCCCCCGGGCACGAGTCCGCCTCCAAGGACGCGGTCGAATTCCTCGAGGCCCGTCGGAAAGCGCGGGCTGGACTTCGCCTCGACCGTCCCGAGGATTCGAACGCCGCTCGGCCGCCCGGCGACGCTTTCGAAGCGCGACGCACGCGGCGCCGCGATCGATTCGACCAGGGTGTTCCACGCGTTGCAATGCGGACACTGCCCCTGCCACTTCGTGCTCGGGCCGCCGCATTCGGTGCAGCTGTAGACGGTCTTCGCTCTTGCCACGGGCCCCGACCCCGCGACCTCAAGCGAGCTCGTTCGGAGTCACGACCGCCGTGCCGAGCTTGCCGACGACCACACCCGCCGCCTCGTTCGCAATGCGCACCGCCGAGCCGAAATCCGCGCCGGCGGCGAGCAGGACCCCCAGCGCAGCGATCACGGTGTCGCCTGCGCCGGACACGTCGTAGACCTCGCGCGCGACCGCCGGGATGTCGTCGACACCGGCGTCCGTAAAGAGCGACATCCCTTCCTCGGAACGCGTGACGAGCACCGCGTCGATGTCGAGGTCGGCACGCAGCGCCTGCGCCTTTCGCGCCATTTCGTCCGCATCCTTCCAGCGGCCTACGACCTGGCGAAATTCGCTGCGGTTCGGCGTGATCGCCGTCGCGCCGCGATAGCGCGCCCAATCGTCGCCCTTGGGGTCCACGAGGGCAGGCTTGCCGGCCTCTCGCGCCCGCTCGATCATCGTCGCGATGTGCGCGAGGCCGCCCTTGCCGTAATCGGACAGGACCACGAGGTCGGTATCGGCGAGAAGCCGCTCGTAGTCGGCAAGCGTCGTCGCGAGTACCTCGTGCGACGGCGGGGTTTCGAAGTCGATGCGCAACAGCTGTTGCTGGCGTCCGATCACGCGGAGCTTGACCGTCGTCGGGAAGGCGCCGTCGCGATGGAACGATGTGCGCACGTTGTCGCCGGCAAGAAGCTTCTCGAGGGTCGTGCCGGCCTCGTCGACGCCCGTCGTCGAAACGAGCGTTACGCGCGCGCCGAGGGCCGCAGCGTTGCGCGCGACGTTCGCCGCCCCGCCGGGCCGCTCTTCGCAGCGCGCGATCCGCACGACCGGCACCGGCGCCTCGGGCGATATCCGCTCGACGTCGCCGAACCAGTAGCGGTCGAGCATGACGTCACCCGCGACCAGCACGCGCGCCTGCGCGACGCGCTCGCGCCAGGTCGAGAAACGGGAATTCGCAGCGGTCATCGCGGCGACGACTACGGACGGCCAATGGAGAAATACTCGATTCCTGCGGCGCGGACCTGGACCGGATCGTACAGGTTGCGCCCGTCGAAGACGAGCGGCATGCGCAGCGTCCGCGCGATCACGTCGAAGTCCGGACTGCGGAACTCCTGCCACTCGGTGACGACGACGAGCGCGTCGGCACCGGTGAGCGCCTCCATCGGTGTGGCCGCATACGCAAGCGGGCCCGCATCGCCGTAGATGCGCTTCGCCTCGGGCATCGCAACGGGATCATAGGCGACGACGCGTGCGCCTCTTGCATCGAGCGCGGCGATGACCTCGCGCGACGGAGCTTCGCGCATGTCGTCGGTGTTCGGCTTGAACGCGAGCCCCCAGAGGGCGAACGTCCGCCCTTCGAGGTCGTCGCCGAGCCGGCCGACGATCTTCTCGACGAGGCGCAGCTTCTGCACTTCGTTCGCTTCCTCGACCGCGTCCATGATCCGCAGCGGGCGGCCGAGCTGCGTGGCCGTGTGCCGGAGCGCCTTCACGTCCTTGGGGAAGCACGATCCGCCGTAGCCGACGCCGGGGTAGAGGAAATGCCAGCCGATGCGCGGATCGGACCCGATCCCCTGGCGCACGTGTTCGATGTCGGCGCCGAGCGCGTCGGCCAGGTTGGCGAGCTCGTTCATGAACGAGATCCTGGTGGCGAGCATCGCGTTCGCCGCGTATTTCGTGAGCTCTGCCGAGCGCACGTCCATTACGAGCAGGCGCTCGTGATTGCGCTGAAAAGGCGCGTACACCGCGCGCATGACGGCAATCGCGTGCTCGTCGTCGGCGCCGATCACGACGCGATCGGGGCGCATGAAGTCCTCGACCGCCGCGCCCTCCTTCAGGAACTCCGGATTCGAAACGACGGCAAAGGGTGCGTCGGAGCCGCGTGCATGGAGCTCCTCGCGCACTGCAGCTCGCACGCGATCCGCGGTGCCTACGGGCACCGTCGATTTGTCGACGATGATCCTGTATTCGTTCATCCGCCGGCCGATGTTGCGGGCCGCGGCGAGGACGTACGTCATGTCCGCCGACCCGTCCTCGTCGGGCGGCGTGCCGACGGCGATGAACTGCAGCACGCCGTGCGCGACGGCGGCGGCCTCGTCGGTCGTGAAGCGCAGTCGTCCGGCGGCGACGTTGCGCGCGATCATCGGCGCAAGCCCGGGCTCGTGGATCGGAACGCCGCCGCGATTGAGTACGTCGATCTTTTTCGGATCGACGTCGAGGCACAACACGTCGTTGCCCACCTCCGCGAGGCAGGTTCCGGTGACGAGCCCGACGTAGCCCGTACCGATCATAGTGACCTTCATGCGGGAACTCCGAGCGATTCGTTGATTGCCTTGAGCGCGGCGAGCGGGTCGGCGGCCTGTGTGATCGGCCGGCCGACGACGAGGTAATCGGCGCCGTTGGCGATCGCCGCTTCGGGGGTGATGATCCGCGTCTGATCGTCGCGCGCGCTTCCCGCCGGCCGAATGCCCGGCGTCACGAGAGCGAAGCGGGGTCCCAGCGCCGAGCGCAAGGCCGGCGCCTCGACGGCCGAGCAGACGACCCCATCGAGACCGGCAGCGGCAGAAAGGGTTGCGAGGTGCAGCGCCTGCCGCGGCGCGGTGTCGGCGACTCCGATCTCGGCGAGATCTTGGTCGCTCAGGCTCGTGAGCACGGTGACCGCGACCAGCAGCGGCTTCGCCTTGCCGATCTCGCTTGCCGTGCGGTCGACGGAATCGCGGGCGGCAGCGAGCATCGCGCGCCCCCCTGCGGCATGGACGTTCAACATCCAGACCCCGAGACGCGTCGCCGCCGCGCAAGCCTGGGCGACCGTATTCGGGATGTCGTGGAACTTGAGATCGAGGAAGACGCGGAAGCCCCGCTCGACCATCCAGCGCACGGGCTCCGGGCCGGCGACGACGAACATCTCCTTCCCCACCTTGAGCGCACAGGCGCGCGGATCGAGCCGATCGGCAAGCGCGACCGCGTGCATCGGGTTGGCGAAATCGAGTGCGACGATCACGCGCGGGCCGGTTGCATTCACGAGCGGGGTTTCCTTTGTCATTGGCCGAGGCGATTGCGGGCGCAGCATAAAGCGCGCCGACAGCCCGAGGCCGTCGTTGCCTCACGCATAGCCGTCGGGCGTCTCCGTGCGGCGCGGCGAGTAGGTCTCCCACTTGCCGCAGCCGGGGCAGCGCCAATAGTACTGGCGCGCCCGGAAGCCGCAGTGGTCGCATTTGTACATCCCGAGCCGCTTGATGTGCTGACCGACGAGCTGCTTGACGAGCTCGAGGTCGTGGCGACGGTCGGCAGGTGCGGCGAGGAGCTGCGCTTCGAGCAGGCGATCGAGCCCGAGCAGCGTCGGGTTGCGAGCGAGTTCCTCCTTGATGAGCGCGCCCGCCGCCTCAGGCCCCTCTTCCGCGAGCGTCAGCGTGAAGACCGTATTGAGCAGATCGAGAGACGGATATTGCTGCTGGTAGGCCTTCAGCACGCGCAGCGATTGGGCGGTGTCGCCCTGCCGGCGGTAGGCGTCGGCGAGACGCTCGGCCACGAGCGAGAGGAACGCCGGATTCTGCGACTCGATCCGCTGCCACGCGGCGATCGCAGCGGCGAGATTGCCCTGCTGGGCCTCGAGGTCGCCGAGCAGCACCATCGCCCGCGCGCAGGCGCGATACTCGCCCAGCGCCTGATCGATGTAGCCGCGCGCCGCCGCGAAATCCGACTTCAGCACGGCGGTCTGCGCGAGCTCGCAATGGTAGTGCGCGATCTCCTTGAAGTACGGCGTCTTCGCGATCGCTTCCATCCTGCGCGTTACCGCGATCGCCTTCGGCCAGTCCTTTTCCTGCTCGTAGATCGAGATCAGGAAGCCGAGCGAGGCGTGCTCGAACGGCGAGCCATCGAGCTTCGTGAACAGCTCCTCGGCGCGGTCGAGCAAGCCGGCACGATGAAAATCCTGAGCGAGCTCGAAGACCGCTGCCTGGCGCTTGTCGGCCGGAAGGCTCGGCCGATCGAGGAGGTTCTGATGCATCCGGGTCGCGCGGTCGATTTCGCCCTGGCGGCGGAACAGACTTCCAAGCGCGAAGTGCAGGTCGATGGTCTGCGGGTCCACCTTGACGACCTCGATGAACGACTCGATCGCCTTGTCAGGCTGCTCGTTCAGCAGGAAGTTGAGGCCGCGGAAGTACGACAGCGGCAGCGCTCGCGACTCGCGCAGCAGATGCTTGATGTCGATGCGCGCAGCGGCCCATCCGAGTGCGAAAAAGAGAGCCGGGATCGGCAGCAGCCACCAGAGCTCGAAATCCATCGGCGCGGCGCCCCGTCTCGCCTACGGACCGCGGACCGGCCAACGAATCATCGGCGCTCGACCGGGGTGTCCGTCCGCTCGAAGCCCGGGCCCGAGCCGGGCGAGACCCCCGGCACGCTGCCAGTGCGCGACCAGTCGGCCGCGGGCGTGCCGTCGCGGTGACGCTGCTCGCGCCGCAACCGGTTGAGCTGGCGCGACAGGCGCGCCGAGCGCACGGCACCCGCAAGGAGCCCGGCGGCGGCGCCGATCGCGAACGCGATAAGCACGACGAAGATGAGCGGCGCCTGCCAGCTCCACCAGTGGTAGAACTTGAGCGTGACGAGCTCGGAGTTCTGCAGCGAAAGAAAGAGCAGCGCGAGAAAGATCGCGCAGCCGACCACCCAGCGCAGGACCTGCATCAGCGACCTCGGGGATCCGGGGCCTTACTCCCCGCGTCCATGCTCGCGCTCGGTCTCCGCGCGGTCGGCGAGTTGGCGTTGCGTGGAGTTGTCGGGCTCGTCGCACTCATGCGCTTCCCTTGAAGTCGACGCGCTCACGCAGCTCCTTCCCAGCCTTGAAGTGCGGAACGTGCTTCTCCGGCACCTGCACCTTGTCGCCGGACTTCGGATTGCGGCCCGTCCGCGGCGGACGATAGTTCAATCCGAAGCTGCCGAACCCGCGGATCTCGATGCGCTCGCCTTTCGCGAGACTCTCGGCCATCGCGTCGAGGATCATCTTGACCGCGAGCTCGGCATCCTTCGCGACGAGCTGCGGGAACTGCGCCGCGAGGCGGTCGATCAGCTCCGATTTGGTCATCGCGGCGTCCGCTTATTCAGTGGTCTTGTCTTTATCCATCTTCGCGCGCAGCAGCGCACCGAGGTTCGTCGTTCCCGAGCTCGTACCCGACGCGTCGGCCTTGGCGTTCTGGATCGCTTCGGCTTCCTCGGCGTGGTCCTTCGCCTTGATCGACAGATTGATGCTGCGGTTCTTGCGGTCGATGTTGATGATCATCGCATTGACCGCGTCGCCTTCCTTGAGGTGGGTGCGGATGTCCTCGACGCGGTCGCGCGCGACTTCGGAGGAGCGGAGGTACCCCTCGACCTCGCCTTCGAGCGCAATCACTGCGCCCTTGCCGTCGAGCGACTTCACCGTTCCCTTCACGACGTTGCCCTTGTCGTGGGTGGCGACGTAGTTCGTGAACGGATCGCCGTCGAGCTGTTTGATGCCGAGCGAAATGCGCTCGCGCTCGACGTCGATCGCAAGCACGACCGCTTCGACGTCCTGCGCCTTCTTGTACTCGCGCACCGCCGCTTCGCCCGGAAGCGTCCACGACAGGTCCGACAGATGGACGAGCCCGTCGATCCCGCCGGGCAATCCTACGAACACGCCGAAGTCGGTAATCGACTTGATCTGTCCGGTGACGCGATCGCCCTTCTTGTGATTCATCGCGAAGTCGTCCCACGGGTTCGACATGCACTGCTTCATGCCGAGCGAGATCCGGCGGCGCTCCTCGTCGATCTCGAGGATCATCACCTCGACTTCGTCGCCGAGCTGCACGACCTTCGTCGGGTGGATGTTCTTGTTGGTCCAGTCCATCTCGGAGACGTGGACGAGACCTTCGATCCCAGCCTCGATCTCGACGAACGCGCCGTAATCGGTGATGTTGGTCACCTTGCCGAAGAGGCGCGTGCCCGGCGGATAGCGGCGCGAGAGGCCCACCCACGGGTCTTCGCCGAGCTGCTTCATGCCGAGCGAGACGCGGTTCTTCTCCTGGTCGAACTTCAGGATCTTCGCGGTCACCTCGTCGCCGACCGACAGCACTTCGGAGGGGTGCTTGACGCGGCGCCACGCGAGGTCGGTGATGTGCAGCAGTCCGTCGATGCCGCCCAGGTCGACGAACGCGCCGTAGTCGGTGATGTTCTTGACGATGCCCTTGACGATCGCGCCCTCCTGCAGCGTCGAGAGGAGCTTCTCGCGCTCCTCGCCGAGGCTCGCTTCGAGCACGGCGCGGCGCGAGACTACGACGTTATTGCGCTTGCGATCGAGCTTGATGACTTTGAACTCGAGCGCCTTGCCTTCGAACGGCGCCGTGTCCTTGACCGGGCGGATGTCGACCAGCGAGCCGGGCAGGAACGCGCGAATGCCGTTGACCATGACGGTGAGGCCGCCCTTCACCTTGCCGGTGACGAGTCCATTGACGATCGTGCCCTGCTCCATCGCCGACTCGAGGTCGTGCCACGCCTTGAGGCGCTTCGCCTTGTCGCGCGAGAGCTTGGTTTCGCCGTAGCCGTCCTCGAGGCTCTCGATCGCGACGGTGACGAAGTCGCCGGGCTTGACCTCGATCTCGCCCTTGTCGTTCTTGAATTCCTCGATCGGGATGAAGCTCTCGGACTTGAGGCCTGCATTGACGACGACGATGTTGTAGTCGACGCGGACGACTTCGGCGGTGATCAGCTCGCCCTGGCGCATCTCCTGCCGCGTGAGGGATTCCTCGAAGAGCGCGGCGAAGTTCTCGTGCGGGGCGGAATTTCCGGACATCGTGATGCTGGACGTGGCAGTAGCCATCGGGTTCGGTTCCTTCTCTCATTCAAGAACCGCCGTGCGCGAGAACCCTGTTTCTCGCTACGGGCGGGCTGGTTGTCGATTCCTTCCTCGAGACGCCGGCTAAGCGCTCGCGGACGGTCCTGCTAGCTGCGACCCCGGACGGCGAGGCCGCTTTCCTGCGTCGAACGGCCCAACATCGCGGGCTCCGCGCACGTCCGCCGCCCGAAGGTTGCAGGCTGCTACCGTGCGCCCTTGCTCGCGCCGGCGTTGCCTCCGCCGCTTGCCAGCCCTAGGTAGCGGCCAACGACGAATCCGACGGCGTCCTCGATCGACATTGCAGTCGTGTCGAGGACCACGGCATCGGCCGCCGGGACGAGCGGCGCGAGCGGCCGGCTCGCGTCGCGTGCGTCGCGCTCCCTGATGTCGAGCAAAAGACTGTCAATAGTACTGGAGATTCCTTTTTCGATCAACTGCTTATGGCGCCGCCTCGCCCGCTCCTCGACGCTCGCGGTCACGAACACCTTGAGGCAGGCGTCGGGAAAGACGACGGTGCCCATGTCCCGGCCATCGGCGACCAGCCCCGGAGGCCGGCGAAACGCGTGCTGGCGGGCCAGCAGCGCGGCGCGAACGGCCGGGTGGACGGCTACCTGCGATGCCGCAGCGCTGACGCCCTCGTCGCGGATCGCCTCGCCGACGTCGACGCCCTCGAGGCGGATGCATCCACCGGAAAAAGTGGCGTCGAGTCGCTCGGCAACGTCGGCGAGCGCGGCCTCGGCGGAAACGTTGATCCCGCTCTCCAGTGCCTTCAGCGCAACGAGCCGATACAGCGACCCGCTGTCGAGCAGATGAAAGCCGAGCGCCGCGGCCGCGCCTGCAGCGATCGTCCCTTTGCCCGATGCAGCGGGCCCGTCGACGGCGATGACCGGGATCCCTGCGCTGGCGTCCGGGCGCGCGACGCTCACGACGCGATCGCCCGAAACGTCGCGAAGAAGTCAGGGAAGGTCTTGCGCACGCAACCGGGATCGTTGATGCGCACGGTGACGCCGCCGAGCGCAGCGAGCGCGAAGCACATCGCGATCCGATGATCGTCGTAGGTGTCGATCGTCGCCGGCCCGAGGCGCGCGGGCGGGACGATCGTCATCCGGTCGCTGCTCGCGTCGACGTGCGCGCCCAGCTTCGTCAGCTCGGCGGCCATCGCTGCAATGCGGTCGGTTTCCTTGACGCGCCAGCTCGCGATGCCGGTGAGCGTCGTCGGCCCCTGCGCGAGCAGCGCAACGACGGCGAGCGTCATTGCAGCGTCCGGGATCGCAACGCAGTCGACGTCGATACCGCGGAGTCGCTGCGGGCCGGACGCCGCTTCGATCCAGTCGTCGCCGCGACGAATCGCCGCCCCCATCCGTTCGAGCACGTCGGCGAAGGCGACGTCGCCCTGGATCGACGCGCGTCCCACGCCGGTCACGCGCACCGGGCCCCCTCCGAGCGCGCCCGCAGCGAGAAAATACGACGCGGTCGACGCGTCGCCCTCGACGCAGATCGCGCCGGGGCTTGCGTATCGGGCGCCTGCGGGAACCGTGAACGCCCGCCAGTCGTCCTGGATTACGGCAACGCCGAAACGGCGCATCAGGTTCGTCGTGATCGCCACATAAGGCTTCGAGATGAGGTCACCTTCGATGTCGACGGTGATCGGCCGCGCGAAGCGCGCCGCGAGAGCGGGCAGCGCCATCAGCAGCGCCGAAGTGAACTGGCTCGACACGCTGCCGCGGACGGAGACGCGATCGCGCGCGCGGCCTGCGTCCAGGCGGTCGGCGTGAATCGCGAGCGGAGGGAATCCCGCGCTTCCGCGATAGTCGATCTCCGCGCCGAGCACACGCAGCGCGTCGACGAGGTCGCCGATCGGCCGCTCGTGCATCCTCGCCACGCCGGAGAGCTCGTAGTCGCCGCCGGCGAACGCGAGGACGGCGGTCAGAGGCCGGAACGCGGTACCGGCGTTGCCGAGGAAGAGCCTCGCCGTCTTCGCGGGAATGCGTCCGCCCTCGCCTCGCACCTCGAAATCGCGCGATCCCGGCGCCTGCTCGACCGCGATCCCGAGGGTCGCGAGCGCCGCCAGCATGTGGTCGACGTCATCGGCCTCGAGAAGACCGCGAACGAGCGTATCGCCTTTCGCAAGAGCGGCGAGGAGCAGCGTCCGATTCGAGATGCTCTTCGAACCGGGCAGCGCGACCGTTCCCGCGACGTGCGTGACCGGCGCGAGATCGATGAAGGCCGGCGCGTCGATGCGGGTTTTCACGCCTCGCTCTGGCGCTAGCGCTCGCGCGACCCGTCGGCCGGGACGGCGGCTGCCGTGCTGCGGGCCGCACCCCACGCGCGCCGCGCCGCCGCCGCGCGCGCGAAGACAGCCTCGAGCGCTGCACCGTCCGCCGCTGCAACCATCGAGGCGACGTTGTCGAGCTGCGCGCGGTAGGCGTCGAGCGCGGCGACGAGCGCATCGCGGTTCGCGAGTGCGATGTCGCGCCACATCTCGGGCGAACTCGCCGCGATCCGCGTGAAGTCGCGAAACCCGCTCGCCGCGAAGCGGAACACGTCGTCCGCGTCCGGCCGCGCCGCGAGCAGGTCGACGAGCGCGAACGCGAGCAGGTGCGGCAGATGCGAGACGGCCGCGAAGATCCGATCGTGAACGGCGGGATCGAGCTCGCGGACGTGCGCGCCGCACGCCGACCACAGGTTCGCCACCGTGGCGAGCGCCGCGCGATCCGTTTCGGCGACAGGCGTCAAGACCACGGTGCGGTCGCGGAAGAGCGTCGCGAACGCCGCCGAAGCCCCGGAGTGCTCGGTGCCGGCGATTGGATGCCCCGGCACGAAGCGCGCCGCCGGGGCGCCGAGATGCGCGCGCACCGCGGCGATCACGCTCTCCTTCGTGCTCCCGGCGTCGGTGACGATCGCATGTGCAGGCGGGTGCGCGGCGAGCGCGCTGAAGAGCGCCGGATACTCGCCCAGGGGTGTCGCGACGAGAACGAGGTCAGCGGCCTCGATCTCGCGCGTCCACGGTCGATCGAGAGTCACCGCCCGGTCGACGATGCCGCGTACGATCGCGGCATCGAGGTTGGCGCGTCCCCGGCCGACGCCGATGACGGTACCGACACGCCGAGCCTCCCGGAGCGCCAGGGCGAACGAGCCGCCGATCAGGCCGACGCCGACGACAGCGAGGGTATCGATGCGTTCAGCGCCGGTAGTCACCGTGGAATCGCGAGGCGCGCATCAACCGGCGAGCGCAGCGGACATCGCGTCGAGGAAGCGCCGGTTCTCCGCGGCCAGCCCGACGGTCACGCGCAGGAACTCGGGCAGCCCGTAGCCCGCTACGGGGCGGACGATCACGCCCTGCCCGAGCAGACGCTGATAGACCGCGGCGCCGTCCCCGACGCGCACCAGCAGGAAGTTTGCGTGCGACGGAACATAGTGGACGCCGAGCGCGCGCAGGCCTTCGGTGAGCTGCTGCATCCCGGCCGTGTTGAGCGTGCGGCTCTCTTCGACGTATCCGGGGTCAGCGAGCGCCGCGACGGCCGCTGCCTGCGCGAGCGCGTTGACGTTGAAGGGCTGGCGCACCCGGTTCATCATGTCGGCGACCTTGGCATCCATGACGCCGTAGCCCACGCGCAACGCCGCGAGGCCGTAGGCCTTCGAGAACGTCCGCGAGACGACGAGGTTCGCATGCTCGGCGATCCACGCGGTGCTCTCCGCGCGATCTCTCGGGTCGAGGTACTCGTTATAGGCTTCGTCGAGAACGACGAGCACGTCCGCCGGCACCGACGCGACGAACGCGCGAAGCGCATCAGGCCCGATCCACGTACCCGTAGGATTGTTCGGATTGGCGACGAAGACGATCCGCGTCTGCGGCGTGATCGCCGCGCGCATCGCGGCGAGATCGTGGCCGTAGTCGCGCGCCGCTACCTCGATGCCCTTCGCCCCGCGCGCCTGGGTAGCAAGCGGATAGACGACGAACGCGTGCTGCGAATAGACGGCGTGGTCGCCGGGCCGTAGAAACGCCTGCGTCGCGAGCTCCAGGATGTCGTTCGACCCGTTGCCGAGCACCAGTTGGAACGGCGAGACGCGCAGTCGTGCGGAGAGCGCGGCCTTGAGCTCGAACGCATCGCCGTCCGGGTAGCGGGACGCCTCCTCCGCTGCCGCGGCGATTGCCGCGCGAACGGCGGGACTCGGTCCGCGCGGATTCTCGTTCGACGCGAGCTTCACGATGCTGCTCGCGGCAAGCCCGAACTCGCGCGCAAGCTCCCCGATCGGCTTGCCGGGGACATATCGGCCGAGATTGCGCACGTACTCCGGCGCGAGCAGCGAGGGGTCGACCGCGGGGTGGGAGACCGAAGTGACGCTCATTGGAATCCTAATAAACCGCTGAAGGATACGATCCTAATAGCTTGAGCATTGGAGCTTTTTTCCGAAGCTCGGTCAAGGCCGCCGCGACGGCGGCGTCGGTTTCGTGGCCGATGACGTCGACGAAGAACAGGTACTCCCACAAGCCGGTGCGCGCGGGCCGCGACTCGAATCGCGACATGCTTACGCTGTGCTTCGCGAAGGGCTCGAGCAGGCTGTGTACCGCGCCCGGGCGATTGGGCGCCGACATGACGAGCGAAGTCTCATCGCGCCCCGAAGGCGGCACCGCGTGCCGACCCAGCACCCAGAAGCGCGTCGTGTTGTTGGGCTCGTCCTCGATATGCGGCGCGACGACGTTCAATCCGTAGATCGCCGCGGCGTTTTCGCCGGCGATCGCCGCCGCTCCAGCTTCCGCGGCGGCGAGCCTCGCCGCCTCGGCGTTGCTCGCCACGGCGACGCGGGCGGCCTGCGGCAGATGGTGTGCGAGCCACTGCGCGCACTGCGCGAGCGACTGGGCGTGCGAATAGATCTTCGTGATTTCGCCGATGCCAACGGTGGCGAGCAGGTTCTGCCGGATCCGCAGGCGAATCTCGCCGCAGATCGTGAGAGGCGTCTGGCACATGAGGTCGAGCGTGCGCCCGACTGCGCCTTCGGTCGAGTTCTCGACGGGAACGACGGCGTGATCCGTCTGCTCGCTCTCGGCGGCGCGAAACACTTCTTCGATCGTCGCGCAAGGGATCGCGTCGACGAACTGCCCGAAGTGCCGCGCGACCGCGTCGTGCGAAAACGTGCCCGCGGGACCGAGATAGGCGACACGCAGCGTCTGCTCGAGCGCGAGGCACGCCGACATCACCTGGCGGAAGACCCCGGCGACCGCCTCGTTCGACAGCGGTCCGCGGTTGGCCGCCTGCAAGCGCGTCAGCACCTGCGCTTCGCGCTCGGGGCGGTACGCGACACCGTGCCCCTTGATCGCGCCGATCGCCCGCGCGTGCGTCGCGCGCGCGTTGAGCCGCTCGAGGATCTCCCGGTCGAGGGCATCGATCGCCCCGCGATGCCGCGCGATGCCCTCGCGCGTGCCGTCGTTCTCAGCCATCGGGTTGCGGCTCTTCGTCGGGTGCGCCGGCCGCCAGCGGTGGGAGCGCCGGTCCTTCATCCTCGCTCTCTACGACGCGCTCGAGCCCCGCGAGCTTCTCGCCCTCGCCGAGGTTGATCAGCGTGACACCTTGCGTCGAGCGGCTCATCTCGCGAATCGATCGCACCTGGGTGCGGATCAGCACCCCGCCGGTGGAGATCAGCATCACCTCGTCGTCGGGGCGCACGAGCGCCGCGGCGACGACGGTTCCGTTGCGCGCCGTCTGCTGGATCGCGATCATGCCCTTGGTGCCGCGCGCGTGCCGCGTGTACTCGACGATCGGCGTGCGCTTGCCGTAGCCGTTCTCGGTGGCCGTCAGCACCGACTGCTCCTCGTCCTCGGCGACGAGCATCGAGATCACGCGCTCGCTCGGGCCGAGCATCATCCCGCGCACGCCGTGTGCATTGCGACCCATGGGCCGCACGTCGTCCTCGTCGAAGCGCACCGCCTTGCCCGCGGAGCTGAACAGCATCACGTCGTGCTTGCCGTCGGTCAGCGCCACGCCTATGAGCGAGTCGCTTTCGGCGAGATCGACGGCGATGATTCCCGCGTTGCGGGGTCGCGAGAAGTCCGAGAGCGGCGTCTTCTTCACGGTTCCCATCGCGGTCGCCATGAAGACAAACTGGGTATCGGTGAATTCCTTGACAGGCAGGATCGCCGTGATCTTCTCGTTCTCTTGCAATGGCACGAGATTGACGATCGGCTTTCCTCGCGCGACGCGCGAGCCCTGCGGCACGCTGTACACCTTGAGCCAGTAGACCAGCCCGCGGTTCGAGAAGCACAGGATGTGGTCGTGCGTGTTCGCGATGAAGAGACGCTCGATGAAGTCGTCTTCCTTGGTCGCCGTCGCCTGCCTCCCGCGCCCGCCGCGCTTTTGAGCGCGGTATTCGGCGAGCGGCTGCGCCTTCATGTAGCCGCCGTGCGACAGCGTGACGACCATGTCTTCGGGGGCGATCAGATCCTCCATCGAGAGATCGACGCCCTGGCGCACGATCTCCGAGCGGCGCGCGTCGCCGAACTGGTCGCGGATCGCGGTCAGCTCGTCGCGGATCACCTGCGTGATGCGCTCGGGCTTCGCGAGAATGTCGAGGAAGTCGACGATCTGCGCCATCACTTCCTTGTACTCGCCGATGATCTTGTCCTGCTCGAGCCCGGTCAGTCGCTGCAGACGGAGCTCGAGGATCGCCTGCGCCTGCGTGTCGGAGAGCCGATAGCCTGGCGGCGCGCGTTCCGCGTGCCACCCGAATTCCTGCGGCAGCCCCTCGGGACGCGCGGCGTCCGCGGCTGCGCGCGCGAGCATCTCCTCGACGAGCGGCGAGCGCCAGATCTTCGCCATCAGCTGCGCTTTCGCGTCGGCGGGCGAAGGCGCCGCTTTGATCAGCGCGATGATCTCGTCGACGTTCGACAGCGCGACGGCGAGCCCTTCGAGCACGTGGCCGCGCTCGCGGGCCTTGCGGAGCTCGAAGCGCGTGCGGCGCACGACGACTTCGCGCCGGTGCTGCAGGAAGTATTCGAAGAACTGCTTCAGATCGAGAAGCCGCGGCTGACCGTCGACCAGCGCGACCATGTTCATCCCGAAGCTGTCCTGCAGCTGCGTGAGCTTGAAGAGATTGTTCAGCACGATCTCCGGCTGCTCGCCGCGCTTGAGCTCGATCACGACGCGCATGCCGGACTTGTCCGACTCGTCGCGCAGGTCGGAGATCCCGTCGAGCTTCTTCTCGCGAACGAGCTCGCCGATCCGGATCAGGAGGTTCGCCTTGTTGACCTGATAGGGGATCTCGTCGACGATGATCGCCTGTCGATTGCCCTTCTCGAGCTCCTCCACGTGCGTTCGGGCTCGGATCACGACGCGCCCGCGCCCGCTGCGGTAGCCCTCGTGGACGCCTTCGAGGCCGTAGATGATTCCCGCCGTCGGAAAGTCGGGCGCCGGCACGATGTCGATCAGCGTGTCGATCGTGGTCTGCGGATCGGCGAGCAGCGCAAGGCACGCGTTCGAGACTTCGGTCAGGTTGTGCGGCGGGATGTTCGTCGCCATGCCGACCGCGATGCCCGAGGAGCCGTTGACGAGCAGGTTCGGAAGCCGCGACGGCAGCACCGCGGGCTCCTTCTCCTTGCCGTCGTAGTTCGGGATGAAGTCGACGGTCTCCCTGTCGATGTCGGCGAGAAGCTCGTTCGCGATCTTCTGCAGACGGCATTCGGTATAGCGCATCGCCGCGGGGTTGTCGCCGTCGACGGAGCCGAAGTTGCCCTGGCCGTCGATCAGCTCATAGCGCAGCGAAAAGTCCTGCGCCATCCGCACGAGCGCGTCGTAGATCGAAAGGTCGCCGTGCGGGTGGTACTTGCCCATCACGTCGCCGACGACCCGCGCGCATTTGACGTACGGGCGATTCCAGACGATGTTCGCCTCGTACATCGCGTAGAGCACGCGCCGGTGCACCGGCTTCAAACCATCCCTGGCGTCGGGCAGCGCGCGGCCGACGATCACGCTCATCGCGTAATCGAGGTAGGAATGGCGCATTTCCGCCTCGAGACTTATCGGGAGGGTTTCTTTGGCAAACTGCTCCATGGGCGGGAAAATCTTCCTGTTTGGACGTTGCGCGGGGTTCGACCGATATTCCTTCCGCTACCCAGGCAGCGGACCCGACCGGCCCACGAGGCGCGGATTTGCTTGCTGCAGCGGCCGCCGAACCCGCGCGAGCGGTGCGTGCAACCGCCCGCTTGCGGCCGTCGATGTGGAAGGGCCTTGAAAACGCGAAATTTTATCACGCCGTTGCATTGCCGCGACAGTCGGGTTGCCGGTGTTGCCAAAACCCTACTTTCTTTTGCACCGCACCTCCCCCTGTGCTATATTTTTCGGCGAAGCAAGGGATTGGGTGCGTTGGTGGATTCACCTGTTTTCCACCGCCGCGCCGGTAATCAGGGTCCGCAAAAACTTCTCCAAAACCAAAGCCTAAGGGGTGAAATAATGACTCGTCGTCTCATTACCGGTGCGCTTATCGGAGCGATGTCCGCCGCGTTTTCCGCTGGAGCGGCGGCACAAGCTGATCCGAACAACACCGGTTATTGGATTTCGGTGCAGACGCCTCCCGAAACCAATGTCTGGCGCAGTGGCAATTACGGCGACCCCAGGTCGAGCAACCTCTGCTGGCGCGCGGGTTACTGGACCCCCGCGATGGCGATCGTAGAGTGCGATCCGGATCTCGTTCCGAAGCCGGCGCCGCCCGCGCCGCCGCCCGCAGCAGCGCCGAAGCCGCCGCCGCCGCCGCCGCCGCCGCCCGCCCCAGGGGTGCAAAAGATCACCCTCGCGTCGAAGGCGCTGTTCGACTTCGACAAGGCCGTGCTGAAGCCCGAGGGCAAGGCCGCGATCGACGCCGAGATCATCGCGAAGCTCCGCGACGTGCAGAAGCTCGAGCTGGTGCTCGTCACCGGCCACACCGACCGGATCGGTACGCAGGCGTACAACCAAAAGCTCTCCGAGCGCCGCGCCGACGCAGTTCGCGACTACCTCGTGTCCAAGGGCGTCGCGAAGGACAAGATCGAGACGCTCGGCATGGGCAAGACGCAACCGCTTCCGGGAGTGGTCTGCAATCAGAAGAACATGAAGGAGCTGATTGCATGCCTCGCGCCGAACCGTCGCGTCGACGTCGAGGTCAAGGGCGAGGCGATCAAGCGCTAGACGCCGCGCACGTCGAACCGAAAGAGCCCCGCGTTCGCGCGGGGCTTTTTTTTGTGGCGGCATCGACTTTCGCGTTACGCGAGGCCGCCTTTCTTTGGTTGCGGCGCCGATTCCGCGTTACGCTGACGGCATGCAGACTGCCGACCTTCGTATCGACGCAGGCTGGATCGTGCCGATCGAGCCGGCCGGTGTGCTCCGCGAGCACGCGCTCCTCGTCAGCGCAGGCCGCATCGCGGCGATCGTCCCGGTCGCCGAAGCTGACCGCGGGTTCGCGGCACGCGAGCGGATCGTTCTGGACGACCACGTGCTGATTCCGGGCCTCGTCAACGCCCACACGCACGCCGCGATGAGCCTCTTTCGCGGGATCGCCGACGACGTTCCACTCAAGATCTGGCTCGAAGATCAGATCTGGCCGCGCGAGGGCCGGTTCGTCTCGCCCGAATTCGTCTACGACGGCGCGCGTCTCGCCGCGGCGGAGATGCTGCTCGGAGGCATCACCTGCTGCAACGACATGTATTTCTTCCCCGACGCGACCGCGCGCGCCTTCGTCGAGCTCGGAATGCGGGGGATGCTGGGCATGCCGATCCTCGATTTCCCGACCGCCTACGCATCCGATGCGGACGGCTATCTGCAGACGGGGCTCGCGATCCGCGACGAGTGGAAACGCGAACCCGAACTCGCTTTCTCGCTCGCTCCGCATGCGCCGTACACGGTGAGCGACGCGACCTGGAAGAAGATCGTCGTGTTCGCCCGCCAGCTCGATCTTCCGATCCAGACGCATCTCGCGGAAACCGCGCAGGAGCATGCGCAGAGCGTTGCGCAGCACGGATACGCACCGCTCGCTAGACTGCACGAGCTCGGCGCGACGGGCCCTCAATTCATCGGGATCCACGGCGTGCATCTCGCAGACGCCGACATCGCGCTGCTCGCGATGCACGGGGGTCACGTCGTCCATTGTCCGGTCTCCAACATGAAGCTCGGAGCGGGCGTTGCGCCGGTCGCCGCGCTGCTCGCGAGCGGCGTCAACGTGGCGCTCGGCACCGACGGGGCGGCGTCGAACAATCGCCTCGATCTGCTGTCGGAGCTGCGCATCGCGGCATTGCTGGCGAAGGTTGCGACCGGCGACCCCTCGGTGCTTCCAGCGGCCCAGGCGCTGGAGGTCGCGACGCTCGGCGGCGCTCGCGCGCTCGGCCTCGACAAGGAGATCGGCTCGCTCGTCGCCGGCAAGCAGGCAGATCTCGTCGCCGTCGATCTCTCCGGACTCGACGCCTCACCGTGCTACGACCCGATCTCGCATCTGGTTCACGCCGTCGGCCGCGATGCGGTGAGCGATGTGTGGGTCGCCGGGCGGCGTGTGGTTTCCGGCGGTGCGCTCGCCACCGCAGACGAAGCCGCGATCGCCGCACGCGCGCGCCTGTGGCAGGAACGGCTCGAATGAAGGGCGCGTCGTGCAACCGGAGGCGTTGCGGGGGCAGCCGATGAATCCGTCGCGCGCCGAAAACGTCGACGCCGCCGAGCTCGCGAAGTTCGCCGCGCTCGCGCATCAGTGGTGGGATCCGGAGAGCCCGATGTTCGGCCCGCTGCACAAGATGAATCCGCTGCGCCTCGACTGGATCGAACGGATGGCGGAAGGCCTTGCGGGAAAGCGTGTCGTCGACGTCGGTTGCGGCGGCGGCATCCTGACCGAAGCCATGGCCGAACGCGGCGCCGTCGCGCTCGGCATCGACCTCGGCGAGAAGCCGCTCGGCGTTGCGCGGCTGCACAAGCTCGAATCCGGCGCGAACGTCGACTATCGGCACATCTCGGCGGAGGCGCTCGCCGTCGAGTCGCCCGCTGCGTTCGACGTCGTCGCGTGCATGGAGCTCCTCGAGCACGTTCCGCAACCCGCGCAGATCGTCGCCGCTTGCGCGAAGCTCGCGAAGCCCGGGGGGCTCGTCGTCGCCTCGACGATCAATCGCAACCCCAAGGCGTACGCGCTCGCCGTCGTCGCCGCTGAATACGTGCTCCGGCTGCTGCCAACAGGAACGCACGACTACGCGAAGTTCCTCACCCCGGCCGAGCTTGCGGCGTTCGCGCGCTCGGCCGGCCTCGCCGTGGCCGGCATCGCCGGGGTCGCGTACAACCCGTTCGCGCGGTCGTTCCGCGTCGTCGACGACGCTTCGGTCAACTACATGATGGCGTTCCGCCGGCCGCGCGATGGCTGACCCGCAGCACGGACACCGCTCGGCGCGAGCGCTGCCGGTCGACGCCGTGCTGTTCGATCTCGACGGCACCCTCGCCGACACCGCACCCGACCTGGCTGCCGCGCTCAATCGTGTGCGCATAGACCGGGGGCTCGAACCGCTTGCTGCGGCGCGTCTTCGCTCGTCGTCTTCGCACGGAGCGCGCGGGCTGATCGGCACCGGAATGGGGATCTCGCCCGATCATCCCGACTATCGCGCTTTGCGGGACGCGTTTCTCACGCATTACGAGGCGGCGCTTTGCGTGGACACGACGCTGTTCGCCGACGTCGGCACGATGCTCGACGGGATCGAGTCGCGCGCGCTCAAGTGGGGCATCGTCACCAACAAGGCGACGCGGTACACGATTCCGCTGCTCGGGCTCCTCGGCCTGGGCGGGCGCGCGGGCGTGGTCGTCTGCGGCGACACGACCCCCCACACGAAGCCGCACCCCGCGCCGCTCCTCGCCGCGGCGGCGGGGCTCGGCATAGCACCCGGGCGCTGCGTCTATGTCGGCGACGCCGAGCGCGACGTCACCGCCGGCGTCGCCGCGGGAATGCGCACGATCGTCGCGCGCTACGGTTACATCGACGCGAGCGAGGACCCGGAGAGGTGGCCTGCCGATGGTGCGATCGGCGATCCGGGAGCCCTGCTCGCCTGGCTTCCCGCGGTCAGCCGGGACAAGCACCCGCGTTGAGGAACAGCCATTCGGAGGGCTTGCCGTCGCGGGTTCCCAAGACGCGAACCGCTTGACTCGCGATCAGAGGCTTCACGAAGGCGACCTGAACGTCGTCGACGCCGGCCAGCGCGATGCCATTGGCCTGCGTCATTCGATCGCCTGTCTTCATCCCGAGCATCGTGGCGAACCCCGAGCTGTCGCGAATCGCGAGACCTCCGGGGACCGGCACGAGCACCGCTTGCCAGCTCTCGGGGCTCGATGCGACGCCGGTCAGCAGCTCGGCGTTGAGGCGGTAGATCGGCCCCTTGTACCCGGCAGGCGGCGCACACACGGCGCGAACCCCCCCACGCAAGGCGGCCTGGGCTACCGCAGCTTTGCCCTGCGCAGTGCTCGCGCTCCGCAGCTCGATATCGCGGAGTTCGCCGTGGTCGCGAATGCGCACGCCGCTCGGTCGGACCTCGACGAGCGTCACGCCGCTCGCGATTTCGCCTCCCGACCTGACGAGTACGGGACCGCGATCGGACAGGCGGAAGAGCGCGTAGCCCGTACCTCCCGCTTCCGCGAAGACGCCGAGCAGCCTCGTGTCGCCCTGCAAGGTCGCGGGCGCAGCGACTTCCGCGGATTGCGGCGCGCCCCCTCGCCCGAACAGTGGAGCGGCGACGATCGCGGGCGTCCAACGCTCCGGCAGCGAAGGCGCGGCAACGCGCGCGGGCGCCGGTCCTAACCAGCGCCAGCCCCAAAGCGCAATCACATAACCGAGCCAGAGGATCGCGCCCGCGGTCGCAACCCACGATGCGACCCGCCACCGAAGCGGCAACGGGGCGGCGGGGCCCGCCGCGGCGAGGTCTGCGTTCAGCTGCGCCATCGCGTTGCGTCGTCGGGGGCGCCGTCGGCGTGTGTCTCGTATACTCTCGCGCTCGCCTTCCCGAACATCACGTTGAACCCCCGCCTGTCGCGTCTGCAGCCCTACCCGTTCGAGCGGCTCCGGCAGTCGCTCGCTGGCGTGATGGCGAACCCGGCGCTCAAGCCAATCAACTTGTCGATCGGCGAGCCGCGGCATCCCACACCCGCGCTCGTGCTCGATGCGCTCGCCGCCGGCGGAGCCGGCCTCGCGAATTATCCCACGACGATCGGAGCGCCAGCGCTGCGCGAAGCGATCGCAGCGTGGCTCGTGCGCCGGCACGCGCTTCGCGCGCTCGACCCGAACACGCAGGTGCTGCCGGTGCTCGGAAGCCGCGAAGCGCTCTTCAGCTTCGCACAGGCCGTCGTCGACGGGAGCCGCGCGGGCGCGACTGTCCTGATGCCGAATCCGTTCTATCAGATCTACGAGGGTGCGGCGCTGCTCGCCGGCGCCGAGCCCTATTGCGTCAACGCACTCGCCGCGAACGGCTTCGCGCCGGGATGGCGCGACGTGCCCGATGCAGTCTGGGCGCGCACGCAACTGCTCTACGTATGCTCGCCCGACAATCCCACCGGGCGCGTCACGACACGCGACGAATGGGCGTATCTGTTCGCGATGTCCGACCGCCACGGCTTCGTGATCGCAGCCGACGAGTGCTATTCGGAAATCTATTTCGACGAGTCGAAGCCACCCGTCGGCGCGCTCGCGGTCGCGCACGCGCTGGGCCGCGAGGATTTTCCTCGGCTGGTGTCGATCGGCAGCCTCTCGAAGCGGTCGAATGCGCCGGGGCTGCGCTCCGGCTATGTCGCGGGTGACGCGTCGCTGATCGCCGGATTTCGCCAGTTCCGCACGTACCACGGCTCGGCGATGTCGCCGGCAGTGGCCGCGGCGAGCCTCGCCGCATGGCGCGACGAAGCGCACGTGATCGCCAACCGGGCGGAATACGCAGCGAAGTTCGCCGCACTGCAGCCCCCGCTTGCGCAAGCGCTGCCCTGCACGATGCCCGACGCAGCGTTCTATCTGTGGGCGAGGACGCCGATCGATGATGCGGAGTTCGCGCAGCGCCTCCTTGCCGAGCAGGCAGTCACAGTGCTCCCGGGGAGCTTCCTCGGCCGCGACGCGCGCGGGACCAACCCGGGAAGAGGCTTCATCCGCATCGCGCTCGTCGCGGGCAAGGACGACTGCGCCGAAGCGGTCGACCGCATCGTGCGCATGGCCGCGGCGATGCCGCGCACGGGCTGATGCCGGCCCGTCCGCGGCCTGTCGCCGCCGAGGACGCCCTGTCGCGAGGCATCCCCGGGGCGGCGACGGCCACTAGAATGCCCGTCATGCCGTTACCTGAAATTCCCCTCTCTCCGCCTTCGGGCCTGCGAGCGACGCTCGCCGAAGGCTTCCGCTTTTCGTGGCAATCGTTCGCGATCATCGTCCTGATCAACACGGGAATCGCCGCTGTCTTCTGGATCGAGGACCCGCGCCCGTTCTGGCATCCGCTCGTCTCCGCCCAGTGCAACGGCCTTGCGATCGCCTACTGCGTGAACGCGGCGGCGCCCTGGGCGAGCAATTCGCCGTTGCGCCGGCTGGCGATCGCCGTCGCGATCGGCGCTACGATCGGCATCCTCCTCACGATCGTGCTCAAGGGCTATCCGGTAGCGTACGTGCTCGAGCGCCGGCAGACGTTCCTGCTGACCTACATGGCGGCGTTCTTCAACGGCGTGTTCGTCAGCCTGTTCTGGGTCCTCAAGTTCCGCGAGGCGCGTGCCGCCGAAGCGCTGCACAGGGCCGAAGCCGAGCGCCACCTGGTATCGAAGCACGCGGTGGAATCGGAGCTGAAGCTCATGCAGGCGCAGGTGGAGCCGCATTTCCTGTTCAACACGCTCGCCTCGGTCCAGTTCCTGACCGAGACCGATCCGCCGCAGGCTTCGAAGATGCTCGGCCACCTGCTCGCGTACCTGCGCGCCGCGCTTCCGCAGCTGCGGCGCGCGAGCGCTACGCTCGGTCAGGAGATCGAACTCGCCGAAGCGTACCTCAACATACTGCGGATGCGGATGGGCGCGCGTCTCGAGTTCGCGATCGACGTTCCGGACGCGCTGCGCGCGCACCCGTTTCCCCCGGTGCTGCTCATCTCGGTCGTCGAGAACGCGGTGACGCACGGGCTCGAGCCGCAGGCCGCGGGCGGCCGCATCACCATCGCCGCTGCCAACGACGCCGACCGGCTCGTCGTCACCGTCACCGATAACGGGTGCGGACTTGCGGGCAAGACCTCGCAGGCTGGGCGAGGCGTGGGGCTCGCCAATCTCCGCGAGCGACTGGCCGCGCTCTTTGGATCGAGGGCCCGCTTCACGCTGGAGGAAGCTCCGCCCCACGGCGCGAAGGCGACGATCGACGTGCCGTTCGAGCGCGCTTCCTCGCTCGCCGCTGCGCAGGCCGGCGCCACCGTCTAACGCCGATGCCGACCGCCCTTATCGCCGAAGACGAACCGATGATGCTCGCGCTGCTCAAGGCGCGGCTCGTTGCAGCGTGGCCCGACCTCGAGATCGTCGCCGAAGCGGCAAATGGCGAAGAGGCGCTCGCGCTTGCGGATGCGACGCGGCCGGACATCGCCTTTCTCGACATTCGGATGCCGATCATCTCGGGCCTCGACGTCGCACGTGAGCTCGCGCCTCGTTGCCATGTCGTGTTCGTCACCGCCTACGACGAATACGCCGTCGCGGCCTTCGACGAGGGCGCGGTCGACTACGTGCTCAAGCCGCCGATGCCGGACAAGATCGCCCGGGTCGTCGCGCGGCTGAAGAGCCGGATTTCCCAGGCGCCGCTCGACTTGACGGCGCTGCTCGCGAAGCTCGCTGCGCGCGGGGAAGGCACCGGACCGCTCAAGTGGATCCGCGCTTCGCTCGGAGCATCGATGCGGATGATCCCGGTCGACGATGTTCTCTACTTTCGTGCGGAGGACAAGTACACGAAGGTCGTCACGCGCGAGGGCGAGGCGCTCATCCGCAAGCCGATCAAGGAGCTCTACGAATCGCTCGATCCCGAGGCCTTCTGGCAGATCCATCGCGGCTCGATCGTGAGCCTTCGGGCGATCGAGCGCGTAGATCGCGACTGGCGCGGCGAGCCGGTGATCGTGCTCAGGGACCGCGACGAAAAGCTTCCCGTCAGCCGCACGTTCGCGCATCTGTTCAAGGCGATGTAACCGGCGGGCGGCCTCTCTCACGCGCGTGCGTCGGTGCCAGCGACCCAGGCCGCGACGGCGCATTCGCGGAGGGCGGGACGCTTGACCGGGGGCTGGCGGGACCTGGGCCGCGGGCAGGGTAAAATTACCGGCCTTGCTCCTGGTTGCCGCCATGACCGACCTTGAATGCGCGGTGGAAGCCGCTTGGGAATCGCGCGCGAGCCTCTCGCCGCACAGCGCCGCTGCGTCCGTCCGCGACGCGATCGCGCAGGTGATCGCCGACCTCGATCGCGGCCGGCTGCGCGTCGCCGAGAAGCGCGACGGCGCGTGGACGACGCAGCAGTGGATCAAGAAGGCCGTGCTGCTCTCCTTCCGTCTGGCGGACAACGCTCCGATGCGCTTCGGCCGCGAATCGGGCAGCGTCGAGCCTTTCGCGTTCTACGACAAGGTTCCGACCAAGTTCGCCGGGCTCACCGACGCCGAGCTCGCGGCAACCGGTGTACGCGTGGTTCCGCCGGCAGTCGTGCGGCGCGGCGCGTTCGTGGCGAAGAACACCGTGCTGATGCCCTCGTTTGTCAACATCGGTGCGTACATCGACGAAGGAACGATGGTCGACACCTGGGCGACCGTCGGATCGTGCGCGCAGATAGGAAAGAACGTCCACCTGTCGGGGGGTGTGGGCATCGGCGGCGTGCTGGAGCCACTGCAGGCCAACCCTACGATTATCGAGGACAATTGCTTCATCGGCGCCCGCTCCGAGGTCGTCGAAGGGGTCGTCGTCGAGGAGAATTCGGTGCTCGGCATGGGGGTTTTCATCGGGCAGAGCACCAAGATCTACAACCGGGCGAGCGGCGAGGTCAGCTATGGACGTGTGCCGCCGGGCTCGGTCGTCGTCGCCGGCAGCCTGCCGTCGGGCGAGGGGCGCTGTAACCTCTATTGCGCGGTGATCGTCAAGGAAGTCGACGCGAGGACCCGCGCCAAGACGAGCATCAACGAACTGCTGCGCGCGTGACCCGACGGTTGCGTCGGCGGCTACTGGCCCCAGATCGAATGCTCGGGGCTGCGCGCGCTCCGGCCAGCGTCCCGCTCATCGTCTCCGCACCGACACCGTGACCGTCTCCGTCAAATCGCCCGACGACATCGCAAGAATGCGAGTGGCAGGCAGGCTCGCGGCCGAGCTTCTCGACTACCTCGGCCCCCATGTCGTCGCCGGCGTGACGACCGGCGAGCTCGACCGTATCGCTCACGACTACCAGGTCAACGTGCAGAAGGTCGTGCCGGCGACGCTAAATTACGCGCCGCCAGGGCATCGACCCTACCCGGCTTCGATCTGCACGTCCGTCAATCATGTCGTCTGCCACGGGATCCCCGGCGACAAGAAGCTCCGCCCGGGCGACATCGTCAACATCGACGTGACCGTGATCAAGGAAGGCTGGCACGGGGACACGAGCCGGATGTTCTACGTCGGAACGCCTCCGATCCAGGCGCGGCGTCTCGTCGAAGTCACTTTCGAAGCGATGTGGCGCGGCATTCGCGCGGTGAAGGAAGGCGCGACGCTCGGCGATATCGGACACACGATCCAGAAATTCGCCGAGGGCCACCATTTCTCTATCGTGCGCGAGTTCTGCGGCCACGGCATCGGGCGGCAGTTCCACGAAGAGCCGCAGGTCGTTCATTACGGCCGGCCCGGCACCGGCCTCGAGCTGCAGGCGGGAATGATCTTCACCATCGAGCCGATGATCAACGCGGGGCGGGCGGCAATCCGGGCGCTCGCCGACGGTTGGACGATCGTCACCGCCGACCATTCGCTCTCGGCGCAGTGGGAGCACACGGTGCTCGTCACACGCAACGGCTACGAAGTGCTGACGATGTCCCCGGGCACGCCGCCGCCCCCGCCGCTCGCCGCCTAGCGCTCTGCCTGCGATGAACCGGCTCGCCACGCCTGTGCCCGTCGCTTCGACGGGCGACGCGGCGCAGCGCTGGCGCGCCGAATTGAAGTCGGGCCGCGCGGCATTGCGGGTTGCGTTCCAGGCGCGCCCGGACACGGGGCGGCTGCTGCGCGAGCATGCGCGGCTCGTCGACAACGTGATCGCGAAAGCTTGGGACGAGCTCGGTGCCCCGGGCGAGGCCGCGCTCGTCGCCGTCGGCGGCTACGGCCGCGGCCAGCTCTTTCCGCACTCGGACGTCGACGTGCTGATCCTGCTGCCGGACGCGCTCGACCGCGCGGGCACCGAGTTCGTCGAGCGCTTCCTTGGCGTGCTTTGGGACATCGGCCTCGAGATCGGGCACAGCGTGCGCACGATCGCCGAGTGCGAGGCGGAAATGGCGAGCGACATCACGGTGAAGACGAGCCTCCTCGAACACCGGCGGGTTGCCGGCTCGCGCTCGCTCCATCGCGCTTTCGGCCGCGCGTTCGCCGCGGCTCTCGACCCATCGTTCTTCTACGAGGCAAAGACGCTCGAGCAACAGCAGCGGCACCTCAAGTACCACGACGCCGCATACAACCTCGAGCCGAACGTCAAGGAGAGCCCCGGCGGTCTGCGCGACCTCCAGACGGTGCTGTGGATCGCGCGCGCCGCGGGCCTCGGTAGCAGCTGGCGCGAGCTCGCGCAGAACGGGCTGATCACGAGGCAGGAGGCGCGGACGGTTTCCCGTCAGGAAGGCTTCATCGGCGGCCTGCGCGCGCGGCTCCACTACCTCGCCGGACGGCGCGAAGACCGGTTGATCTTCGATCAGCAGAACGCACTCGCCCGCGAGCTCGGTCTCGCCGATACGCCGACGAGGGTCGCGAGCGAGCAGCTGATGCAGCGTTACTACCTCGCGGCGAGGCTCGTCCGCCAGGTGAACGTGATCCTGCTGCAGAACCTGCACGCGCGCCTGTTCCCGGTCGCCGCCGAGCCCGTCGCGATCGACGACGCATTCCAGTCGGTCGACGAGCTGCTCGACATCCGCGACGAGAGGCTGTTCGAGCGGCAGCCCTCCGCGATGCTCGACGCATTCGTCACGATGGGCAGGCACGCGGAATTGAAGGGAATGTCGGCGCGCACGCTGCGCGCGCTCTGGCGGAACCGCCAGCGCGTCGACGGGCGCTTCCGTGCCGATCCCGAAAATCGCGCGAAGTTCATGGAGCTCCTCCGCGGGCTGCGCGGCATCACGCACGAACTGCGCCGGATGAATCTCTACGGCATCCTCGGCAACCTCGTCCCGGCGTTTGGCCGCATCGTCGGTCAGATGCAGCACGATCTCTTCCACGTCTACACCGTTGACGAGCACATCCTGATGGTGATCCGCAACCTGCGGCGCTTCACCGAGCCGCAGCATGCGCACGAATATCCGCTCTGCTCGCGGCTGATCGGCGACTTCGAGAATCGCGAAGCGCTCTACCTCGCCGCGCTCTTCCACGATATCGCGAAGGGTCGCGGCGGCGACCACTCGACGCTCGGCGCCGTCGATGCGCGGCGGTTCTGCCGGGCCCACGGCCTGCCGCCTAAGGAAGTGGATCTCGTCGCCTGGCTCGTCGCGCAGCATCTCACGATGTCGGCGACTGCCCAGAGGCAGGACATCTCCGATCCCGACGTGATCGCCGCGTTCGCGGCGCGGGTTGGAAACGAGCGGCGCCTCGTGGCGCTCTACCTCCTCACGGTGGCCGACATTCGCGGAACGAGCCCCCGTGTGTGGAATGCGTGGAAAGGGCAGCTTCTCGAGGATCTCTTTTATGCGACACGCTCCAGGCTCGCCGCCGCCGCCGGCGGGCCGACGCTCGCCGACAGCCTGCTCGCGCGCCAGCGCGAAGCGCAGCGCCTGCTGCGCCTCTACGCGGTTCCCGACGGCGCCGAGCGCGCGCTGTGGCAGGAGCTCGATAGCGTCTACTTCCAGCGCCAGACGGCCGACGAGATCGCCTGGCATGCGCGGCAGCTCCACTGGCGCGTGCGCGGGACGGCCCCCGTCGTGCGGGCCCGCGTCGCGCGCGTCGAAGCGGGCCTGCAGGTCGCGGTGTACCTGCCCGACCAGAAAGACCTCTTCGCGCGCATCAGCGGCTTTTTCGGCCGGCGGGGGCTGTCGATCGTCGAGGCGAAGATCCACACGACCCGCCACGGCTACGCGCTCGACACGTTCACCGTGCACGACCCGGCGGACCCGTCCGCGTCGTACCGCGACGCGATCCAACTCGTCGAATTCGAGCTTGCCAAAGTGCTGACCGAACAGCCGCCGCTCGAAGCGCCCATAATGGGGCGCGCGAGCCGCCATTTGAAGCACTTCCCGCTGACGCCCGAGGTGCGGATCTTCCCCGACGACAAGGGAATGCATCACATCGTCGAGATCGTCGCCGGCGACCGCCCGGGTCTGCTCGCGACGATCGCGTACACGCTGGCTCGCGCGAACATCAACATCGTCAGCGCCAAGATCAATACGCTCGGCGAGCGCGCGGAGGACGTCTTCCTCGTCGACGGCGCGCGGCTGCACGACGAGCAGGCGCTGCTGCGCCTCGAGACGACGCTCTACGAGCAGCTGCGAATCCACTAGGGACGCGACGGTTGGGTGAAGCAAGCGGCATCGGGCTTAGGTGCTGGCGCATGCGCCCGCTGTCGCTCGCCTCACCCAACCGCGTCGGCCTCCCTCACTCCTCGTCGGGCGCGGAATCGGGAAAGAGGATGTCGGTGTACCCGAAGCGCGAGAGGTCGCGCATCCGCATCGGATAGAGAATTCCGAGCAGATGATCGACCTCGTGCTGGACGACGCGCGCGTGAAAGCCGCTGACCTCGCGCCGAATCGGCCGGCCCTGCGGGTCGAAGCCCTCGTAGCGCAGGTTGCGATAGCGCGGAACGACCCCGCGCAGCCCCGGCACGGACAGGCACCCTTCCCAGTCCTCGTCGCGTGCGTCGGAGAGCGGCGTCAGCACCGGATTGACGAGCTCGGTATAGGGCACGGGCTCCGCATCCGGGTAGCGCTCGTTGCGCTCGACGCCGAAGATGACGACCTGCTGCAGCACTCCGATCTGCGGTGCGGCGAGCCCCGCACCGCGGCGCGCTGCCATCGTGTCGCGCATGTCGGCGAGCAGCGCTTCAAGCTCCGGTGTTCCGAACTTCGCGACGGCGGCCGAACGCTCGAGGAGCCGCGGGTCGCCCATGCGCAGGACGTCTCGGATCATGCGCGCCCCCCGTCGCAGAGCGGCACGATGTGCTCGAGCAGCGCACGGACCTTGTCCATCGCAGCGTGCAAAACCTCGTTGATGCCGTCCATCGAAACATGCTCCGACGAGTCGCCCCGTCCGGCAGCGTGGTTGACGACGACCGCGATCGCCGCGTAGGGGAGCCCGAGCTCGCGGGCGAGCGCGGCCTCCGGCATCCCGGTCATCCCGACGAGCGTCGCGCCATCGCGATCGATCCGGTCGATTTCGGCGGCGGTCTCCAGCCTCGGACCCGACACGGCGCCATAGACGCCACCGTCGACCAGGCGTATGCCGGCCGTTTGTGCCGCGGCGAGGCACTTCGCGCGCAATTCCGGCGTGTACGGATGGGTGAAATCGACGTGGACAACCCGATGATCGCCGCCATCGAAGAACGACGCTTCGCGATCGTGCGTGTAGTCGATCAGCTGGTGCGGAAGGACGAGGTCACCTGGTGCCCCGCCCCGAATGCCGCCGACCGACGCGACCGCCAGGATCTCAGTCGCGCCCCGCTCCCGAAGCGCCCAGAGATTCGCCCGATAGTTGACGCGGTGAGGCGGGATCGTGTGGCCGTGTCCGTGGCGAGCAACGAAGACGACGTCGCGGGAGGCGATTTGACCGAAGACCAGGGCCGACGAGGGCTCGCCATAGGGCGTCCGGACGACCTCGCGATGGGCGACCGCCAGGGTCGAGAGCCGGGTGAGGCCGCTGCCACCGATGATCGCGAGCATGGAACTTGCGTCAGAAGTCGGTCGTCAGGTAAAGGCTGAGCGGCCGGCGCATGCCCGTTGCGTAAACATTGCGTGCGCAGCCTGAAGAGCGGTCGACGAGTTGGGAAGCTGGAACTCCCCGTCGAATCATGACATTATCATCTAACCCCGTGCCCGCCCACAGGCGCGCCACGGCCGATTGTAGCCTAGGGGGGCGAGCGACATGTACCTCGATCGACTGTTCAAGATGATGGCGGACCGTTCGGCGTCCGACCTGTTCATTTCCTGCGGCGCGCCGATCAACATGAAGGTGAACGGCGTCGTAACGCCGCTTTCCGACCGGCCGATGGACCTCGACACGGTCCGCCGGGTCGCCTATGAGCTCATGACCGAAGAGCAGGCGAAGACCTTCGAGGCCGAGCACGAAATGAACCTCTCGCACCTCGATCCGAGCGTCGGCAACTTCCGGGTCAACGTCTTTCGCCAGCGTGGCACGATCTCGCTGGTGATTCGCTACGTGCGCAGCGACATTCCGCCCTTCGAGCGACTGAAGCTGCCGCCGGTGCTCCTCGACCTCGTCATGGAGAAGCGGGGCCTGATCATGGTCGCCGGGGCGACCGGGTCGGGCAAATCGACGACGCTCGCCGCGATGATCGACTACCGCAACACCCATCGCACCGGCCATATCCTGACGATCGAAGACCCGATCGAGTACCTGTTCCGGCATAAAAAGAGCGTTGTCAACCAGCGCGAGTTGACCGTCGACACGCTGGACTACCCGCGGGCGCTCGCAAACGCGCTACGCGAAGCACCCGATCTCATCATGATCGGCGAAGTCCGCGAGCGCGAGACGATGCAGCAGGCGTTGCTGCACACTCTGACCGGGCACCTGTGCCTGACGACGATCCACGCCAACAACAGCTACCACGCGCTGTCGCGGATCATCAACATGTTCCCGCACGACGCGCGCTCGGGGCTGCTCTCCGACCTCTCGATCGGGTTGCGGGCCATCATTTCGCAGCGCCTCGTCCGCAACAAGGAGGGAGCGCTGCAGCCCGCCGTCGAGATCCTCCTCAATACCTCCCTCATCTCCGAGCTGGTCAAGAACGGCGACATCACGCAGATCAAGGAAGCGATGGAGAAGTCGCTCTACCCCGGCTCGCAGACCTTCGAGCAGGCGCTCTGCCGGCTCTACATCGACGGCGCGATCAGCTACGAGGAGGCGATGACCGCGTCCGATTCGTCGACGAATCTCGCCTGGCTCATCAACCAGAACGCACCGACCGCGCGCGTCGACACGATGCCGCGCTCGGAGCCAGGGCAAGACGACAATCTGCGGCGCACACACAGCGATTTCACCGCGCTGCAGATCGAGCCCGACATGCTCGACCGGCCGCACTGACCGGGCGCCGAAGACCACCGGTGCCGTTTCCGCCCGCCGACACGCTCGCACTGACGCGGGCATTGATCGAGCGGCGCTCGCTGACGCCCGATGACGCGGGCTGCCAGCAGCTGATCGCGGCGCGTCTCGCGCCGCTCGGGTTTCGCGCAGAACCGCTGCAAGCGAACGGGGTATCCAATCTGTGGCTACGGCGCGGCGCGACGCGCCCGCTCCTGTGCTTCGCCGGCCACACCGACGTCGTGCCCACCGGGCCACTCGCCGAGTGGCAATCCGATCCCTTCGTAGCGACCGAGCGCGACGGCTACCTCTACGGGCGCGGCGCTGCCGACATGAAGGGCTCGCTCGCTGCGTTCGTTACTGCGGTCGAGAGCTTCGTCGCCGCGCACCCGGGCGCGGCCGGTTCGATCGCGCTGCTCGTAACCTCCGATGAGGAAGGGCCGTCGGTCGACGGGACTGTCAAGGTCGTCGAAAGGCTGCAGGCGAGAGGCGAGACGATCGACTTTTGCGTCGTCGGCGAGCCGACCTCCGTCGACCGCCTGGGCGACATGATCAAGAACGGACGCCGCGGCTCGCTGTCCGGCACGCTGATCGTCAAGGGAATCCAGGGCCACGTCGCGTACCCGCAGCTCGCGCGGAACCCCATCCACGCGCTCGCGCCCGCGCTTGCCGAGCTCGCGGCGACGCGATGGGACGAGGGCGACCCGTACTTTCCGGCGACCACCTGGCAGTGCTCGAACATCCACGCAGGCACCGGCGCCGCCAACGTGATCCCCGGGGCGCTCGATCTGACGTTCAACTTCAGGTTTTGTCCGGTGAGCACTCGCGAGTCGCTGATGCAACGCTTCGAGGCGATCGTCGCTCGGCATGGCCTCGAGTACGACCTGCGCTGGACCGGATACGGCAAGCCCTTCCTCACGCCGCGCGGTGCGCTCGTCGCGGCGGTGACGGAGGCGGTGCGCGAGGTGACAGGTGTCGTCCCGGAGCTCTCGTGCACCGGGGGCACCTCCGACGGGCGTTTCATCGCCGACATCTGCGACCAGGTGGTCGAGCTCGGCCCCGTCAACGCGACGATTCACAAGTTGAACGAGCGCGTGCGCATAGCCGATCTCGGATCGCTCTCCGCGATCTACGGCGGGGTGATCGAGCGTCTGCTGCTTCCGTCCGCGCCGCCGCGAATTCGATGAACACGCTCGTCAACGACCTCGAGACGCTGCGCGACTGGCTGCGCTACGCGGTGTCGCGCTTCGGCGAAGCGGATCTCGCGTTCGGACACGGGACCGCCAACGCATACGACGAGGCGGCGTACCTGCTGCTGCATGCGCTCAACCTGCCGCTCGACCGCCTCGACCCCTTCCTCGACGCAAAGCTCACGCACCCCGAGCGGCAGAAGATACTGCAGCTGCTGCAGCGCCGCATCGATCAACGGGTGCCGGCCGCCTATCTGACGCACGAAGCGTGGCTCGGCAATTTCCGCTTCTACGTCGACGAACGCGTGCTGATTCCCCGCTCGTTCATCGCCGAGCTGCTGCCGGACGGCCTCGCGCCCTATGTCGGGTCACCCGACAAGGTGGCGAATGCACTGGATCTTTGCACGGGATCCGGGTGCCTCGCGGTGCTACTCGCGCACGCGTACGTCGAAGCCGACATCGACGCCTCCGACGTCTCCTCGGACGCGCTCACCGTCGCGCAGCGCAACGTCTCGGACTACGGGCTAGCCGACCGGA
>DATKMY010000148.1:0-7263 GCA_035541655.1 Casimicrobiaceae bacterium | reverse complement strand
CGGCGTTGTGCCCGCCGTTCGTGAGGATGAACGTGATCTCCGTCTCCATCAGCAGGTGCGCCTTGTAGACGGATCGCCACGGCGCGATATGGTCGGTCTCGGTGCCCACCGCGAAGGTCGGGACCCGAATGTCGGTGAGCCCGACCGGCCGCCCGCCGGCGGCATAGCGGCCTTCGGCGAGGTCGTTGTCGAGGAAGAGGTGCCGCAGGTATTCGGCGTGCATCCGATAGGGCATCCGGGTCGCGTCGGCGTTCCAGGCCATCAGGTCGGTGACGGGCGCCCGCTTGCCCAGCAGGTACTCGCGAATGATCCTCGACCAGATCAGATCGTTCGAGCGCAGCAGCTGGAATGCGCCCGCGAGTTGCCTCGAGTCGAGGAAGCCTTGCTCCCACATCGTGTCCTCGAGGAACGCGAGCTGGCTCTCGTTGATGAAGAGCGTCAACTCGCCGGCCTCGGTGAAATCCATCTGCGCGGCGAAGAACGAGAGCGTGGCAAGGCGGTCGTCGCCGTCGCGCGCCATCGCCGCCGCGGTGATCGCGAGCAGGGTCCCGCCGAGGCAATATCCGGTCGCGTGAACCTTCCGGTCAGGCACGATCGCGGAAATCGCATCCAGCGCGGCCATTGGTCCCAGCGTCCGATAGTCGTCGAATGCGATGTCGCGATCCTCGGGACCGGGGTTCTTCCACGAGATCATGAATACCGTGAAGCCCCGACCGACGAGATAGCGCACGAGCGAGTTCGCCGGCGAGAGGTCCATGATGTAGTACTTCATGATCCACGCGGGGACGATCAGGATCGGCTCCGGCCGCACCTCGCTCGTCGCGGGCGAGTATTGGATCAGCTCCATGAGCCGGTTGCGATAGACGACCTTGCCGGGCGTCACCGCGACGTTGCGCCCCGGCTCGAACGCATCGACGCCCGCGGGTGTCTTGCCGCTGGCGGCGCGCTCGAGATCCTCGACCCAGTTGTGCGCGCCGCGAACGAGGTTCATCCCGGATTCCTTCAGCGTAGCCTGCATCGCCTCGGGATTGGTCCAGACGAAATTGGACGGCGACCACACGTCGAGCATCTGCCGCGTCGCGAAGGCCACCATGTTCTCGTGCTGCTTGGTCACGCCGCGCACGCCGGTCATCGCGTTGTGCCACCACTGCTGCGTAAGCAGGAACGACTGGTAGATCAGGTCGAAGGGCGGCTCCCGCCACCGTGAATCGTCGAAGCGGTGGTCCTGCTGCAGCGGAAGAATGCAGGGCCCCGCCTCGATTCCGGCAGACCGCTGCGCTGCGTAGTTGCCGAAGCGGATGACCTTCTTCAGCGCCTTCTCGACGAGCTGCGTGCGCTTGCCGGGCAGGAACGCGAGATGGGATGCCCAGTCGAGATACGCATCGGTGAACGCGATCGGCGACAGACCCGCGGTGAATCGCGCGGTCGCGGCATGCATCGAGCGGTCGACGATCTCGGCGAACGCCGTGGCAGCGTAGGAGTCCCGATACAGCGATTCGTCACGCCGGGGGTCGTTGCCCGCTTGATCGGCGTGCTGCGGTTCGGCGGCCGCCTTGGCCGGCGTCCGCCCGCGGCGAGCCGCGGAGACCGCGAACGAGCCGCTCTTCCTCAGGGGCGCGCGCCGCTTCGCCTGGTCGCTTGCCGATTTCACGGTCTGTCGGGACATGATGAACGCTCGATCGAACGCGCGAGGCGGGGGCGCTAAGCGCGCGTCCTCGCCTCGAAGTGACGCTCGCGGCCCGCGAGGTCCGCCATTGCGACGAGCGGTCCGGCCAACTGGAGCAGAATGTCGTCGAAGGAGACGATCCCGATCAATCCGCCGCCGGCATCGACGACGGGAAGTCGCCGCACCCCGTTGATCGACATGAGTCGCACCGTCTCGGCCCACCCCGCGTCTTCGGTGACCGTCGTGATCGGTCGCTGGACGATCTCACCGACCTTCACGGTCCGCGGGTCGAGGCCGGCGGCGACGACTTCGATCGCGATGTCGCGGTCGGTCACCATGCCGACGGGTACTGCGGGATTGGCGCCGTCGACCACCACCAGCGCGCCGACGTGATGCTCGCGCATGAGCTCGGCCGCTTCGGCAATTGTCGTCTCCCCGGTCGCCGTGGCGACCGCTTTCACATAGGCGCTACCGATCTTCTTGTCCATGGTGGATTGGATCTCCTGTGCGCAAAAGCGTTTCCTGTCCCGCTAACGGCGGCCGGTTCCCTGCGCCGCCGCGTCCGTTGAATCGAGCGACAGGATGTACCGTGCGATCGCCTTTGCCTCGCTCGCGGACACCTCCGGATGCGGTGGCATGTGCCACGGACCGCCGCCTCGGATTCCATATCGGATTTCCGCCGCAATCTTCGCTGCGGCATCCCGCTTGCCGCGGTAGCTCGCTGCGATCTCGGCGAACGCCGGCCCGGCGACCGACTCCCGGTCCCGATGGCAGTCGTAGCAACGGTACTCGGTGAGCGAGGCTGGAGCCCCGTCCGGCGGAGCGGAGGCAAGCGACGACGAGGCGATCGCAACCAGCATCGCGGCCAGGATCAGGATCCACCGCCGGACGCGCACAGCAACGTGGGCAGCCCGCTTCATATCACGTATTCTATGCACGGGGTTCGGCGGCGGTGTTGACGGCAGTCAAGAGCCGGCTTCTCCCTCTGGAGTTAGCATTCCCCTGGATCGTTCTCGGCCCGCTGTATCGGAGGAGTGATCGTCGCCGTCCGGCATCCAAATCGAAGCACGGCAATCGATCCGGTCAAGGCATCGCTCGATTGGTGGGATACGTGCTCGCGGTCCGCCGAGATCGGGTGGACGCGGGCGGTCGGCACGTCTGCCGTCAATGCGGCGGCGTCGAGGCGAACCGACGAGCTCCTGCGTTTCGCGCGTATGCAGTCGCCTTTCTACCGGAATCGCTGGCGGTCGCTGCCGGCGGCTCGCCTGTCGCTGCAGGAGCTGCCGCCGGTGACGAAGGCCGAGCTGATGGCCCGCTTCGACGACTGGGCGACCGACCGCAGCGTCACACAGAGCGCGGTCGCCGAGTTCCTCGCCGATCGATCGCACATCGGCCAGCTGTTCCTGGGCAAGTATCTCGTCTGGAAGAGCTCCGGGAGCACGGGCGAGCCCGGGATCTTCGTGCAGGACCGAGGGGCGCTCGCCGTCTACGACGCGCTGCTCGCTGTGGAGATGCAGTCGCCGCGCGTCGCGAGCCGCTACGCCTGGGGCTTCCTCGCCCAGGGAGGGCGGGCGGCGCTGGTCGTGGCGACCGGCGACCATTTCGCGAGCATCGCGTCGTGGCAGCGCGTCTGCCGCGGCACGCCCTGGCCGAATGCGCGCGCGTTCTCGGTGATGGAGCCCATTGCCGAACTCGTCGCGCAGTTGAACGCGTACCGCCCGGCGTTTCTCGCCAGCTATCCCACGACGCTCGGGCTGCTCGCCGACGAGCGTCGCGCAGGGCGTCTGACGATCGCGCCCACGTGCATCTGGTCCGGCGGCGAGTATCTGTCCGCGACCGCGCGCGCGGCGATCGAGCGGGCGTTCGGCGGCCTCGTAATCAACGAATATGGCGCATCCGAGTGCATGAGCATCGCGCACTCCTGCGCCGAAGGCCGCCTGCACGTGAACGCCGACTGGGTCGTGCTGGAGCCTGTCGATCGCGGCTATCGGCCCACCCCGGTCGGGGAGCCTTCGCATACGGTGCTGCTGACCAATCTCGCCAATCGGGCGCAGCCGATCATCCGCTACGATCTTGGCGATAGCGTCACCATGTACTCGGCGCGCTGCGCTTGCGGGAGCTGCCTTCCTTCGATTCGCGCCGAGGGCCGGCGGGACGACGTGCTGTCGCTGCGCGCGCGCGACGGCCAATACGTTCGCCTTTCGCCGCTGGCGCTGACGACGGTGGTCGAGGACGTCGCCGTGAACCAGCGGTTCCAGCTCGTTCAGTGCGCGCCGGATCGCATCGACGTGCGCCTTGCCGCCAGCGAACCGAGGGAGCGAAGCGTGCAGTGGCAAGCCGTTCAGCGCGCGCTCGGCGAATACCTCGCGCGGCAATCGCTCGACAACGTCGAGCTCCATCTGGCGGCGCAGCCGCCCGTGCCCGACCCGCGCAGCGGAAAGGCGCGCGAAGTCATCGCGAGCGCGGAGGCTGCCGGCAGCGATTGACGCGGCGATAGGTCCGGTTCTCCGGAGGGGTGCCCCGCGCTCGCGCCGGCCCGCCGATCGCCCCGCTGCAGCGCCCCGGCAGCCAGGATGGCGCGCTCGCGTGCGCCGCCGTTTACACACTGTTACCGAGCGTTGCCGGCCATTCATACGGCGTCGCGCGACGACGCGTAGGCTCTTGTCCATGCAGCAGCCGTCGGAGCCACTCCGACATCACTCGAAAGGGGGAGAAGATGAACGCCGTGCCGGGACTCGCAGCTCCGTCTGCGCAACTGAGGTCCGCCGCTCACGTCGTGCTCTTTCCGACGCTCGACCGGTCACGGGCGCTGCCGCGCGCGGCACGCCCGCAGATTTCCTGCAATGCCTGCGCACTCCGCGGCGCCTGCATTTCCGCCGACTTCTCGGCGGCGGAAATGGGGGCGTTCGAAGAGCTCGCGCAGGTGAAGCGCCGCCTGCGCGGCGCCCAGCATCTGTACCGGACGGGCGAGCCGGCGGAATCGCTCTACGTCGTCCGTTCCGGATTCATGAAGTCCTCGGTCGTCACCAGCGACGGGCGCGAGCAGGTCACGCGATTCCACATGATGGGCGACCTGACCGGGCTGGGGGCGATGGCCGGCCAGCCGCACACGACCGATGCCGTCGCGCTCGAAGACACCGAGGTGTGCGAGATCCCGTTCGCCGCGCTGCAGAGACTGACGCTCCGCGTACCTCAGCTCCAGCACCGGCTCTACTGCCTGATGACGCAGGAGCTCCAGGCACAGCGCGAGGCGCTCGTCCTCCTGGGGACGATGCGCGCGGAAGAAAGAGTCGCCGCGTTCCTTCTCGATCTGGGACAGCGTTACCGGACGCTCGGTTTCTCGGCGTCACGGTTCGTGTTGCGAATGAGCCGTGCCGACATCGGCAGCTACCTGGGATTGCGGCTTGAGACGGTCAGCCGTCTGCTGTCGCGTTTCCAGGTCGAGGGACTGCTGAGCGTGGAAGGCAAGTCGGTCCATATTCTCGACTCCGAAGGGCTGCTTGCGTTGATCGGACAGAGTTGACGCTGCCATGGACGGGTCGTACGGCTCAGCGATCACGGATCAGCCAGAAGGTTGCCACTTCATGCCGACAGGCACCTGCGTCATCATCGACGACGACGTCGACATGCGTGCGATCCTCGCCCGCGTCGCGCGTATGGCGGCGCTCGAGGCCGAGCCCTACGATTCCGCGGAGGCTTTCCTGCAGCGGGGGGGGCTCGCCGGAATCGATTGCCTGCTCCTCGACGTCGATCTCGGAGGAATAACGGGCGTCCAACTGCTGGCGCGGATAATGGAGCGCCAGGTGCTGTTCCCGGTGTTCCTCCTGAGCGGCGCGCACGATTCGGCGACGAGGGCGGAAGCGAAGCGCCTCGGCGCGGCGCCGATCGACAAGCCGTTCGACACCCGGAAGCTCGCGGCGAAGATCCGCTCTGCCGTCGACGCGCGCTGAAGCGCGGGTCGGCGCGCCGACTCGGCGGCGCGGCGCGATCAGGGCGCCGCGCGATTCCCCTCATCGAGTATCGCGCGCAGCGCCTCCGCGAGATCCTGCTTGGTGAAGGGCTTCCCGATGAATCGCGCATCGCGCTCGAGCTCCTCGCGGAACACGACGGCGTCGCGCACGTGCCCGGACATGAACAGCACCTTGAGCGCGGGGCGCAGCCGCCGCACCTCGCGGACGAGCTCCGGCCCGCTCATCCCGTCGGCGAGAACGACGTCTGTGAAGAGAAGATCGACGCGCCGGTCGGTCGCGAGCCGCGCCAGCGCGGCCGCGGCGTCCACCGCTTCGGCGATTTCGTAGCCGAGCCCACGCAACAGCTTGGCGGTCGCCGCACGCACCTGCGGGTCGTCTTCGACGAGAAGGATCGACTCCGATCCACGGAGGTCGCGATAGCTCGGGGGCGCCGCTGCGACACTGTCGACTTTTGCGCGCGGCAGATGGAGGGTGACCTGCGTTCCGGCTCCGGGCGAGCTCTCGAGCGCGACTCCGCCGCCCGATTGCGTGGCGAAGCCGTACACCATGCTCAGCCCGAGTCCCGTGCCCCTGCCGGTGTCCTTGGTCGTGAAGAATGGCTCGAAGGCGCGCCGCTTGATGTCGTCCGTCATTCCCGTTCCGGTGTCGGCGACCCGGATCGATACGTACGCGCCCGGCGCGAGGTTGAGCTGCGCCGCGTTGGCGTCGTCGACGATCGTTTCGAAGGTTTCGATCGCAAGCGCTCCTCCCTGCGGCATCGCGTCGCGCGCGTTGACCGCGAGGTTGAGCAGCGCCGTCTCGAGCTGACCCGCGTCGAAGAGCGCCGGCGGAAGGTTCGGCGCGAGCGTCTCGCGAATCCGAATGCGCTCGCCGAGCGTCCGCGCGAGCATCCCGGCCATGCTGGACACGCGTTGGTTCACGTCGAGCGAAGCGGCTTCGAGCTGCTGTCGGCGAGCGAACACGAGTAGCTTTCGCGTGAGCTCCGCGCCGCGCAGCGCGGCGCGCGTCGCGCTGTCCGCGAGGTCCCGCGGGAGGCTGCCGGGCGCGAGCTCGTCTTCGAGCAGCTGCAGGTTCGCGAGGATGATCGTCAAAAGGTTGTTGAAGTCGTGGGCGATGCCTCCAGTCAACTGTCCCACCGCTTCCATCTTCTGCGATTGCCGCAATGTTTCCTCGGCCGCGCGCCGCGCGGTGATGTCGCGGCAGGATTCGAGCACCAGCCTTTCTCCGGAAGGCGTGGACAGCATCACCATCCGGCTTTCCGCGACGATCTTCCGGCCGTCGCGCGTCGTGTGCTGCAGCTCGCCCGACCAGCGGCCGTCGCGCTCGAGCTCCGCGCGCGCGCGCGAGACCCCGCCGGGCGCCACCGTGGCGAGCAACTCGTGGCTGACGCGGCCCAGCGCCTCGGCGCGCGTGTAGCCGTAGGTCTCGGCGGCGGCCTTGTTCCAGAACACGATCCCGCTCTCCATGTCCCACGCGAAGATCGGCTCGCTCGCGACGTCGAGCATCTCGGCCTGCCGGCGAAGCTGCTCCAATCCGCGCTCGGTCTCGAGAATCTGCGCGGTCAGCTCGGTCGTGCGTTCCACGATTCGCCTCTCGAGAGCGTCGCGCGCCGAGCGCAGCTCCGCC
>DATKMY010000147.1:0-68184 GCA_035541655.1 Casimicrobiaceae bacterium | reverse complement strand
CCTGCTCGCGAGCTGCTTCCTGCTCGCGAGCACGCAAGGGCTCGGCCTGCTGATCTCGAGCTATGCCGCGACGCAGCAGCAGGCAATGCTTTCCGCGATGTTCTTCATCATGCCCATGACGGTGCTGTCGGGCTTCGCATTCCCGATTCGCAACATGCCCCAGAGCGTTCAGCTGCTCACCTGGGTCGATCCGCTGCGCTATTATCTGATCGTCGTTCGCGACATCTTCCTGAAGGGCGGCGGGGTGGCCGACCACCTGTTCGAGTTCGGCATGATGCTGTTGCTGGGGGGGGCGGCGCTCGCGCTCAGCGCGATCCGTGTCCGCTGAGGCGCCGCGAAGGTAGGGTTCGCGCCAATCGCTTTCGATCGTATGATGTCGCCCTGCCGCGGAAACCTACGTTTCGAGGAAGCATGGCCGATAGCAGCGTCGCCGATGTCAGAGCGCTCGTGTTCGACGTGTTCGGGACGCTGGTCGACTGGCGCACCTCGATCGCGCGCGAAGCCCGGCGCATACTTTCGCCGCTCGGAATCGCGATCGACTGGGACGGGTTCGCCGATCGCTGGCGCGAGCAGTATCAGCCGGCGATGGAAGCCGTGCGCCGCGGGCGCATCCCGTTCAGCAAGCTCGACGCGCTGCATCGGCGCAATCTCGACGTGGTGCTGAAGGACCTCGGCCTCGACCGCGTCGACGAGCGCACCCGCGCGAACCTCAACCTCGCGTGGCACCGGCTCGACGCGTGGTCCGACGTCGAGCCCGGTCTCGCGCGGCTGCGTGCGAAATTTCTCGTCGCGCCCTGTTCGAACGGCAACATCTCGATCATGGTCGACCTGGCCCGCCGCAACGGGCTCGTATGGGATGCGATTCTCGGAGCCGAGCTCGCGCGCGACTACAAGCCGAAGCCCGACGTCTACTTGGCCGCTGCGGCGGCGTTCGACTGCGCGCCGCAGGAGACGATGATGGTTGCCGCGCACTCGTCGGATCTGGAGGCCGCAGCGGCGACCGGCCTGCGCACGGCGTTCGTCGCGCGCCCCGACGAATACGGGCCGGGCAAGGGAGAGCGCGTGGCCAGCGTGCCGGTCGACGTGTCGTCGGGGAGCCTCGTCGAACTGGCCGACGCGCTGGCATGCGCTTGAGCATCCTCGGGATTCCTCGACGGCGAAAGCGAGACTCTTGAAACAGCGCCGCGCCGGCGGTGCGCGCTCTCTCAGCGTTCGTACGCGAACTTGGCCTCGATTGTGTTCGCTGCTCCGGGCCGCCTGATGTGTACGGCGATCTCGTAGGGGCCGCTGCCGCCCATGGCGAAGTAGTTGCCGTAGGTGCGCAACTCCGCTGTAGAAACGGGTTCGAGCGCTTTTTCCGGTCCGGCGCTGCTTGCCGTCGAGATTCGCGCCCGCACATCGGCATCCGGGATCCGCTTGCCGCTCCTTGCATCGTACACGGCGATCGTCACGTAATACTGATCGGGCCCCATGGGTGCGACACCGTAGGTTTTCTCCGGATACTCTTTGGCGTTGCGCCGGATCGCATCGGCCGGAATAGCCCCGAAGTAGACCGCCGTGCCGTCGACGATCCGGAAGTCGGGACCTGAGGGCGCCGCAGCCGTCGTCGTGACCTTCGCGGTGACGGAGGCGAAGTTGGGATTGATCATGTAGACGACCGCGCTCTTGAACTCTGCATCGGTGAGGTCTGCCTGACCGCCGCGGGCGGGCATGCCGCCATGTCCGTGGATTGCCGAGCGCACGGCAATGTCGATGCCCTGCTTCAAGCGCGGGATCCAGGCCGCCGTGTCGCCGACCCGCGGCGCGCCGTTCACTCCCGTCCGGTGGCATTTCGAGCATCGTGCCTCGTAGATCTGCTCGCCGGTTTGGGCGGCCGGCTTCGAGGTCCTGCTGGCGGGCTCGGTCCAGTGCCCGCCGGACTGATTGACCATGTACGTGATCGCGCGCTCGATCTCCGTATCGCTGAGCGAGGGATTCCCGCCGTGGGGAGGCATCTGCCGGATGCCGTCGAGGGCGTGCCTGGTGAGCGATGCGAGCCCCTGCGATGCGAGCGCTGACCAGGCTTTCTTGTCGCCGATCTTCGGCGCGCCGCTCGCTCCTGTGGCGTGGCAGGAAATGCAGAGGCTCTCGACGACCTGCTTGCCCGAGCGATCGACTTCCTGGCCGGCGGCGCCAGCGGCCAGGAGGAGCGCCGTGGCGAAAAGGACACCCGCGGGTCGGAGGGTGGCGATCGGATGCAACGGGCGACAGCAGAGCTTGGCGCCTGGCGTCATGTCGTCCTCCTGTCCATGATTCGCCGGCCCCTTCGCTACTGCCAGCGACAGACGTAGGAGATGCCGACCACCGAGACGTTGTAGTTGGGCGCCGTCGACGCTCCAATGCGATCCCGTGCTCGACGGGTGCGTGATTTCTTCCTGCGGCCCTCGACGCTCTCCGTCTCGGCCGTCGTCGCGATCGGCATGATCTCGGAAATCACATCAGACCCCCGCCCCATCCGCCGAGCCATCATCACAACATTTCCATTGGTGAGGAGTAGAAGTACACGATGACCGCGATCGCTTCGTTGACGTGCGTCAACTGCTGCGACAACTGGTGCGCGCCGCCGGTGGACGACGGCTATCGGCGTCGAGTGGAGTCCGCCGCGGAGTTCACCGCGTCAGAAGCTCTTGATATCGACGACGAATCCGGTCGACCGTCGCCGAAGCACGATCTGGTCGCCTCGCTGGACGTCGTTGGAACGATCGTAGGCGAGCGCGATGCCCTCGCGGACGATGATCAGCTCGAGATCGCGAGCGTCGATCCGCGCCGCACCCCTGGGCGCGTACTCGTCGCCGCGGACTTCGAGACGATGATCCGCATCTTCGACGATCGACGGCAGGTAATCGGCGAAAGGAATGTGGTGATACTCGCCCTGCCAGGCTTGCCGTAGCGAGCCATCGGGGAGAAACGTGGAATAGCTGACCCATAGTTGCCGGTCGGTGTTCGCGTAAACCGCCGCCTGCAGCGAACCGGTGCGACTCGCGGTGTCCCGCGATATCGATTCGGCCTGCTCCTTTCCCATCAGCACGCCGGCCCTTTCGAACGCCGCGATGCGATCCGCCTGACCCTTGTAGCGGCTTCGATACGAAAACGTCGCGCGAGGATCGCCGTCCGGCCCGGAGGAGGCGCTCTGCAGCGAGCGCAACAGAGGGTCCATCGCCGCGTCACCGCGAAAGACCGCATCGATCATCCTGACGGCGTAGGGCCGACCCCGCCATAGCACCCGATCCTCGCGGGGATCGAGGACGTGAATCCCGGAACGGAGCTTCTCGGCGCGATCATTTCGATAGCGATCAGGTAGCCTTCGCTTCGTGAGCGACGCCTTTCCGAAGCGCATCGTCTGCCTGACCGAGGAGCCGACCGAAGTGCTCTATGCACTCGGCGAGGCCGATCGCATCGTCGGCATCTCCGGCTTCACCGTTCGTCCGCCGCGAGCGCGCAAGGAGAAGCCCAAGGTATCGGCGTTCACGAGCGCCAGGATCGATTCGATACTTCGCCTCGAGCCCGATCTTGCGATCGGCTTTTCCGACATTCAAGCGGATATCGCCCAGGCGCTGATCAGGCGTGGCGTCGAGGTCTGGATCAGCAATCACCGGTCGATCGCCGGGATCCTCTCCTACGTGCGCCGTCTCGGGGCAATGGTCGGCGCGCCGGAGCGGAGCGAGCGCTACGCCCGGGAGCTCGAGGCCCACGTCGCACGCGTCCGGGAATCCGCCCGCGTGTTGCCTCGCCGGCCGCGCGTCTACTTCGAGGAGTGGGACGAGCCGCAGATCAGCGCGATCCGGTGGGTGTCGGAGCTGATCGACATCGCAGGAGGTTGCGACATCTTTCCGCAGCGAGCCGCAGCGAGCCTCGCGAAGGACCGCATCGTTGCGGATCCGCAGGAAGTCGTTCGCGCCGAGCCCGATATCATCATCGGATCCTGGTGCGGCAAGAAGTTTCGGCCCGAGCGCGTTGCCGCGCGGCCCGGCTGGGCGAGCATGGGCGCCGTTTGCCAGGGAGAGCTGCACGAGATCAAGTCGCCGATCATTCTGCAGCCGGGCCCCGCTGCGCTGACCGACGGGCTCGATGCGCTGCACGCGATCATCGCGCGCTGGTCGAAATGATCGAACTCCGGGCATCGATGCTGCCCGTCGGCGTTTCGGCAGCTTCTATGCCGCGCGCCCGGTACGCTGCACGTCTCAGTGCGCCCGGTAGGCCGCGTGGCGGGCGACGCACTGCTGCATTACGGCGCCGAGCGCTGCGAGCGCGGGTCGGAGGTCGCTGCTGACGCTCGCGCTCTGCGCTTCGACGGCAAACCGGCTTGCCGCGCGGTGCATCCGTGTCCCGATATCCTGCATGCCCTGCGGCATGTATGGCGCCATGTGGGCGGCCCCGTGGAGCTCGAGCGAACTCATTTCCAGGCGCTGCTCGGCGAGGGTCGCCGCCTTGTCGAAATCGTTCTTCGAAAGCGCGATGTCGATTTCCTGCAGCGCGAGCAGATGGTCGCGCATGTTGGCCATCGTGTGCTGAAGCATCGGATCGGGAAAGCGGACGAGCTGTCGGTCATCGGGCTGCGCGACCGATGGCGCAGCCATCTCGTGCTGGTGCGTTTGGGCGTCGGCGAACGCCATTGAGCAGCCGATTCCCGCGATCGCCACCGCGGCGGCCCAAACCCGCCTGAAGTTCACTCTCCGTCTCCGCCGAGTCCCGAGTTGCCCCGACCGTCTCTCAGTCGGCATGGATGCCTGCCGCCTTCACGATCGGCCGCCAGCGCACGACCGCTTCCTTGATCTCGGCGCTGAAGCGATCGGGCGGCGTGGCGATCGGCTCCATTCCCATCTGCGCGAAGCGATCCTTCACGTCGGGCAGCTCGACGATCCTGGCGAATTGCCGGTACAGCCGATCGACGATTTCGGGCGGCGTTCCGGCCGGCGCAAGGACGCCGTTCCAGGGGCTCGCCGCCGCGTCCCCGAATCCGAGCTCGGCGACGGTCGGGATATCCGGCCACGCGCGTATTCGCCGGTCGCTTACCACGGCCAGAGCCCTGAGGCCTCCGCTGCGGAGCATTCCGTCGATCGGACCCAGGAAGGTGAAATAGACCGGGACCTCACCGGAGCTGACATCTTTCAGTGCCTGCCCGCTGTTCGCGTAGGGGACGTGCAGCATTTCGACGCCGGCGTCGCGCGCAATGATCCACGCGACGAGATGTTGCACGGTACCCACGCCGGCAGTCGCATACGCGATCTCGCCCCGACGCCGCCGTGCGAGCTCGAGCAGCTCGGGCAGGGTGCTTACATTGAGCGAAGGGTGCGCCACGATCACGATCGGCGGTTCGGCGAGCTTGGTAATCGGCGCGAACGAAGCGACCGGATCGACGGCGACCGGGCCCAGCGTGCTCGGCAGCAGCGTGATGAGCGAGCCGGTCAGCAGCAGCGTGTAGCCGTCGGGGGCCGCCTTGGCGACCAGATCGCTGCCGATGTTCCCCGACGCTCCGGGGCGGTTCTCGATCACGACTTGCTGATGCAGGGCCTCGTCGAGCTTGCTGCCGAGCAGGCGCGCCGCGATATCGATCTGGCTCCCCGCCGCGAACGGAACGACAATTCGGATCGGCCGCTCGGGATACGCTGCCGCGTCTGCGGCCCGGGCCCCAGCGATCCATCCGGCGCTGGTCGCGATCGCGCCGAGGACGAGAACGCAGACTCCCGCGCGCAGCGCGCGCGCGATGCGTTGCAGCGCGGCGCGGCGGCAGCGCCGCGGGACAGGGCGTCCCCGACTTGCAGCGTCAGGACGCGTGGCTCGGATCGGGCTCGGGATGATCTTGTGTCCTTGCAACGGTTGGCTGCGGCGACGGTCCGCCGCTCGACCCGACAACCCAGCTAGCCGCCAGCGCGGTCGACGCCGGCGCTTGCCGCTCGAGACTCTGGCCCAGTATCTTCGCGAGAAACGGCGGCAGCATGCCATGCGCGTGTTGCCAGCCGAGAACCACGTGCCCTGCGCAGCCCCTCACCTTGAGCACCCGCGCCGGCACGCGTCGCTGCAGCGAAGCGGCGGCCGCCATGTCGTCGCCGTGCTCCGCCGCACAGACGATGAGGACTTCGGGAAAGGGTTGCGGTCTCGATGCGAGCAGCGACGCATAGGCGGTGTCGGAGAGACCATGTCTGCCGAGCAACGCGGCAACGCGGCCGAACTCCTGCGGAGAGATCGCTATCGCTTTATCCAGGGAGAGCAGGATTGCCGCGAGTATCGCAGGCACCCCGCCCGCGCTCGTGCCGAACGAAATCGCGTCTCGGTAGGCGCCGCGGTCGAGATGCGTGCTCAGCTTCGAGAGCGCCGTATGGAAATCGCCGCCGAGCCCCGGGATCCCCGACGCGTAAGCGACCCTCGCGAAATCGCGCAGCAGGACGACGTCGTATAGCGCCGGGTTCAAGCAATCGAGCACCCACGGCGTCGGCATCATCAGGCGGTGAGCGATCCCTGTAAAGCCGATGATGAGCGTCTTCTGAGCGGCAGACGAAGGATTGGCAGAATAATGGGTCACTCCCTTGCAGAGCCCCCTGCGCTCGAACTCGACCGGTCGAACGATGTTGTTCGGCATGCCGCGGGCGAGGCGCGTGATCCACTGGTAGGCCGGCGACTCTGCGGGTTCGCCCGCGAGGGCCGTGTGGAAATAGCGCACCTCGGCGGGAGTCACGTAGTTCTCGACCGCGATATTGACGCGATTCAACTGGTTCTGGGTGCGGCAGCGGCTGATGCGGTGCCTGTACAGACGCAGCGCCCGATCCATCCGCTGCATCGGCGACGATGCGCCGTCCGCCGCGCCCGGTTCAGTCAGCGCGGAAACCGCGGCGGTCATCGCCGGTTCTCCGTGCGCTCGCCGAGCTTCTCGCGGATGCATTGTTCGATCGCGTCCGTCGACGCGAGCTCCGCGAGCTGCGCGGGCAGCAGCGTCACCGCCGTCGAGAGCTCGATCGCGATGCAGAACTCCATCTGGCCGAGGCTGTCCATGTCGAGATCGGCGAGCAGGAGATTCACGCCTTCGTCGAGAAAGCGGCGGCGCCGCTCGTCGTTGAATCCGCTCCGAGCGCCGATCGTGAGCGCTTCGAAGACGGCCATCCGGATTCGCGACGACTCCATCCGGATCCGCCTCAGCGAGCGGTCGCGAGCAGCCCCGCGAGCTCGCGCCGGAGAACCTTGCCCGCCGCGCTTCGGGGCAATGCATCGACAACGAATATCCTTCGCGGCGCGCGTACGCCGAGCCGCTCGCGGGCGCGCGCCATCAGCTCGTCGACGTTCACCGCCGCCGATTCGTGCAATTCGACCGCGGCGAGCGGAATGTCGCCGTGGGCCTGCGACGGTCTGGCAAAAACGGCCGCGGCCTTCACCGCGGGATGCTCTTCGAGCACGCGCTCGATCTCGGCGGGGAAAATCTTGATGCTGTTGAGATTCATCATGTCGTCGGAGCGCCCGTGCAGGCAGAGCGCACCCGCGCCGGTCAGCGAAGCGAGGTCGCCGGGGTAGAACCAGCCGTGCCTGAAGTGCCGGGCCGTAGCGGCGGGGTCTCGATAGTACTCGTGCGTCATGCACTCGGAGCGCACCCTCAGCTCACCGACTTCCCCGGGTGCGAGCGGGGTGCCGGCGCCGTCGACGATCTCGAGTTCGATCCAGGGCACCGGAGTGCCGACCGATTCGACGGTCTCCGAATCGCTACCGGGGTACGTCGACGAGATCCGCCCGAACTCTCTCGCTCCATAGTGAACATGGAGCGGCGTGTCGAAGCGTCCCCTGAACGATTGCCGCAAGCTCAGAGGCACGCGCGAGCCGCTCGCGTAGACGGTCGTGCAGTGGGGGAAACGGTGATCGTGCGAACGGTCGGTGACGACGCTCGACAGCGCAAGTACACCCAATTCGAGGCACGTGACGCCGAAGCGCTCGCAAAGCTGCTGGGGCGACACGACACGCGACGTCGAACGGCCCGGCAGCACCGCGGTCTTCCCCAGATAGAGCGTGTGAAGTCGCTTGGTCTTGCCCGGCGTCTCCTCGACGGAGACCAGGGTCAGCGCGCGATATCCGGATGTGATCCGCTCAGAGTCGGCGATTCGTTCGGCGCGCCATGCCATGTCGCGCTGGCTCAGCGCGAAGATCTTCGCTTCTCCGGTGGTCCCCGAGCTCGCGAAGTACACGGAGGGCGATTCCGGATCCGCGTCGAGGGTCGCGCAAGGATCCCCGCGAGCGGGCGTGCCGAGAATATCCTGCGGCAGCAGCAGTGTTTCCGGTCCCCGCAGAGCGAGCGCCGGGTCCGTGACGACAACTCGTGCGACCCCGATTCGCTGCGCGAGATGGAGCCGCATCGACGCGGGATCGCGCGAAGGCAGGCAGGCCTGCGGGACGCCAAGCACGAGGAGCGCGAGACTCGCCACCGTGTGGACGTATTCGTCGGCGACGGTGATGCCGACGATTTCGGAAGCGGCGCATCCGCGTCGCGACAGCCACGCCGCGCAGGCCTCGACCGCGCGGTTGAGCTCGGGGTAGCCGACCTCTCGTCCCGGCATCGCCATCGCTGGCGGAGCATGTGGATCGAGCGCGTGCCGCGACAGCGATTGGCCGAAGATCGTACGCATCGTGCGCGAGGGGATTCGCAAACGGACGCCGACGGCGCCCGTCGATGTCACGCCTTCGGCGGAACGTATCCCGAAGGCATCTCGGCACCGCTGCCGAAGAAGTGCTTATCCATCTGCTCGGCGAGCCATTTCCGTGCGCCGGCGTCGGCGAGCGACAGGCGATTCTCGTTGACGAGCATCGTCTGGTGACGAAGCCAGGCCTGCCACGCCTCCTTCGACACGTTCTCGTAGATCCGCTTGCCGAGCTCGCCCGGATAGGGCGGGAAATCGAGGCCCTCGGCCTCGCGGCCGAGCTTGATGCAGTGGACCATCCGCGCCATGGCGCCCCCTAGAGATCCTTGCGATAGACCTGCGACTTGCGCTGGTAATTGTAGAGCGCCTGCTTCTCGCGCGGGAGCTCGGAGACCGTCGCTGCGCGGTAGCCCCGCTCGAGAAACCACTGCGACGTCCGGGTCGTCAGCACGAAGAGCGTGGTGAGCTTGAGCTTGCGCGCACGCGCCTCGATCTCCGCCATCAGCGCTTCGCCGTAGCCTTCGCGCCGAAAGTCGGGATGGACGGCGAGCGCGGCGAGCTCGCCGACCTTCTCGTCGAGGAACGCGTAAAGCCCGGCGCAGCCGATGATTCCGTTGTCGTGCTCGGCGACGAGGAAGCGCTCGATCTCCATCTCGAGCCGCTCGCGCGAGCGCCGGACGAGGATCCCCTGCCCCTCGAGGGGCTGGATGATCTGCAGGATGCCGCCGACGTCGTCGATCGTTGCATTGCGGATATGCGCGAGCGCCGCCGCGGCGATCATCGTCCCGATGCCGTCGCGCGTGAAGAGCTCGAGCAGCAGCGCGCCGTCGATGTGCCGGCTCAGGAGATGGGCGCGCTCGACGCCGTTGTCGCAGGCGCGTATCGCGCAGGGAAGGTAGTGCTGCACGTCGACCGGAAGCTTCGCACGGCCGGATTCGAGCAGCGCCTCGGCGTCGCGCGTCGAGAGCTCGGTCAGCAGGTGCCTGCGGCGATCGCGCACCCCTTCGGTTTCCATCAGGAATATCAGCTTGTCGGCGTCGATCCGGACGGCGACCTGGGTCGCGACTTCCTCGAGCGCGAGATTGTAGATCTCCCCCGTGGGCGAGTAGCCGAGCGGCGAGATCAGAACGATGTCGCCGTCGTCCAGGCGCTGGCGGATCGCGTCGGTGTCGACGCGGCGCACCTCGCCGGTCAACTGCATGTCGACGCCGTCGATGACGCCCTGCGGCTTCGCGGTGATGAAGTTTCCGGACGACACGCGGATGCGCGCGCCCGCCATCGGCGAGTTCGCGATGCCTAGCGAGAGCAGCGCCTCGATTCGCGAACGCACCTGGCCCGAGGCCTCGAGCACGCAGTCCATGGTCTCCGCGTCCGTGATGCGCAGGCCGAAGGCGTAGCGGCTCTCGATTCCCTGCTGCTCGAGGATCGCCTCGATCTGCGGGCGCGAGCCGTGCACGACGACCAGGCGGATGCCGAGGCTGTGCAGCAGGTTGAGATCGTGGACGATGTGGAGGAACGTGTCGTCGGCGACGACTTCGCCGCCGAACGCGATGACGAAGGTCCGCCCGCGGAACGCATGGATGTAAGGCGCCGCCGAGCGAATCCACTGGACGAACGTGCGTGTCGTCGCGGAGTTCGCGGACGGCACCGCGTTCGGGTTGGGCGGCATCGGTTCGTCTGAGACCCGGAACCTCGTCGAGAGTGCGCGGATTATAGCTGCCCGCATCCCCGTATAATCGGCGCTGCCGCAAATGACCTCGCCGCTCCTCGCCAACCTCAATCCCGAGCAGCTCGCCGCCGTCACGCTCCCGCACCGCTCGGCGCTGATCCTGGCCGGCGCAGGCAGCGGCAAGACGCGGGTCCTGACGACGCGCATCGCATGGCTGCTCGCGACGGGGCAGGCCTCCCCGCTCGCGATCCTCGCCGTCACGTTCACCAACAAGGCGGCGAAGGAGATGCTCGTCCGGCTCTCCGCGATGACGCCCGTGCACACGCGCGGCATGTGGATCGGGACGTTCCACGGCCTCTGCAATCGGATGCTGCGTGCGCACTACCGCGACGCGGAGCTCCCGCAGCTCTTCCAGATCATGGACACGCAGGATCAGCTCGCGCTGATCAAGCGGATGTACAAGGAGCACGGCATCGACGACGAGCGCTTCCCGCAGCGGCAGCTCCAGTACTTCATCGCCTCGGCGAAGGAGGAAGGGCTGCGGCCGAACCAGGTCGAGGCCGGCGACGACATCGCCCGCCGCCAGGTCGAGCACTATGCGCTGTACGAAGGGATGTGCCAGCGCGAAGGTGTCGTCGACTTCGCCGAGCTCCTGCTACGCAGCTACGAGCTCCTCGCGCGGCACGAGGGTTTGCGCGAGCACTACCGGCGGCGCTTTTCGCACATCCTCGTCGACGAGTTCCAGGACACGAACATCCTGCAATACAAGTGGCTGCGCCTTCTCGCCGGTGACGATACGGCGGTCTTCGCCGTCGGTGACGACGACCAGTCGATCTACGCGTTTCGCGGCGCGAACGTCGCCAACATGCAGCACTTCGAGCGCGACTTCGGCAGACCCGATCGTCCCGTGGCGCTGATCAAGCTCGAGCAGAATTACCGCTCGCACGGCAACATCCTCGACGCCGCCAATGCGCTGATCAAGAACAACCGCACGCGGCTCGGCAAGAACCTCTGGACGAGCGGCGACAAGGGCGACCTGGTGCGGGCGCTCGCGGCGCCCTCCGACGTCGAAGAGGCGGCCTTCATCGTCGACGTCGCGAAAAGTCTTGCGGCGGAGGGCCTCGCGCTTTCCGAGATCGCGGTGCTCTACCGCTCGAACGCCCAGTCACGGCTACTCGAGCACGCGCTGTTCAACGCGGCGCTCCCCTACCGCGTCTACGGCGGGATGCGCTTTTTCGAGCGCGCGGAGGTGAAGAGTGCACTCGCCTATTTGCGTCTGGTCGCGCATCCCGACGACGACGGCGCGTTCCTGCGCGTGGCCAACTTTCCGCCGCGGGGAATCGGCGCGCGAACCCTCGAGAACCTGACGGACGCCGCGCGGACGCAAGGCACGAGCCTGTGGCAGGCCGCGTGCGCCGGCGGCGGCGCCGGGGGCAAGCCCTCGGCGAGCCTGAGGGCGTTCATCGAGCTTATCGAGTCGATGCGTGCGGCCACGGCCGGGCTGCCGCTGCCCGAGGCCGTCGATCACGTCAATGCGGCCTCGGGGCTGATCGCTCACTACAAGAAAGAGAAGGACGGGCAGGACCGCCTCGACAATCTCGCGGAGCTGGTCACCGCGGCGGAAAGCTTCCTGCGCGAGGCCGATCTCGCCGTCGATGCGCCGATCACGACGCCCGACGCAGGGGATGCGCCTCGAGCGACCGACGAAGGGGCCGCGGACCCGCTTACGGCGTTCCTCGCGCACGCTGCGCTCGAGGCGGGCGAAACCCAGGCTGCCGAGGGGCGGCCGGCGATGCAGCTCATGACGGTGCACGCGGCGAAGGGCCTCGAGTTCCACACGGTGTTCGTCACCGGCCTCGAGGAGGGGCTCTTTCCGCACGAGCAGAGCCTCAACGAATTCGACGGCGTCGAGGAGGAGCGGCGACTGATGTACGTTGCCGTGACGCGGGCGAAGCGCCGCCTGTACGTGACGCATGCGCAGAGCCGGATGCTGCACGGCCAGGTTCGCTACAACGTCGCCTCGCGATTCCTCGACGAAATCCCCGCGAGCGTCGTCGCCTGGCTCTCGCCGCGCCGGACGCGGCGCGGCGCGATCGACGTCGATCCGGCGGAGTGGGGCGAGCGCCTCGGTGCGATCACGCCGCAATCGAGCCCGTCGGTGGCTGCGCGCGTCCCCGTGAGCGGCTCGCGGGGAACGGCGTGGCGCATCGGCCAGAGCGTGCGTCACGCGAAGTTCGGGGTCGGCATCATCATCGACGCCGAGGGACGTGGCGACGACGCGCGCGTCCAGGTCAACTTCCGCGACACGGGCGTCAAGTGGCTCGCGCTCGAGTACGCGAAGCTCGAGGCCGCTTGACTTCTACGGCGCCCTGACGCCCGACTCCGGCAGCGCGGCGACTTCGTCGGGATGGAAGATGTCGCGATAAGCGACGTAATCCGAAATCGCCTGCGCGGCGACGAACAGGAAAATGTACGGGACGATGGTCAGGGCGATCACGTAGGGCGCGGCCTCGGCGGGTGCGACAACCGCTATCACGGCGATCGCCATGCCCGGCAGCACGGCACCGTAGAAGAAGAGCAGTAACCCGTAGACCACAAGCGCGCGCCAGTTGGCGAGCGCGGCGCGGAAGCTTGTCGCTAGCGCCTGCATCGCGCCACAATCCTGGAAAACGACCAGCGCCGGCGCGAACCACACGGCGAGCAGCGTCGGCAGCGCGCAGACGATGCCGAACAGCATCGCCGCCTCGACGCGCGCGTTCATGACGAGCCCCTCGTCCGGCTTCGCGTTCGCCGTGACCGCATCGAGCAAAGCGCCGCCGTCGACGAGCGCCGTGGCGAGGATCGCGACCATCGTCCCCGCGACCAGCACGACTCCGATCGGAACCAGCGCGCGCAGGTTCGTCTGGAACCCGCGGAAAAGATGCGCGATCCCGGGGACGCCTCCGCGCTGCTGGGTCCATGCCGCGGCGAGGAAGCCCACGGTGAACACGGGTCGCAGGATCATCATCGCGAGGGGACCGACAACCGGCACGACGCTCATCAGCAACTGGATCACGTAGTAGACGAGCAGCAGCACGAGCCATCGAACGCGGTGCTCCGCAAGCATTGCCGCGGCTTCCCGCAGCCACGCGATCCCGCGGCGCGCGGGGTGCTGCGCGAATGCAATGGGTTGCGGAGAAGCGCTCACGGTGCGGGCGGCGCGGCAGGCGCGGAACGGACCGCCTCGGGCAGCGGTGCGGCGTCGAGGATGCGGTCGCGCAGAATCCGCTCGAAGTGCGCGGGATCGTGCGCATGCACGAGCTCCCCCGGGCGCGGCAGGTGCAGATCGTATAGACGCGACAGCCAGAAGCGAAGCGCCGCCGCGCGAAGCAGCGCGGGCCACTGTGCTCGCTCGTCGGCGGTGAGCTCGCGCACGCCCTGGTACGCACCCGTCAGCGCGTCGACGAGCTCGGGAACGAGCGCTCCGGCGTCGGGGCCGGCGTCGACGATGCACCAGTCGTTGACCGTGATCGCGAGGTCGTAGGCTAGGAAGTCCGTCGCCGCGAAGCCGAAGTCGATGATCCCCGAGACGCGCTCACCTTCGAAGAGCACGTTGTCGCAGAAGAGATCGCCGTGGATCGCGCCGCGTGGCATGCGAACCTTGCCGAATCCCGTCAGGAACTTCAGCTCCGCGGCGAGCAGCTGGTTCTGTTCCGCTTCGAGAAAGGGGCGCACCGCGCGCGCGGCCTGCCGCCACCACGAGGGACCGCGGCGATTGGTGAGGCGCGGCCGATAGCTCACCGACGCACGATGTAGGCGCCCGAGCGCCGCGCCCACCGCCGCGCAGTGCACGGCGTCCGGCCTGAGCATCGGCTCGCCGTCCACGCGGCTGACGAGGCTCGCGGGCTTCCCGTTGAGCATGCTGAATAGAGCGCCGGTGCGGTCCGGCTCGGGCGCTGGGCACTCCACGCCCGCGCGCGCGAGATGCGCCATCAGGTTGAGATAGAACGGCAGCTCGTTCGCGGGGAGTCGCTCGTAGAGCGTGAGCACGTAGCGGCCCCTCGTCGTCGTCACGAAGTAGTTGGTGTTCTCGATCCCGGCGGCGATCGGCGCCTGGAGCGTGAGCGTGCCCACCGCATAGCGCGCGAGCCATGCGTCGAGTTCCTCGGTGGTGACGGGCGTATAGACCGACATCGGGCCATGCGGCGCGCGGGCGGCGCCGCCTCGTTGAGTATCTCGAAGAAGGAGAATTACCTTAGAACGAAAAGAGCAGCCACAGCGGCACCTTGAGTCCCGGATCGAACCCCTCGCGGCGAATGAGCGTTCCCTCCGTCGCATCCGGAATCAGAAAGTATGGCCGGCCGTTGCGCGGCGTGACTTTGACCCACATCAGCTTGCCGTTGACGCGCGCTTCTTCGATCGTTTGGTCGTCCTTCTTCGTAATCGTCACCTGCGGCTCGAGCTCCGCGTCGCTGGCAACCGGCGGGGGCGGCGGCGGCGCGTTGTCGCGCGATTCCGACTCCGGCGGTATTGGCGGCGGTGGCGGCGCCGGTGGGAGCGTCTGGGCGAGAGCTGTCGCAGCCGCCAAAGCCACCGCGGCGGCGGCGAGACGCAGCGAGTTGCGGGGCTCTGTCATGTGCCCTCATTCTAGCAGACGCCCGCATTGCACGGCGCCCGACGAGTTCGACTCGCGGCGCGCTCTAGAGGTTCAGCATCTTGTCGCGTTCTTCGCGCGTCGGCTGGAAGCCGCGCGTCTCGTAGAAATCGAAAATCGCCTCGACGATCGCCTCGGGTTCCTCGATCACTTTCATGAGATCCATATCCGCCGGATCGCACATCGCTTCGCCGACGAGCTTGTCGCGCATCCAGTCGACGAGCCCGCGCCAGAATTCACCGCCGACGAGGATGATCGGGATGCGGCGGCTCTTCCCGGTCTGCACGAGCGTCAGGCATTCGGAGAGCTCGTCGAGCGTTCCGAATCCGCCGGGAAGCACGACGTAGGCGGAAGCGAAGCGTACGAACATCATCTTGCGCGCGAAGAAATAGCGGAAGTCGAACGAGACGTCCTGGAACGGGTTGCCGCTCTTCTCGTGCGGCAGCAGGATGTTGAGTCCGACCGCCGGAGATTTGCCCGCGAAGGCGCCGCGATTGGCGGCTTCCATCAGTCCCGGTCCGCCTCCCGATATCACCGTGAATCCCGCGTCGGAGAGCAGACGCGCGATCCGCTCGGTCTTCTCGAAATACGGATGTCCCGGCTTTATGCGCGCGCTTCCGAACATCGAAACCGCGGGACGCACGCCGCGCAGTCGCTCGGTCGCGGTGGCGAACTCTGCCATAATTCCGAGCACCCGCCAGGCTTCGCGCCCGTCGGTGGTGTACGTCGGCTGCGGATCGATGAGCTCGGGGATCTTGGTGGTCTGATACATGGCTGCGCTCGTTCTGGTGGATGGTTCGTCGTACCTGTATCGCGCATTCCACGCGCTCCCCGATTTGCGTGCCGCGGACGGCGAGCCGACCGGGGCGTTGCGCGGCGTGCTCGCGATGCTGCGCAGAATAGCCCAAGACGAAAAGCCCGACTACTTCGCCGTCGTCTTCGACGCGCCGGGAAAGACGTTTCGCGACGACTGGTATCCCGAATACAAGGCGAACCGCACGCCGATGCCTGACGATCTCGCGCGGCAGATCAGGCCGCTGCACGAGCTGATACGCGCACACGGCTGGCCGCTGTTGATGATCGAAGGCGTCGAGGCCGACGACGTGATCGGGACGCTCGCGCGCGACGCGTCGGAAAAGGGAATCGCGACGACGATCTCGACCGGCGACAAGGATCTCGCGCAACTTGTGCGTCCCGGCGTCAAGCTCGTCAACACCATGAGCAACGAGACACTCGACGAAGCCGGTGTGCTCGCGAAGTTCGGCGTGCGCGCCGATCAGGTGCTCGATCTCCTTACGCTGACGGGCGACGCGATCGACAACGTTCCCGGCGTGGCCAAAGTCGGACCGAAAACCGCGGCGAAGTGGCTCGGCCTGTATGGGACGCTCGAAGGCGTCATCGCGCACGCCCGCGAAATTTCCGGCGTCGTCGGCGACAACCTGCGCGCGGCGCTCGACTGGCTGCCGCAGGGGCGGCGCCTCCTGACGGTGAAGACCGACTGCGCGCTGCCCGTCGCGGCGACCGATCTCGTGATCGGTGAGCGCGACGCGGCGAGAGTGCGGACGCTGTACGAGCGGTACGGATTCAAGGCCTGGCTCAAGGACGATCCGGACCGCAATTCCGGCAACGACGCCGCGGCGAAGATCGCCGATCGCGCGGCGCGCGAGAACGCGCGGACGTTCGTCGATCCCGGTGCGCGCGACGCGTCGGTCACGGGCGACGCGCCGCCGCCGCCGCCGAGGCACTACGAGGCGGTGCTCGACGACGTTGCGCTCGAGCGCTGGATCGACGCGATCGAGCGTGCCGAGCTCGTCTGCGTCGACACCGAGACGACGAGCATCGACCCGATGCAGGCGCGCATCGTCGGAATTGCGTTCGCGATCGAGCCCGGGCGCGCGTGCTACATCCCGCTCGAACATCGCTATCCCGGCGCTCCGGAGCAACTCCCGCTCGATGCAACCCTCGCGCGTCTCGCGCCGTGGTTCGCGAATCCCGCGAAGCGCAAGGTCGGGCAGAACCTCAAGTACGACCAGCACGTGCTCGCGAATCACGGCCTCGCGCTCGCAGGCGTCGCGCACGATACGCTGCTCGAATCCTATGTGCTCGAGGCGCATCGCCCGCACGACATGGACAACCTCGCGTGGCGTCATCTCAACGTGAAGACGATCACTTACGCGGAGGTTGCCGGCAAGGGCGCTAAGCAGATCGGCTTCGATCAGGTCGACATCGAAGGCGCGACGCGCTACTCGGCCGAGGACGCCGACGTCACGCTGCAGCTCCATCGCTACCTCCATCCGCGCATTGTCGCCGACCCGAAGCTCGACCGCGTCTATTCGACGATCGAGATCCCGGTGCGCGAAGTGCTCTACGAGATGGAGCGGACCGGGGTGATGCTCGACACGGTGCTGCTCGCCGCCCAGAGCCGCGAGCTCGGCGAGAAGGTGATGGCGCTCGAGCGCGAGGCGTTCGAGCTGGCCGGCCACCCGTTCAACCTCGCCTCGCCCAGGCAGCTTGCCGAGATCCTCTTCGAGCGGATGAAGCTGCCGTCGCTGCGCAAGACTGCGACCGGCCAGCCGTCGACGGACGAGGACGTGCTGAGCGAGCTCGCCGCCAACTATCCGCTGCCGAAGCGCATCCTCGAGCATCGCGCGCTCGCAAAGCTCAAATCGACGTACACCGACAAGCTGCCGTCGATGGTCAATCCGCGCACCGGGCGCGTGCACACGACGTACAGCCAGGCGACGGCTGTCACCGGCCGGCTCGCGTCGACCGATCCGAATCTGCAGAACATCCCGGTGCGTACCGCCGAGGGACGCCGCATACGCGAAGCGTTCATCGCACCTCCGGGCCACGTCATCGTCTCGGCCGACTATTCGCAGATCGAGCTGCGGATCATGGCGCACCTCTCCGCGGATCCCGCGCTCGTCAAGGCGTTCCGCGATGGCGCGGACATCCACAAGGCGACCGCCGCGGAAGTGTTCGGCGTTTCGCTCGACCAGGTGACGACCGAGCAGCGGCGCTACATCAAGGCGGTGAATTTCGGGCTGATCTACGGAATGAGCGCGTTCGGCCTCGCGCAGCAGCTCGGCATCGAGCGCGCCGCCGCTTCGCAATTCATCGAGCGCTATTTCCAGCGCTATCCCGGCGTGGCCGCGTACATGCAGTCGACGCGCGAATTCGCGCGCGAGCACGGATACGTCGAGACGGTGTTCGGACGGCGGCTGTGGCTCTCCGACATCAGGGCGGGCGGAGGGCCGCGTCGCGCCGCCGCCGAGCGCGCGGCGATCAACGCCCCGATGCAGGGGACGGCGGCCGACCTCGTCAAGCTGGCGATGATCGCGGTGCGCAACCGGATCCGCCGCGACGACCTCGCGACGAGGCTCCTCCTGCAGGTGCACGACGAGCTCGTGCTCGAGGTTCCGGACGGAGAGCTGGCCCGCGTCGAGATCGTGCTCCAGCAGGAGATGACCGGCGTCGCCCAGTTATCGGTGCCGCTGGTCGTCGACGTGGGCGCCGGCCCGAATTGGGAGAAGGCGCACTAGGGGCCTGACCGGCAGGCCCGAGGGGCGGCGGCGTGAGCTAAGCCGGCGCTCCAAATATGTCCTTGTAGCTCGCGTATACGCTCGCGGCGAACACGGGTCCCAGGACGAACCAGCCGAGGCCGAGCGGAATCGACGCGACGATCGCAAACACGAGTCCGAGCAGGCTGTAGACCAGCATCGGCAGCATGTTGACCAGGCATGCCACAAAGCTCGCCTTCATCGCAGCGAGCGGTTCGTCGTTGCGAAGGACGACGAGCGCCGGCGCAAACCAGTACGCCATGAGCAGCGGAATCCCGAGCAACGATCCGACCAGCAGCGCGAGGAGCGTCCCGATCCCGACGCTCGCGAGCAGCGTCATCCCCGCCTGGTAGGGGTCGCCGCTCAACAGCGAGGTGATTCCACCGACGCCGAGCGTGGCGATCATGCAGACCGCGACCACCGCGACGATCGCGAACGATCCGATCAGGTAGACGAGGCCGACGATGATGAGGGGCCCGAGCCGATCCGAGAAGCCCGCGAAGAGGTGCCCGACGGTGAGACCGCCGCCCCGATCGAGCGAGCGGCAACCTGCGACGATGCCGCCGGCAAACACCGGGCCCAGCAACGACGACGCCACGCTTCCGATGATCGGAATGAGCGCGATCAACACGATCAGCACGATGAAGATCAGCGTGATCGCGACCCACGGTCCCGGCGCGGCGACGAACAAATGCCAGCCCTCGGTCCACCAGGCACTGCCGCGGCCGGAGGCGACCGCTAAAGGGGCCCGCGGGGGCTCGGCGGTCCGAGCCGGTGTCAGGTCATCCATCGGATAAGCGCGCGTCGGCGCGATGAGCGATCGCGCAACGGCGCAACGGTACCACGGTCCGGCTCGACTGCGATTAGGCGCCGGCCGGCCGAGGGCCAATGCCGGCGGCGGCCGACCGAATCAGCTCGCCTTCCTCGTTTCGGCGGCCGGGGTCCCCGCGTACGCGGCACGGAGCGCCTCGGGGGCGTCGCGGCGCAGGTACCAGGTGAGCTTGGGGGTTTCGTGAACCGACGAATAGCCGAACGAGCCCAGCAGGTGCGCCATCGCCAGGCTTTCGCTTCCGGAGTTCTTCACGCGGACGAGGTATGCATTGCGACCCGGCGGCGTGTCGAGGAGTGCCGCAAACATTCGCCGGCCGTGGCCGCGCCCGCGCCAGCCGGCATCGATTCCCGTGAGCCAGAGCTCGTAGCCGACACCTGCCGCCTTGAAGATGCCGAACCCGATCGGGCGATGCACCGTCGGGTCGTGATCGGGCACGTAGACGTACGCGAGAACGGCCAACGTCGCGGGGTTGCCGGTCCGCGGATCCTCTTCGACGCAATATCCCGAGGCAAGCGCCTGCCTGAGAGTCGTGAAGAAGTTCGTGGCCTCGCGCGACTCCGTAGCGAGCTCGCGCTCGAAACTGCCGGTGAGCGCACCCTCTCGAATGAAGGCGCGAAGGGCGGGAAGATCGATGACGTGGGCAGGGCGGAGCATCGAATGAGCCTCGCGTGTTTCAAGAACATAACGCCGCTGAACCACAGCTGAAAGGAGCGCCTTACGAGCGGTTCCCGGCGAGCCTTCGGCGGTCGTGACTGACGGATGCCCTTCGCCGCGACGCTGCGAGCCATCGCGCACGCGAGGCGGCGTCCCGGGTGCCGCTGCCGGAGCTTTTTATTCGTTGCGGGGTTGCTTTCGGCGATGCTCGCCCGTATGATTAGCACTCGCTATCGCCGAGTGCTAACAGTGTCTGGCATGGCGGCTCGAACAGGCGCTCGGCAGCCGCGGTCCACGCGGCTGCGACGGCATAAACGTCTGATTTTACGGATACTCTTTTATACGGAGTGAGTGCTCACTATGAAGATTCGTCCCCTGCACGATCGTGTGATCGTCAAACGGCTCGAAGAGGAAAGGAAGACGGCGGGCGGCATCGTGATCCCCGACACGGCTGCCGAAAAACCTTCGCAAGGCGAAGTCGTCTACTGCGGCCCCGGCAAGACCGACGAGAACGGCAAGCTGATCCCGATGGGCGTCAAGCCCGGCAACAAGGTGCTGTTCGGCAAGTACTCCGGTCAGGAATTCAAGATGGACGGCCAGGATCTGCTGCACATGCGCGAAGACGACATCATCGGCATCGTCGAGTGACAGTCCCGTCCACCAGCACAAGCATTCAGGAGAATTTATATGGCAGCCAAAGACGTCCGCTTCGGTGAAGGCGTACGCAACAAGATGATGGTCGGCGTGAACATCCTGGCCAACGCGGTCAAGGTCACGCTGGGGCCCAAAGGGCGCAATGTCGTCCTGGAGCGCAGCTTCGGCGCGCCGACGATCACCAAGGACGGCGTGTCGGTCGCGAAGGAAGTCGAGCTCAAGGACAAGTTCGAGAACATGGGCGCGCAGATGGTGAAGGAAGTCGCGTCGAAGACCTCGGACGTGGCCGGCGACGGCACGACGACGGCGACGGTGCTCGCGCAGTCGATCTGCAACGAGGGCTTCAAGTACGTCGCCGCCGGAATGAACCCGATGGATCTGAAGCGCGGCATCGACAAGGCCGTCATCAGCGTCGTCGCGGAGCTCAAGAAGATCAGCAAGCCCTGTACGACGAGCAAGGAAATTGCGCAGGTCGGCGCGATCTCGGCCAATGCCGACGAGGCAATCGGCAAGACGATCGCCGAGGCGATGGACAAGGTCGGCAAGGAAGGCGTGATCACCGTCGAAGACGGCAAGGGCCTCGAGAACGAGCTCGATCTCGTCGAGGGCATGCAGTTCGACCGCGGCTACATCTCGCCGTACTTCATCAACAACCCGGACAAGCAGGTCGCACTGCTCGAAGACCCGTACATCCTGCTGCACGACAAGAAGATCTCGAACATCCGCGATCTCCTGCCGTTGCTCGAGCAGGTTGCGAAGTCCGGCAAGCCGCTGCTCATCGTCGCCGAGGATGTCGACGGCGAAGCGCTGGCGACCCTCGTCGTCAATAACATCCGCGGCATCCTGAAGACGACCGCGGTGAAGGCACCCGGCTTCGGCGACCGCCGCAAGGCGATGCTGGAGGATATCGCGATCCTCACCGGCGGCACGGTGATCGCGGAAGAGCTCGGCCTGAAGCTCGAGAACGCGTCGCTGAAGGACCTGGGCCGCGCGAAGAAGGTCGAAGTGGGCAAGGAAGACACGACCATCATCGACGGCGCCGGCGAGAAGGCGGCGATCGAGGCGCGCGTCAAGAACGTGCGCAAGCAGATCGACGACGCGACGTCGGACTACGATAAGGAAAAGCTGCAGGAGCGCGTGGCGAAGCTCGCCGGTGGCGTGGCCGTGATCAAGGTCGGCGCGGCGACCGAAGTCGAAATGAAGGAGAAGAAGGCGCGCGTCGAGGATGCGCTGCACGCGACGCGTGCGGCTGTCGAGGAAGGCATCGTCGCCGGCGGCGGTGTCGCGTACCTTCGTGCGCGTGCAAACCTCAAGAACCTGAAGGGCGACAACTCGGACCAGGACGCGGGTATCAAGATCGTCATGCGCGCGCTGGAAGAGCCGCTGCGGTGGATCGTCGCCAACGCAGGCGAAGAGCCGAGCGTGGTCGTCAACAAGGTCGTCGAAGGCAAGGGCAACTTCGGCTTCAACGCGCAAACGTCGGAGTACGGAGACCTGGTCGAGATGGGCGTCGTCGATCCGACGAAGGTCGCGCGCTTCGCGCTGCAAAACGCGGCGTCGGTCGCGTCGCTGCTGCTCACGACCGAAGCGATGATCGCCGAGCTGCCGAAGGATGAAAAGCCGATGGGCGGTGGCGGCGGCATGGGCGGCATGGGTGGCATGGGCGACATGGACATGTGACCCCGCGCTGCCGGGGTTAGCCCCGCTCGCCCCGCGCCGTACGCGAAACAGGCCGCTACCCGCGGCCTGTTTCCTTTTGTGCGGGACCGCCGCGGGGCAGCCTCGGACATTCCGTGGAGATCGCCCCGCGACGATGCAATAATGCCGGCACGGGGGAGGGACGGCTGCGCACCGGCCGCCGTGCACGCCTGCTGCGGTTTCGCGGTCCGCGTTGCCGTCGGTGATCTCGAGCCGACCGACTTCCCGGCTAACCGATCCAGGAACGGACAGGAGGAGGTCACATGAACGTGTTGCGCCCGATACTCGCGGCAGCGAGCATTGGTCTGGCCGGCGTCCTCGCGCTGGGTTCCGCAGCGTCGATCGCGCAGACGGCGGGATCGGCACCCCCGAAGCTCGGCGCGTCGCTGATCGGCAAGCTCGAGGGACCCGAGGTAGTCGTCGATCCGAAGGCCTTCCCGAAGAGCTTCAAGGAAGCGCCGGGGCTCGCCGAGCAGGTAAAGGCAGGCAAACTCCCGAGCGTCGACAAGCGACTGCCCGAGCCCTCGCAGCTTCTCGTCATCAAGCCGCTGCGCGAGATCGGAAAGTACGGCGGCAACTGGCGGAGGGCGTTCACCGGTCCGGCGGACCACGAGAACGGCAATCGCATCAACTCGGCCGACAAGATCCTCACGTTCGACTATACCGGCACCAAGATCATCCCGAGCCTCGCCCGCGACTGGAAGGTGAGCGACGACGGGAAGACGACGACGATCTACCTGCGCAAGGGCGCCAAGTGGTCCGACGGCAAGCCGCTGACCGCCGACGACTTCATCTTCTGGTACGAGGACATCTACCTCAACAAGAACATCGTCCCGACGCCGTTCTTCGAGTTCCAGATCAACGGCAAGGACGGGAAGATGCGCAAGATCGACGACTACACCGTCGCGTTCGAATTTCCCGAGCCCTACAGCTTCTTCGTCTATCAGCTCGCGGGCAGCACCGCGATCGGCGCGGGTCTCGCCACGCGCGGCGCGTTCCAGAACTGGGGAGGCGCCTACGCGCCGGCGCACTACCTCAAGCAGTTCCTGCCCAAGTACTCGTCCGAGGACGCCGCCAACAAGAAGGCCAAGGACCTCGGCTTCGACAACTGGGTGTCGCTGCTGCGCAATCGCTACAGCTGGGCGCTCAACCCGGACCTGCCGGTGATGACGCCGTGGCGGACGGTCTCGCCGATCAACACGCCGACCTGGTCGATGGAGCGCAATCCCTACTTCTGGGGCGTGGACACCGCGGGCAACCAGCTTCCCTACATCGACCGGATCACGATGACGCTCGCCGAGAACGTCGAGGTCGCGAACCTCCGGGCGATCGCCGGCGAGTACGACCTGCAGGAGCGGCACATGGGCCTCGCCAAGCTGCCGGTCTTCCTGGAGAACGCGAAGAAGGGCAACTACACCGTGCACCTCGACCCGGGCCAGAACGGCGCCGACGTCGCGCTGCACATGGGCAATTCGTACGAGGGCGATCCGGAGATCATGAAGCTGCTGCGCAACAAGGACTTCCGGCACGCGCTCGCGCTCGGGATCGACCGCGACCAGCTGAACGAGGCGTTCTGGCTGGGTGTCGGCGCCTCGGGCTCGGTCGCACCGGCGCCCGACACAATCTACAGCCCCGGCCCCGAGTGGAACAAGAAGTGGGCGACCTACGACGTGAAGCAGGCGAACGAGCTGCTCGACAAGGTCGGCCTAGCGAAGAAGGACTCCGAGGGCTATCGGCTGCGCGCGGATGGCAAGGGGCGGCTCCGCCTCGAGATGATCACCGTCGGCGGGTCGTTCGTCCCGTTCACGCCGGTGGGAGAGATGATCAAGCAGCAGTGGCGCAAGATCGGCGTCGATGTCGACATCAAGGAGCTCGAGCGCAATCTCGCCTTCACTCGCGACAACAATAACGAGAATCAGATCATCACCTGGGCGAACGACGGTTCCGAGGTTCTGTTCCTGTTCCCGCGTCACGCGCTCCCGGTCGACGCTGCCGAAAGCCACATGGGCATGGCGTTCGCGAAGTGGTATGCGTCGCGGGGAACCGCCGGCAAGCAGCCCGACGATCCCGAGATGATCAAGGCGTTCGATCTATTCCGTGCCGCCTACGGCATGAGCGAAGCGGACCGCACGAAGGCCGCCAAGGAGATCTGGAGGATCATCGTCGAGCAGACGTGGAGCATCGGCACGGTCGGCGAGTCGCCCGCGTTCATGGGGGTGCGCATCGTCAAGAACAACATGGGCAACATTCCGGATCGGCAGGTGAACGCGCAGCACGTGCGCACGCCCCATTCGTCGTGGCCGGAGACGTTCTACTTCAAGTGACGGGGATCCAGGCCGCCGTTTGACGCGGCGGCCGCCGAACGGCCCGGGGCGCCCCGATCGAGTCCCGGGCGCTTCGCCGGAGGAATGGCCATGCTGGGCTATGTCGTTCGCCGTCTGGTCCTTGCCGTCCTGACGGTCTGGGCCATCTCGGTCCTGTCGTTCATCATCATCCACCTGCCGCCCGGCGATTACGTCACTTCGTACATCGCGTCGATGTCGGCCTCGGGGAGCGCGGTGTCCGAAGGAGAGGCGAAGGCGATGCGCGAGCAGCTCGGCCTCGACAAGCCGATCACCGTGCAGTACGCGAAGTGGATGGGCCTCATGCTGCAGGGACAGTTCGGCATGGCGATGGAGTGGGGCCGTCCCGTCACCGACGTCATCGGCGATCGTCTCACGCTGACGATGGTGATCTCGCTCGCTGCGATCGTGTTCACCTGGGCGCTCGCGCTGCCGATCGGCATCTACTCGGCGGTGTATCGCTATTCATTCCTCGACTACCTGTTCACGTTCGTCGGGTTCATCGGCCTCGCGATACCGGGATTCCTGCTCGCGCTCATCGTGATGTACGTGGGCTTTCGGTATTTCGACGCCAACGTCGGCGGACTCTTCTCGCCCGAGCTCGCCGAGGCGCCGTGGAGTGCCGCCAAAGTGTGGGACCTCGCCAAGCATCTGCCGGTCCCGGCGATCGTGCTGGGCGTCGCCGGAACCGCACAACTGATCAGGATCATGCGCTCGAATCTCCTCGACGAGCTGCGCAAGCCCTACGTGATGACCGCGCGCGCGCGCGGCCTGCCGGAGCACCGGGTGGTCCTGCGGTATCCGGTTCGCGTGGCGCTCAACCCGTTCGTGAGCACGATCGGCTACCTGCTGCCCTACGTCGTATCGGGAAGCATCATCGTGTCCCTCGTCCTCTCGCTGCCCACCGTTGGGCCGCTGCTCCTCAAGGCGCTGATCGCGCAGGACATGTTCCTGGCCGGAACCATCATTCTGCTGCTCGGCGTGCTCACCGTCATCGGGACCTTCATCTCGGATCTGCTGCTCATGTGGATCGATCCGAGGATCCGGCTGGGTCGGCAGTGAGCGCGCGTCCCCTCGCCGCGACGCCCCTCGGGCGGGAGTCGAGCCGGCCGTGAGCCCGCAGGGCCGCTCCCAAGCGCGAACTGCCCCGAAGCGCGAAGCGCGGGTTGTCCCGTGAGCCGCACGGAAGACATCGCCAGCGTCGGCCCCGCGCTCGCGCGCGAGGCTGGCGAGGTCGCCGAGGAACGCTTCGCGGTTGCCACGCAGTGGCAGCTGATGTGGTGGCGCTTCCGCAAGCACAAGCTCGCTGTCGGCGGAACCCTCGTGCTGATCGCGATGTACGCGGTCGCGGTCTTCGCCGACTTCTTCGCGTACGCCGATCCGCAGGAGTCCGACGCTCAGCGGTCGCTGATCGCGCCCCAGCAGATCCACTGGTTCGACGAAGGAAGCTTCCGGCCGTACGTTTACGCGCTCAAGGGAACGCGCGACCCGGTGACCTTCAAACGCGTCTACAAGCAGGACGCGAGCACGAGAATTCCGCTCGTGTTCTTCGGTCGCGGCGAGCCGTACAAGCTGCTGGGATTCGTTCCAGCCGACCGGCATCTCTTCGCCGTCGACGGGGCAAACGCGGGGCAGACGCTGTTCCTGCTCGGAACCGACACCCAGGGCCGCGACGTGTGGTCGCGCCTCATGTACGCGACGCGAACGTCGATGACGATCGGGCTCGTCAGCGTCGCGCTCTCTCTCGTCCTTGGGGTCGTGCTCGGCGGCATATCGGGCTACTTCGGCGGCGCGATCGACTCCGTGATCCAACGCGTGATCGAGATCCTGCGGTCGATTCCGACGATTCCGCTGTGGATGGGGCTTGCCGCGGCGCTCCCCAACGACTGGTCGGTCGTGCAGGTCTACTTCGCGATCACGGTCATCATCTCGCTGATCGGCTGGACCGAGCTCGCCCGCGTCGTGCGCGGGAGGTTCATCTCGCTCAAGGAGGAAGACTTCGTGATGGCGGCCGAGCTGGTGGGCTGCAGCAAGGCGCGGATCATCTTCCGCCACATGGTGCCCTCGTTCATCAGCCACATCATCGCGGCGACCACCCTCGCGATCCCCGCGATCATCATCAGCGAGACCTCGCTCTCGTTCCTCGGGCTCGGGCTCCGGCCTCCGGCGATCAGCTGGGGCGTGCTGCTGCAGGACGCGCAGAACATCCAGGCGCTCGTCATATCGCCGTGGCTGCTCATCCCGTCGTTCGCCGTCATCGTTGCCGTGCTCGCGTTCAATTTCATGGGTGACGGAATTCGCGATGCGGCGGATCCCTACCTGTAGCAGCGGCAGCGAGCGATGCCCGCCGACACCAGGCCCCTCCTTTCGGTCCGCGATCTCCGCACCAGCTTCTTCCAGGACGAGGGGGTGACGAAGGCGGTCGACGGTGCCTCGTTCGACGTCCACCCGGGGCGCACGCTCGGCATCGTCGGCGAGAGCGGCTGCGGCAAGAGCGTCACCGCGCAGTCGATCCTGCGCATCGTCGATGCGCCCGGCCGCATCGTCGGCGGCGAGATCGTCCTGACCCGCGCCGACGGCGCCGAGGTCGATCTCGTCAAGCTCAAGGCCGGCGGCCGCGAGATGCGCTCGATCCGCGGGGGCGACATCGGCCTCGTGTTCCAGGAGCCGATGACCTCGTTCAGCCCCGTGCACACGGTCGGAGCGCAGATCGTCGAAGCGATCATGCTGCACAACGCAGTGGGCCGCAAGGAGGCTCGGCACCGCGGCATCGAGGCGCTACGGAGCGTCGGCATTCCGAGGCCCGAGCGGCGCATCGACGAATACTCGTTCGAGCTCTCGGGCGGCCTCCGGCAGCGGGCGATGATCGCCGTTGCGCTTTCCTGCGACCCGCGCCTGCTGATCGCCGACGAACCCACCACCGCCCTCGACGTCACCACGCAGGCGCAGATCCTCGACCTCTTGCGCAGGATCCAGCAGGAGCGGGGAATGGCGATCATGCTCATCACGCACAACCTCGGCGTCGTCGCGGAGATGGCCGACGACGTCGTCGTCATGTACCTGGGCCGCGTCGTCGAGAAGGGAACGGTCGACGCCATCTTCCATGCCCCGAAGCACCCGTACACGAAGGCGCTGCTGCAGTCGATTCCCAGCATCGAAAGCGCGCCGAGGGTGAAGCTGCCGACGATCAGCGGCTCGATTCCGCACCCGTTCAACAGGCCGCGGGGCTGCGCGTTCCATCCTCGCTGCCCTTCGTTCATTCCCGGTCGCTGCGACGCTGCCGAGCCGCGTCTCACGGCGATCGCCGGCGGAACGAGCGCGAGCTGCTTCCTCTACGAATGAGCGCCGCCGGAAATGCCGACCCGAGCGGGGCCGTGCTCCTCGACGTCAAGGGGCTGCGCAAGTATTTCCCGATACGCCGCGGCCTGCTGCAGAAGACGGTCGGCTACGTGAAGGCGGTCGACGACGTGACGTTCTTCCTCAATCGAGGGGAGACTCTGTCGCTCGTCGGGGAGAGCGGCTGCGGGAAGACGACGACGTCGCGCTGCATCCTGCGCGCGATCAAGCCGACTGCCGGGCAGGTCCTGCTCTCGATCGACGGCGAGCTCCTCGATCTCGCCAGCGCTCCGACGGCTCGGCTGCGCACGCTGCGCCGGCAGATGCAGATGATCTTCCAGGATCCGTTCTCCTCGCTGAACCCGCGGATGACGCTCCTCGACATCGTCGGCGAGCCGCTGCTCGTCCATGGCGTCGGCGATGCGAAGGAGCGGACCGAGCGTGTCGTCGAGCTGCTGCGGCTCGTGGGCCTGCGCCCCGAGTACATGCGCCGCTATCCGCACGCGTTCTCGGGTGGGCAGCGGCAACGGATCGGGATCGCCCGCGCGCTGGCGCTGAAGCCGCGTCTCATCGTCGCCGACGAGCCGGTTTCCGCGCTCGACGTCTCGGTTCAGGCGCAGATCCTGAATCTCCTCCTCGAGCTGCAGCAGCAGCTCGGGCTCACGCTGCTCTTCGTCGCGCACGACCTCTCCGTCGTCAAGCACCTGAGCGAGAGAGTCGCGGTGATGTACGTGGGGAGGATCGTCGAGACGGCTCCCACCGAAGCGCTCTTCGCGTCGCCGCGGCATCCGTACACCGAAGCGCTGCTCTCCGCCGTGCCCAAGCCCGATCCGCGGCTGCGCTCCGAGCGTATCGTGCTGCAGGGGGAAGTCGCCGACCCGGCCAACGCGCCCCGGGGTTGCCATTTCCACCCCCGGTGCCCGTACGCGCAGGCGGTCTGCAAGGAAGAGGAGCCGCTCCAGGAGGAGATCGCGCCCAATCACTTCGTTCGCTGCCATCGCGCGCGGGAGCTGAGGCTGCGCGGTGTCGCCCGCGCGATCCCACTCGAACGGGTGTGATCGTCCCCTTGGCGTTGCCGGAGCGAAGTGTTTAGACTAGCTCCCCGATGAGCTCGGGAATCCTGTTTGCGATCGCGATCGGCGCGCTCGCCGTTGCCGTTGCGATCGGTCTGATGCGCCGGCCCCGCGCGGGTTCGGGGTCCGCGGCCGACGAGGGACCGAACACCGCGGCGCAATGGACCGAAGGGGAGACGACGCGACTGCTGTCGTCGGCCGAGCTTCCGGGTCTCTACCTGTTGCGCCCGCGTTTCCTGAGCAAGGTCGAGGGCGTCGTTTACACGCTGCTGAAGGCGGCATTCCCGCGGCACGAGATTTTCGCGCGCGTTCGTCTCGCCGACGTCCTGCAGGTGAAGATCGGCCCCCAGGGGATGGAACGGCTGCGGGCGTTCCGCAAGATCGCGAACCAGCACGTGGGCTTCGTGCTGTGCGATCGCGACATGACGATACTCGCGATCATCGACACGCGCGAACCGGATGTCGTCGTCAATCCGCGCGATCAGAAGCTCGAGACAATCAAGCAGCGCTGCCTGCAGGCGGCGCAGGTCAAGTACATCTGCATCTACCCGCCGCAACTCCCGCGTTACCGGGAGTTGCGCGAGCAGATACTCGGCCCGACGGAGGAGATGCCCTCCGCCTGAAGTTTCGGCCTCCGCCGCGACTTTTGGGAGCGGGGCGGCCCTGCGGCAGGAGGCAGAATTCGGCTCCGGCGCCGATCCCGCCTTTCCCGCCGCGAACTGCGATGAAAGGCCTACTTCGGGTCCTTCTGGTCGGCGAAGCGATCGAACTCGATGTTGTAGAGGCCGGTCGGCGTCTTCTCGACCTTGCGGATGTAGACGGTCTGCACCGGATCGCGCGTGTCGGGGTCGATGACGATCGGACCGCGCGGGCTCATGATCTTCAGGCCTTTCATCGCCGCGACGACCTTCTCGGCGTCCGTCGAGCCGCCCGTCTTCTTCAGCGCTTCGTAGATCGCCGCCATTCCGTCGTAGCCGCCGACGGCCATGAAGTTCGGGCGGAGCTTCGTGCCGTTGACCTCGGCGTAGGCCTTGACGAACTCCTTGTTCTCGGCCGAGTCGTGCGCGGCCGAGTAGTGGAAGCTCGTGATGAGCCCGATCGTGGGATCGCCCATCGCTTCGAGCACGCCGTCGTCGGTGATGTCGCCGGTCGCGATCAGCTTGATGCCGGCTTCAGCGAGCCCGCGCTCCTTGTAGCCCTTCATGAACGCGATTCCCTGCTCGCCGGCGGGCAGGAAGAGGAAGACCGCATCGGGCTTCGCGTCCTTCACGCGCTGGATGAACGGCGCGTATTCGGGATTCTGCAGCGGCGTGCGCACGGTACCGACGATCTCGCCGCCCTTCTCCTTGAACGCCTTGACGAACGCGCCCTCGGCGTCGATGCCCGGGCCGTAGTCGGCGACCACCGTGTACACCTTCTTGATGCCGTTGTTCGCGGCCCAGAGGGCGATCGGCTGGGTGATCTGCGGCAGCGTCATCGACGTGCGCACGATGTACGGCGACTTGGTCGTGATGATCGACGTCGCGGCATTCATGACGATCATCGGCACCTTCGCCTCCGTCGCGATCGGCGCGGCCGCGAGCGCGTTCGGCGTGAGGCCGAACCCGACGAGGAAGTCCACCTTGTCGCGCGTGACGAGCTCCTGAGCAAGGCGCTTGGAGACGTCCGGCGCGGGACCCCCGATGTCCTTCTGGATCACCTCGATCTTCTTGCCGGCCACGGTGTCGCCGTGGATCTTCATGTACGCCTTCATCCCGCCGTAGATCTGCTGGCCGTACTGCGCGAACGGCCCGGAGAACTCGGCGACGAGGCCGAGCTTGATCACGCCCTGCGCCTGCGCGAGGCCCAGGCCGCCGATCATCGCCGCTCCGGCGACAAGCACACGAGCTGCATCGATCAACTTCATGAGTGGTTCTCCTCTTCGGGTTATAGTGCGCGACGCTTTCGCGCCGCCCGCGGTCGTCTCGTTCGAGCTGCGATCGAGCTTCGTTCTCCGGAACACTTGCATGGCACTCCTTTCTTCAGGAAACGGCGACGAGGCGGTCGAGGGTCGCCGGCTGCGCGAGCAGGCTCTCGCAATCGGACGCGTGCACGACGCGGCCGCGGTCGAGCACGACTGCATGCCGTGTGAGCGACAGCGCGAGGCGCGCGTGCTGCTCGACGACGATCACTGCGATTCCGCTCTCGCGGATCAGGTCGCGGATCATTCCCATCAGCTCCTGCACGATGATCGGCGCGAGCCCTTCCATCGGCTCGTCGAGGAGCAGGAGGCTCGGGTTCACCATCAGCGCCCGGGCGATCGCGACCATCTGCTGCTCGCCGCCTGAGAGCTGGTTGCCGAGATTCCTCCTGCGCTCCTCGAGGCGCGGAAAGATCCGGTAGATGCGGGCGAGATTCCAGGGGCCGGGACGTGCGACCGCCGTCAAATGCTCCTCGACGGTGAGCGAAGGAAAGACGAAGCGCTCCTGCGGGACCCAGCCGAGTCCGGCACGGGCGCGGCGGAACGTCGGCAGCGCGGCGAGGTTCGCGCCGCGCCAGCGCAAGGCGCCCGAGCGCAGCGTCGTGAGTCCCATCAGCGTGACGAGCAGCGTGGTCTTGCCGACGCCGTTGCGGCCGAGCAGCGCCAGGCTGTCGCCTTCCTGCAGCGTGAGCGACACGTCGTCGAGAACGACCGAGTCGCCGTATCCGGCCGTCAGGTGCTCGACGGCGAGAAGCTCAGCCATGCTGCGCCTCGCCCAGGTAGACCTCCTTCACGCGGCTGTCGGCGGCGATTTCGGCGGGCGTGCCCTCGACGAGGAAGCGTCCGCCGACGAGCACCGTGATGCGCTCGGCGAAGCGGAACACGAGTCCCATGTCGTGCTCGATGAAAAGGATCGTCACGTCGCGGGGCAGCGCCGCCAGGACGGCGAAGAGCTCGGCGCTCTCCGCGGCGGGAATTCCCGCTGCCGGCTCGTCGAGCAGGAGGATGCGGGGACGCGTGGCGATGGCGAGCGCGATCTCGACGAGCCGCTGCCTGCCGTACGGCAGATTGCGCGTCACCGTGTCGGCGTCGCGCTCGAGATGGAGCGGCTTCAGGATCTCGAACGCCTCGTCGATCTCGGCGCGCTGCTGCGCGACGGTCCGATGCCAGCGCGTCGCCGCGCCCTTGCGCTCGCAGACCGCGAGCACGACCGACTCGAGCACCGTGAGGCCCGGAAACAGCGTGTTGATCTGGAAGGTGCGCGTCACGCCGCGCTTCACGCGCTGATGCTGCGGGAGATGCGTGATCCGCTCGTCGCCGAGGAATACCTCGCCCGCCGTCGGCCTGTAGACGCCGGTCAGCAGGTTGATGAACGTCGTCTTGCCGGCGCCGTTCGGACCGATCAGCGCGTGCCGCGATCCAGCCGGCAGCGCGAGGCTGATCTCGCTGTTGGCCCTGAACTCGCCCCAGTGCTTCGACAGACCCTCGGCGCGCAGCGCGTAGCTCATCGCCGCGATCCACGAACGCGCGCATGGACCTTCGCCAGACCGCCGAGGATGCCGCCCCGCGCGAACAGTACGACGATGACGAGGAGCAGCCCGATCCAGAACTGCCAGTAGACCGGATTGATGCCGGAGAGGAAATCCTGCGCGATCATGTAGACCGCCGCACCGATCAATCCGCCGTAGAGCCTGCCGGTGCCGCCCAGTACGAGCATGATCATGAGCTCCGCCGAGCGCGGAAATCCGAGCGAATCGATTCCGACGAACTGCGTGGTCTGCGCGAGCAGCGCGCCCGCGACACCGGCGATCGCCGCGCCCAGCGTGAACGCGGCGATGAGTCGCCGCGTCACCGGTGATCCGATCGCCGGCATGCGCCTGCCGCCGTCGCGAATGCCGCGAAGGCTCAACCCGAACGGTGAATTGACGATCCGCCGCAGCAGCACGAAGGCCAGGAACAGCACCACGAGGCTGTAGACGTACGCGGTTCGGCCGTCCATTCCGAATGGAAGGATGCCGGCAACCTTCCACATCGCGATGCCGGAGAGTCCATCGACGCCGCCGGTGATGAACGCCGCTTTGTTGGCGGCTTCGTAGACCATTAGGCCGATTCCGAGCGTTACCATGAGGCGCGTCAGATCCGCGCCGCGCACGACGAGGAAGCTCACCGCGAACCCGGCGATCGCCGCGGTCGTCGCACCCGCGAGCAGCCCGGTGAACGGCTCGCCCCATCCGTGCACCGCGAGCAGGCCCGCGGTGTAGGCGCCGATGCCGAAGAACGCGGCGTGGCCCAGCGACACGATCCCTGCGTAACCCAGGATCAGATCCAGCGATACCGCGAACAGGCCGATGATCAGGATCTGGCTGCCGAGCACCAGATAGCCCGGAAACGCGAAGTACGCGGCGACGGGGATCAGCCAGAATGCAATCTCGAACGGCCGCCAGCGGTCGGTCGGCAGTCGATGGCGGATGCGCCCTGCGATCGTCGCGTTCATCACCGTTCGTTGCGGTTCGCTATCCGCGCCGTCCGTACAGCCCCGCGGGGAAGACGATAAGCAGCACGACCATCAGCGCGTAGATGACGAACGCGCCGATCTCGGGCACGTAGTACTTTCCGGCGACGTCGAACACGCCGAGCACGAGCGCGGCGACGAGCGGCCCCTTGATCGTCCCGGCGCCGCCGACGGCAACCACGAGCAGGAAGTACACCATGTACTTGATGGGGAACGTCGGCTCGAGGCCGAGCACGTCGATGCCGAGCGCTCCGCCCAGGCCGGCGAGCCCCGAGCCCAGCGCGAACGTGAGGCCGAACACGCGATTGACGTTGATGCCGAGTCCTGCGGACGCCTGCTGGTTGTCGACCGAGGCGCGGATCTGGGCGCCGAAGCGCGTCCGCTCGATCAGATGAGTGAGTGCGATCGTGATGGCGACGACGAGCGCGATCAGGAAGAGACGGTACGCGCCCAGGTCGAGGCCGAGCACGCGCACCTGCCCCTTGAGGAACTCGGGAAGCTGCACCGGCTGCTGCCCGGGTCCGAACAGGAAGGTCGCACCGGCAGTCGCCATGAACACGAGGCCGATCGAGAACAGCACCTGGTCGAGGTGCGCGGCCTCGTAGAGACGCTGGTAGAGGAGCCGCTCGAGCATCGCGCCGACACCCGCGGCGACGATGAAGGCGACCGGCAGCGTCGCGAGAAACGGAAGGCCGATCCGCGTCATCACGACGACGCAGACGTAGCCTCCGACCATCGCGAAGGCGCCGTGCGCGAGATTGACGAAATTCATCAGTCCCATCGTTACCGACAGGCCGATGCTGATCAGGAACAGGAGGCTCCCATAGGCGACGCCGTCGAAGAGGACACCCGTGAAGTTGACGATCGTCGACATTCCTGAAGGATGCGAGTGAGCAGCAGCGTGCCTTGATCGGAGAGATGCGGATCAGCAGTCGAAGAACACGGTTTCGCCTGCGCCCTGCAGGATCACGTCCCAGCGCAGCACGCCGGCGCGCCCCGGGATCGGCACGGCGACGAGCGTGTCGCGCCGCGGGCCGGGCACGCTCGCGAGGACGGGATCTTCGGCGTTGGCCGGATCACCGGAAAAGTAGATGCGCGTCCACAGGTGCCTCAGCATCCCGCGCATGAAGATCGTCACGTTGAGGTGCGGCGCCTGCAGGCCGCCTCCCGCGGCGGGGACGCGTCCGGGCTTGATCGTCGTGAAGGCGAGGCGGCCGTCGTCGTCGGTCTCGACGCGTCCGAATCCCCTGAACCCGGGGTCGAGCGGCGTGTCCTGCGTGTCGTCGGGATGCGCGTAGCGTCCGCCCGCGTTTGCCTGCCAGATCTCCACGACCGCGTCGCCGACGCCCTTGCCGTCGCCGTCGACGACGCGCCCTTCGACGACGACTCTCTCGCCGGCGACACCGGGGCCGGCGAGATCGGCGATCGCCAGCCAGGCGAGGCCGATGTGCCCGAACGGCCCGATCGTCTGCGATGCGGTGGTACGCGCGCTCATGGGCGCCTCGGCGCGGTTCCCATCGGCGTCTCGTCGCGGCCGCGCAGCACGATGTCGAAGCGATAGCCGAGCGCGTGCTCGGGAATCGTCGTCTCCCAGTCGAATGTGGAGACGAGCCGGCGGCGCGCCCGCTTGTCGGGAACGCTCGCGTACATCGGATCGTCGTCGAGCAGCGGGTCGCCGGGGAAGTACATCTGCGTGACGAGCCGCGTGGCGAACGCCGGTCCGAATAACGAGAAATGAATGTGCGCGGGCCGCCATGCGTTGTAGCCGTTTCGCCACGGATAGGCGCCCGGCTTGATCGTAACGAAACGATAGCGGCCGTCGGCGTCGGTCAGCGTGCGGCCGCCGCCTTGGAAGTTCGGATCGAGCGGCGCGTCGTGCTGATCGTTCCGATGCCGGTAGCGGCCGGCGGCGTTCGCCTGCCAGACTTCGACCAGCGTGTGCGCGACCGGGCGCGCGTTGGCGTCGAGCACGCGTCCGCTGACGATGATCCGCTCGCCGATGGGATCCGCCTCGCCATGCCGGGTGAGGTCGTGGTCGTCGGGTCCGATCAGCTCCGGCCCGAATACCGGGCCCGTTGTTTCGGACAGCGACGTCGGCAGCATAACCAGCGCCTCGCGCGGCGAGCGCTTGACGGTCGACGCATAGGGCGGGAACAGATACTCGGGCTGCGTGCCCCGATCGGGCTTCCGGTAGCCTGCGAGAGCCGGTGCAGTCCGATTCTGCGGTAGTGACGTCATGCATCTCCCCGATTCATTGGCTAGACCCGCTCGATGATCATCGCGATTCCCTGACCCACGCCGATGCACATCGTGCACAGCGCGTAGCGGCCGCCCGTGCGGTGGAGCTGATAGACGGCGGTCGTGACGAGCCGCGCGCCGCTCGCGCCGAGCGGATGGCCGAGCGCGATCGCGCCGCCGTTGGGATTCACGTGCGCGGCATCGTCGGGCAGGCCGTGATCCCGCGTGACTGCGAGCGCTTGCGCAGCGAACGCCTCGTTCAGCTCGATGACGTCGATCGCGTCCAGCGCGAGCTTCGCCTGTGCGAGGACCTTGCGCATTGCCGGCGCTGGCCCGAAGCCCATGATTCGCGGGGCAACGCCGGCCACCGCCGAGGCGACCACGCGGGCCTTCGGCGTCAAGCCGTGGCGCCGGAGCGCCGCTTCGGAGGCGAGCAGCGTCGCGCACGAGCCGTCGTTGACGCCCGAGGCGTTGCCCGCGGTGACGGTTCCATCCGGGCGCACGACAGCCTTCAGCTTCGCGAGCGATTCCAGCGTCGTCGCCCGCGGGTGCTCGTCACGGTCGACGACGCCCGGCGCGCCTTTCGCCGCCGGGATGGTGACGGGCACGATCTCGTCCCTGAAGCGCCCCGCGGCGATCGCGGCAGCGGCACGCTGCTGGCTGCGCAGCGCGAACGCATCCTGATCTGCGCGCGAAACGGCGAAGTCCGCGGCGACGTTCTCGGCGGTCTCCGGCATGCTGTCGATGCCGTACTTCGCCTTCATCAGCGGATTGACGAAGCGCCAGCCGATCGTCGTATCCTCGATCTTCGCGACGCGCGAGAACGCGGAGTCGGCCTTGCCCATCACGAACGGCGCGCGCGTCATGCTCTCGACGCCGCCGGCGACCATCAGCGATACCTCGCCGCTCTTGAGCGCCCGCGCGGCGATCGCGATCGCCTCCATGCTCGAGCCGCAGAGGCGGTTGACCGTGCATCCGGGGACCTCGACGGGAAGTCCCGCCAGCAGCAGCGCCATGCGCGCGACGTTGCGGTTGTCCTCGCCAGCTCCGTTAGCGCAGCCGTAGACCACGTCGTCGACGGCGGCCCAGTCGACACCGCGGTTGCGCTCGGCGAGCGCCTTGATGGGAATGGCCGCGAGGTCGTCGGTGCGGACACTCGCCAGCGCGCCGCCGTAACGGCCGAACGGCGTGCGCACCGCATCGCATAGGAAGGCGTCGATCACGATTCGCTCCTTGCTCCGGGATTAGCGGCCTCGCGACGGTGCCGGGGCCGCGAGCGGCACTCCCGTCAGCCGCTGCAATTCGTCGAACGGCAATCCGTCGACGATCTCCACGACGCGCAAGCCCCCGGGCAGCACGTCGATCACCGCGAGATCGGTGAAGATCCGGCTGACGCACTGGAGGCCCGTGACCGGGTACGTGCACTCGCGGACGATCTTGCTCTCCCCGGCTTTCGTAAGGTGCTCCATCATCACGTAGACATTCTTCGCCCCGATCGCGAGGTCCATCGCGCCGCCGACCGCGGGGATCGCATCCGGCGCGCCGGTGTGCCAGTTCGCGAGATCGCCGCGGACGGATACCTGGAACGCACCGAGCACGCAGAAATCGAGATGGCCGCCGCGCATCATCGCAAACGAATCCGCATGATGGAAGTAGGCGCCTCCCGTGAGCAGCGTGACCGGTTGCTTGCCCGCGTTGATGAGCTCCGGGTCCTCGTGCTCCTTGTCGGGTGCGGGACCCATCCCGAGCAGCCCGTTCTCGCTCTGCAGGATGATTTCGCGGTCGCTCGGCAGGTAGTTGGCCACCGTCGTGGGCAGGCCGATGCCGAGGTTCACGTAGGCGCCTTCGGGGATATCGCGCGCGACGCGCGCAGCCATCTGCGCGCGCGTGTAACGATTGGCGCTTCCCATCAGGCCTCCGCCACCTTGCGCGCCGCGGCGGAGCCTCGACCGACCTCGACGACGCGCCGAACGAAGATTCCGGGCGTCACGATCGCCTCGGGATCGAGCACGCCCAGCGGGACGATCTCGCTGACCTGCGCGATCGTGCACTTCGCGGCCGTCGCCATGACGGGGCCGAAGTTGCGCGCGGTCTTGCGGTAGACGAGGTTTCCCCAGCGGTCCCCGCGGTCGGCCTTGATCAGCGCGAAATCGGCGGGGATCGGGTACTCGAGCACGTAGTTCCGCCCGCAGATCTCGCGCGTCTCCTTCGCTTCGGCGAGTAGCGTTCCGTAGGCTGTGGGCGTAAAGAACGCGCCGATGCCGGCGCCCGCCGCGCGGATGCGTTCCGCGAGGTTTCCCTGCGGCACGAGCTCCAGCTCGATTTCGCCGGCGCGATAGAGCGCGTCGAACACGTAGGAGTCGACCTGCCGCGGGAACGAGCAGATGATCTTGCGCACGCGTCGCGCTTTCAGGAGCGCCGCGACGCCGGTTTCGCCGTTGCCGGCGTTGTTGTTGACGATCGTCAGATCGCGTGCGCCTTGCGCGACCAGCGCGTCGATCAGCTCCGAGGGCATCCCGGCGGTCCCGAAGCCGCCGATCATCACCGTGGCTCCGTCGTGCACGTCGGCGACCGCCTCGATCACGCTGCCGAAGATCTTGTCGATCACGACGGCCTCGCAGCAGGGCGCGCCGATGCGGGGTTCGCCACGTGGCCGCCGAGTAACAGTCGATTGAGGTCCGGATCGTCGAGCAGCACGGACGCCGGGCGATCGAGCGCGAACCGTCCCATCTCCAGAATCTCCAGAACGAGCGCGCGCAAGAGCGTCATCACTTCCTAGACCAGCTTGGGCGACAGCCCGATCGAGGGGTCTGCTTCTGCCCCCTTTCCGACGCGATACGGAATGCTCCGGCAGCAGCGGAATCTTCATGGCTCGCGCCGGGCCTGTCAATGCGATTATCGAAATAATGGGCGATAATCGCACAATGACTGCCGCGGCCGCGGCGCTCGCCCCTAAGATGCCGCGATGGCCCGAGCCCTGTCGAGCACTTCCACTGCGCGCGCGGCCACGGCAGCAGCGCGGAGGACGCCCACCGCGCGCGCGGCCGCCGCCGATCGGCCGTCCGCGGCCGCCGAGATCGCCGTGTACGCAGGCGACCCGAATTTCATGGCCTCGCTCGCGCGCGGCCTCGCGGTCATTCGGGCCTTCGCGCAACAGCGAACGCGCGTCTCCACGGCGCAGTTGAGCCTGCGCACCGGCATTCCGCGAGCGGCCGTGCGCCGCGTCCTCTACACGCTGCGCGCGCTCGGCTACGCGGGCAGCGAGGACGGGCGCACGTTCCTGCTGCACCCGCAGATCCTGGCGCTCGGCTACGCGTACCTATCGTCGATGCCGCTGGCGGTTTCGGCGCAACCGGTCCTCGACCATGTGAGCAGCACCGTCCACGAATCGTCCTCGATGTCGGTGCTCGACGGCGACGACATCCTCTATGTCGCACGCGCGTCGACCAGCCGCCGCATCATGTCCATCGATCTCGGCATCGGCAGTCGTCTCCCCGCCTACTGCACGTCGATGGGCCGGGTTCTGCTGGCGAACCTCTCGCCGCCCGATCTTGCCGCGTACCTGCGTCGCGTCAAGCTCTTGCCGCTCACCCCGCGCACCGAGGTCGCGAAGGACGGGCTTGCAGCGACGCTGCAGACTGTCCGTGCTCGAGGCTATGCGCTCGTCGACCAGGAGCTCGAGATCGGCTTGCGCTCGATCGCCGTTCCGGTGGCCCCATCCGAAGGACGGGTGGCCGCGGCACTCAACGTCAGCACGCAGGCCGCACGGGTCACGGTCGCGGAAATGGAGAAACGCTTCCTGCCGGTGCTGCGGGCCGCGGCGCGCGATCTCGGGATGCTGCTGCGGTGAGTCAGCGCGGGTTTGTGACCCGCGCTCTACTAACCTGAGGCACGGGGCGCTGCCTTTCGGCGCCGGCGACCTAGCTCGCCGCGGTGCGGTTCGCGCGGACGGGGAGCGTGCGCCGCGACACCTTGCCGACGAGGAAGCGCACCGACTGCCGCGCGCGGGCTGCGACCGTCGCGAGCGGCAGCTGGACGTAGTCGTCGTTGAAGACTTCGAAGCTGTAGTCGCCGCGGTAGCCGATCGCGTCCAGGCGGCGGACGAGCTCCGCGATGTCCGCACTGTGCGCTCCTTCACCGGGAAACACGCGGAAGTGGCGCGCGGTGTTGATCCGCTCGTCGGGCGAGCGGACTTCCTGCCACATGAAATCGGAGAGCTGCACGAAGAGGATCTTCTCCGGATCGACCTCGTCGAGCGCGTCGAGCGGGGTCTTCGTAGCGAGCATGTGGTACGAATCGATGGCGACACCCAGGTTCGCGCGGTCGGCGCGCAGCACGAGGTCCCACGCCTGCGGCATCTCGTTGATGCGACGGCCCCACGACAACGCTTCGTACGCGATCCGGATCCGGAACGGAACTGCGAGCATCGCCAGCTTGCGGAGATCGCGGACGTACGCTTCGGGGTCATCAGTCGCGTGCGTCGATGTGCTCGAGCAGACGAGCAGCACCGTCGAGCCGAGCGCGTGGCACATCGCCAGCATCGCGCGCGCGATGTCGAGCTTGTACGCGTGCAGCCGGCCCGAGAGCCCTTCGAAGTCGCGCAGCACCTGGAACCCGGTGACGCGCAGGCCACTCGCGCGAACCGCTTCGATCGCCGCGGCCTCGCCGTCGGGATGCCCGGCGATGTCGCGCGCCTGGAGCATGATCTGCGTGAAGCCCGCATCGCGGACCGCCCGCAGCTTCGCCTCGAGCGGACCCGCGAGGGTGATCGTGTCCATCCCGAACTGATCGATGTTCATCGCACTCGCGCCCTAGCGGACCGGGGGCCTGGCGCTTTCCGGCGCTAGATGACTCACGACCAGCTCGAAGGTGACGGCGCCGAGATAGATCTGGGTGAGCGCTCCCTTGTCGCTCGGCTGGATCGGGTTGCGATCGACGAACACGATGCCCCGCTCGCGCAGCGCCGTCACGGCAGCGCGCACGTCGGGCGCACCGAGGCCGAGACGCAGCAGCCGCTCTTCCCACTCGATGTCCTCGGATCCCGCCGGCGGCTCGATCAGCTGCATGTAGAACTTGTGGCAGGGCGATTCGAGCAGCGTGCCCTTCGGCATGATGCCGAAGTACTTGCCGCCAGGGAGCACGGAAAAACCGAAGAGCTGGGTGTAGAAGTCTATCCAGTCGCCAGTCCGGTCTTCGAGGATCGATTGGACGACGCCGAAGTAATGCAGGCCGGCCACCGCTGGCGGGTTGCGATCGACGCCCGGCAGCGCGACGAAATCGACGTCGTAGATCGAGAAATCGCGGTAGCGGTCGACGAAATAGAGCAGCGAGTCGCCGACGCCGTGGATTCCCGGGATGTTGAGCTCCATCGCCGACGCGCGCGTCGGCATCTCCCACGCACCGAGATCGAGCGCGCGGCGCCATGCGAAGTCCGCGTCGCGAACGCGAAACGCGATCGCGGTGAGCTGGGGTGCGGCCGTCGGCGCCGCCATTCCCGGGAGCGGGTCCGGATGCGCGTTGACGATCAGGTTCATCGACCCCTGCCGATAGAGCATCACTTCCCGCGAGCGATGCCGCGCGATGGCGGCGAAGCCCATCCGCTGCAGCAGGCCGCCCAGCGCCTGCGGCTGCGAGGTTGCGAACTCGACGAACTCGATGCCGTCCAACCCCAGCGGATTGCTGGGCTCGGGGTTGTGCTCGTGTAGATGCATAGGGGCGTCCTCGCCGATGTCGCGGGATCGGGCGTTCAGCGGATCGGCGCAGCTCGGGATGCGCGTGGCGCGCGGCTTCGCGGGCGAGCGTGAGCTACTTGACTACAAGGTTGAGATACGCCCAGATCAGGATCATCGCCCCGATTATCGACATGATCCAGCCCGCCGGGTGGAACCGGCCGTCGGGCGATCTCCAGATGAGGCCGCCGATAAAGCCTCCGACGATCGAGCCGCCGATGCCGATCAGTGCTGTGAGCCACCACGCCATCGGGATCGTTCCGGGGTAGATCCACCGTGCCAGAATACCCACGATCAGGCCGACGATGATCGTCCAGACGATGTGCATGATTCCCATGAGAATTCCTCGCGATTGTCGTTGTCCCGCGGCGCAGGGGCGCGGCCCCGGGCGACCCGGACCTTGTGACGAACGCCGTGCGCGTTGATGCTAGCACAGCGCCCGCGGCGGGGCTTTCGTGTAAGGGCGCAACGTCTCGCGGCGACTGACGCTCGGATGACCGCCGGAGGTCCGCGATGAAGCGATTCGGTTCCGTTTTGCGTGCGTGCGGCGGCGTGGCGCTCGTCGCCGCTGCGTCGGTGACCACGCCCGCGGCCTCATCCGGCTCCGGGGAGACATGTGCGGCGAAGAGCGGCCCGGGGATGGCCGCGCTCGTCGAGCTCTATACGTCCGAGGGCTGCGACAGTTGCCCGCCGGCCGATCGCTGGCTGTCGTCGACGTTCCCCGCCGAAGGGGGTGGTGCCAATGCGATCGCGCTCGCGTTTCACGTCGACTACTGGGATCGACTCGGCTGGAAGGATCGTTTCGCGGCACCGGCGTGGACGGAACGCCAGTATGCGATGGCGCATGCCAACCGCTCGCGTCTCGTCTACACGCCGCAGGTCCTCGTGCAGGGTCACGACTTCGCGGATTGGCGCGGCAAGGCGGGCGCCGCCGCCGTCGCGGCGATCGCGGCCAAGCCCGCGCGGGCGCAGATCGCCGTCGAAGCGCAGCGGCGGCGCGACACAATCTTGGTGAGGGCGAGCGCGAGCGTTGCGTCGGCCGGCGACCGCAAGAATGCCGCGCTCTTCGTCGCGCTTGCCGACAGCCGGCTCGTTTCCGACGTCAAGGCGGGCGAGAACGCCGGGGTGCGTCTCACGCACGATCATGTCGTTCGCGCGCTGCGCGGCGCGCTCGCGGTGAACGCGGCAGGCGAGGCCGGCGCCGACATCACGTTCCCCGTTCCTGAGGAATCGGGAAGCTCGCCGATGGTCGTCGCGTTCGTGCAAAACACCGAGAACGGAGACGTTCTGCAAGCGCTGGCCGTGCCCGCGGCCGCCAACGCTTGCACGAGCCAGCGCTAGGGCTGCACCGCCTGGCGACTTACGCGCGCGACTCCAGCATCGCGACGGCGGGCAGCGTCCTGCCTTCGAGGAATTCGAGGAACGCGCCGCCTGCGGTCGAGATGTAGGAGATGCGGTCGGTCACGCCGAACTTGTTGATCGCCGCGATCGTGTCGCCGCCCCCGGCGATCGAGAATGCCGAGGAAGCGGCGATCGCCTCGGCGAGCGCCTTCGTTCCCGCAGCGAACGCGTCGAACTCGAAGACGCCGATCGGACCGTTCCACACGATCGTGCCCGCCTTGGCGATGATCATCTTCAACGCCGCGACCGACGTCGGGCCTACGTCGAGGATCATGTCGTCCGGCGCGAGATTCTCTATCGCCTTGAGCGTCGGCGCCGCGCTCGCCGAGAACTCCTTCGCGCACACCGCGTCGACGGGAATCGGCACCTTGCCCGGAAATTCGTCGAGGATCGCGAGCGCCGCCGGAACGAGATCGGGCTCGACGAGCGACTTGCCGACGTGACCGTGCGCCGCGAGGATGAAGGTGTTGGCGATCCCGCCGCCGACCACGAGCACGTCGACCTTCGCGGCGAGCGCCTTGAGCACGGTGAGCTTGGTCGACACCTTCGACCCGCCGACGATCGCCACCAGCGGTCGGGCGGGGTGCGCGAGCGCCTTGCCGAGCGCGTCGAGCTCCGCGGCCATCAGCGGTCCCGCACAGGCGACCGGCGCGTATTTCGCGATGCCGTGCGTGGTCGCCTCCGCGCGGTGCGCCGTGCCGAACGCGTCGTTGACGTAGACATCGCAGAGCTTCGCCATCCGGCGCGCAAGCGCGTCGTCGTCGGCCTTCTCTCCCTTGTTGAAGCGGCAGTTCTCGAGCAGCACCATGTGACCGGGCCCGAGCGCCGCCTGCCATGCGCCTCCGTCGACCCAGTCCCTGACGAGCGGCACCGGCGTCGCAAGCAGCTCGGAGAGGCGCTTCGCGATCGGCGCCAGCGAATCGGCCGCGCTCCAGGCACCCTCCTTCGGGCGGCCGAGATGCGACGTCACCATGACCGCCGCGCCGCGCGCGAGCGCATCGCGAATCCCGGGCACCGAAGCGCGAATCCGCGAATCGTCGGTGATTGCGCCGTTGTCGTCCTGCGGAACGTTGAGATCGGCACGGATGAACACCCGCTTTCCGCGCACGTCGGTGTCGGCGAGCCGAAGAAGGCTCATGGTCGTCCTCTAGATGTGATAGTCGAGCGGCTGCAGCGTTTCCATGTCGACGAGGCGCACGCGCCGGCCGTGCGAGTTCGCGCGCATCTCGACGAGCTCGTCGTTGATGCGGCTCGCCGTGGTCATGAACAGGAACGGGAAGACCGAGTGAACGACGGCGGCGGCACCGCCCATCAGCATCCGGCTGCCGAAGCGGAACGCGAAGCGCATGTGCTTCCAGTAAGTCTCGCCGACGGAGGCTGGGTGGGCGGTGAAAGGGTTGGTCATCTCGATATCCCGAAGGCGTCAGCTTTGGCAAGCGGCCGATCAGCAAGATAGGATGGCACGCCACGGTCCGGCACGCGCCGCGTGGAACTCCTCCGGCGTCAGCCCGAACTCGAAGGTGTCGCGGAGCGTGCCGTCGGCATTGCGGGCGTCGTTGCGCAGCGTCGCTTCGTGTACGAATCCCAGCCGGCGCGGGACCGCGGCGCTGCGCGCATTCCGGGCGTCGCAGCGAATGCGCACCCGCTGGGCACGCAGCGCGTCGAACGCGAACGCGGCGATCATCGCCACCGCCTCGGTCATCAATCCCACGCCTTCGTACTGGCTCCGCAGCCAATAGCCGATCTCGACGTTCGGCACGCTCCAATCGATCCGGTGCACGCCGCTGCTGCCGAGAAAATCGTCACTGGCTCGATCCCACAGTCCGAGAAGGAATCCCTCGCGCGCGGCCCATTGCGCCTGCGCTCGCCGAACGAAGATCGTCGGCTGGTTCGGATCGTCCCATTCCTGGACCCATGGCATGGCCGCCGCGACCAGGCGATCGCGCGACTCGGCGACCGCCGCCGCGACGGTCGCGCCGTCGCCCTCACGGTAGCGGCGGGCGCGCACCCGGGGACCCGTGAGCTCCTCCGGTATGTCGATGAGCAGCGGGTTCGGAACGGCCGGTGCGGTTGCGCTCATGTCCGCGGGATTCGCCAGCGAGGCTCTACTTTGCGCTCATCAGCGCTACGGTCGTATCCAGCATCCGGTTCGAGAAGCCCCACTCGTTGTCGTACCAGCTCGACACCTTGACGAGGCGTCCCGACACCTTCGTGAGCGTCGCGTCGAACGTCGATGACGCGGGATCGTGGTTGAAATCGATCGACACCAGGGGCCCGGTGCTGTAGTTGAGGATGCCCTTGAGGGGGCCGGATTCCGACGCCGCCTTCATGATCGCGTTCACCTCGTCGACGGTCGTGTCGCGCGCGGCGATGAACGACAGATCGACGATCGACACGTTGATCGTCGGCACCCGGATCGCGTACCCATCGAGCTTGCCATTGAGTTCCGGCAGCACGAGACCGACCGCCGCCGCGGCGCCGGTCTTCGTCGGGATCATGCTCATGGTCGCCGAGCGTGCGCGGCGCAGGTCCTCGTGATAGACGTCGGTCAGCACCTGGTCGTTCGTATACGCGTGGACCGTGGTCATCAGTCCGTTCAGCACGCCGATATTGTCGTGCAACGGCTTGACCAGCGGCGCGAGGCAGTTCGTGGTGCAGGAAGCGTTCGAGATCACCGTGTGCGAGGCCTTGAGCGTCGAGTGGTTGACCCCGTAGACGATCGTCGCGTCGACGTCCTTGCCGCCGGGCGCCGAAATGATCACCTTCTTCGCGCCACCCTTGAGGTGCGCGGAGGCCTTATCCTTCGTCGTGAACAGCCCGGTGCATTCGAGCACGACGTCGACGCCGAGCGCGCCCCATGGAAGCTCGGCCGGATTGCGCAGCGCGAGAACCTTGATGCGGTCGCCTTCGACGACCATTGCGTCGGCATCGACCGCGACCTTTCCGGGGAACTTGCCGTGCGCGGTGTCGTAGCGCGTCAGGTGGGCGTTGGTCTCGGGACTGCCGAGGTCGTTGATCGCGACGATCGCGAGATCGTGCTTCTTTCCGCCTTCGTAGTGGGCGCGAAGAATGTTGCGGCCGATCCGGCCGTATCCATTGATGGCGACTTTGATGGTCATTGCCTTCTTCCTTGAAAGAACGGGGCCTGTTGACGGGGTCCTACAGTTTCGCTGCGATTGCATCGCCTCGACAGGCTTCGGCCAGCGCATCGAGGTCGCGCCAGCCGTAACCTACCTCGACCAGATTCAGGCCGTCCCACTGGAACGGCTGCTCGACGAGGAGCTCGCCGCCGAGCCGCCCGTAGAACGCACGTGCACGCTTGTTACCTGCGATTACCCACGCGAGCAGGCCCGTCGCGCCGTGCGCGCGCTGCGCGTCGACGACCGCGCCGATCAGCCGGCGGCCAAGCCCGACGTGGTGGAATTCGCGGCGCAGATAGATCGCGACCAGCTCGGCGTCGATGTCGTACTTCAACGCCTCGAGCATCACCCCGCCGGCGAAGCCGACGATGTCGCCGACGTGATCGGCGACGAACACGCTGGTGGTGCTCGGTCCCGCGGTGAGGATGCGCTCCCACATCGCGGTGCTGGCGTCGACCTGCATCCCGTCTAGGTAGGCGTCGGGGACGATGCCGCGGTACGTTGTCCGCCAACTGTCGACGCGCACGCGGGCGATCGCCGGCGCGTCGGCGCCGACGGCGCGGCGCAGCGCGATCGCCGTCGTCGACGGACTCCCCACCGCGTTCATTCGACGACGCGCTTCACCGCAGCGGCGACGTTCTCCGCGGTGAACCCGAAGTGCTTGAAGAGGACCGCTGCCGGCGCCGATTCGCCGTAGGTGTCGATGCCGACGATGGTTCCCCGGGGATCGTCGACGGCGCCGACGTACTTGCGCCATCCATCGGTGGACCCGGCCTCGACGGCGACGCGCGGAACGCCCGCGGGCAGCACGCTCGAGCGATAGGCGGCGCCCTGAGCGTCGAAGCTCTGCGTGCAGGGCATCGACACCACGCGCACGGCGATGCCATCGGCAGCGAGCGCATCGCGGGCGGCCATCGCAAGCGCCACTTCCGAGCCCGTTGCGATGATCACCGCACGCTTCCCGGCCCCGTTCCAGTCGGCGAGAACGTAGCCTCCGCGGCGGATCGCTGCGATCTGCGCCGCGTCGCGCTTCTGGAAAGGAACGTTCTGCCGCGTGAAGAGCAGCGATGTGGGTCCGTTCGCGTGCTCGAGCGCCGCTGCCCATGCGACTGCCGTCTCGACCGTGTCGCACGGGCGCCACACCGTCATATTCGGGATGAGACGCAGCGTCGCCGCATGTTCGATCGCCTGGTGGGTCGGCCCGTCCTCGCCGAGGCCGATCGAGTCGTGCGTGAACACGAAGATCGACCGCAGCTTCATCAGAGCCGCCATGCGCAGCGCGTTCCGTGCATAGTCGGAGAACGTGAGGAACGTCCCGACGTAGGGAATATGGCCGCCGTGCAGCGCGATGCCGTTGGCGATCGCGCACATCGCGAACTCACGGACCCCGAAGTAGATGTAGTTGCCGGCGGCGTCTCCGGTTAGCGTCTTGCTGCCCGACCAGTTGGTGAACACCGAGCCGGTGAGGTCCGCCGAGCCGCCGAGCATCTCGGGCAGGGCCTTCGCACAGGCCTCGATCGCCTGTTGCGACGCTTTGCGCGTGGCCACGGTCTCGCCCTTCGCGTCCTGCGCATGAGTCAACGCGTCCGCCGTCTCGGACCATGACCTCGGCAGCTCCCCGTGCGTGCGCCGCGTGAACTCCGCGGCAAGCTCCGGATAGGCGCTTCGATATTGCGCAAAGCGCTTCGCCCAGCGATCCTCCGCGGCTACGCCACGTTCGCGCGCGTTCCATCCCGCGTAGATGGACTCGGGGATCTCGAACGGCGGATACCGCCAGCCGAGCGCGACGCGCGCGGCGGCGACCTCCTTTTCGCCGAGCGCAGCGCCATGCGCATCCGCGGTGCCCGCCTTGTGCGGCGCGCCCTTGCCGATCACCGTCCTGCAGTCGATGAACGACGGGCGGTCGGTGACGCCTCGCGCCCTGCGGATCGCTGCGTCGACCGCTTCGACGTCGTGACCGTCGACGTCGCGGATGACGTTCCAACCGTAGGCTTCGAAGCGCTTGCAGGTGTCGTCGGTGAACCATCCGCGCGTCTCGCCGTCGATCGAAATGCGGTTGTCGTCGTAGATCACCGTCAGCTTGCCAAGCTTCAGCGTGCCGGCGAGCGAGCAACCCTCGTGCGAGATGCCTTCCATCAGGCAGCCGTCACCGACGAACACGTAGGTCCGGTGATCCACGATCGCGTGGTCCGCACGATTGAACTCAGCCGCGAGGAGCTTCTCCGCGATCGCCATGCCGATGCCGTTGGCGAGTCCCTGCCCGAGCGGGCCGGTGGTGGTCTCGACGCCTGGCGTGACTCCGTGCTCGGGGTGGCCGGGCGTCTTCGAACCGAGCTGCCTGAAGCGCTTGATCTCATCGATCGGAAGGTCGTAGCCCGTGAGGTGCAGCAGCGCGTAAAGCAGCATCGAGCCGTGGCCGTTCGAGACGACGAAGCGATCGCGGTTCGCCCATCGGGGGTTGGCGGGATTGTGCACGAGATGCCGATTCCACAGCGCGACGGCGATCTCGGCCATTCCCATCGGCATGCCGGGATGACCGCTTTTCGCGGCCTCCACCGCGTCCATCGCCAATGCACGAATCGCGTTTGCGAGCAAGGTGTCGGAAACGCGGGGCTCGCGGGTCGGCGCGGTCATCGGCACTTTCAACGATCGGTGAGTGATAGGTATGTCGGCCCGGACGCGGCGTTTTAGCAAGCTACCGGCGGAATCGCGCGTCACACGGGGCGACTTTGTGCGTGCGGAAACCCGAAATTATCGCGCCCGATCACATTTTGTGCAATAATCAAATATTATAGAGCCGCGCACCGAAGCGATGTTCTGCAGGGAAGGGGCCTTTCTTCTCGCCACCCGCACCGAAACGAGCAGCGGCGGCGGAAAGGCGTTGTTCGTGACGCGCAATCCAGCGCATCGGCCTCGCGATCTCGAATTCGGAGGCGCCAAGGGGACGGCTAATGGACGGAATCCATCTGTTAGGCGAATGGTACGGGTGCCCTGCCGATACGCCGGAGTTCACGCGTAGCGACGCGCTGCGCGCCGTATGTCTCGCAGCAAGCCGCGAAGCCGGGCTTACCATCGTCGGCGACGCGTTCTACCAGTTCCAGCCGCAGGGCGTTACGGGCACGGTGCTGCTTGCGGAGTCGCATCTCGCGATCCACACGTGGCCCGAGCGGGGTTTCGTCACTGTCGACGTCTACGTCTGCAACCTCGCGACCGACAACAGCGAGAAGGCGAAACGCCTGTTCGGCGCGCTCGAAGCGATTCTGAAGCCCGCGCGCACCAAGTACCAGGCGATCCACCGCGGGAGCGTGGATGGCTGACGGCCCGCGCCCGGGCGATGCGGGGGCGGCGCGCGATCTCGCTCCCGACCTGATGACGGAACAGCTGACCGACGATTGGGGGTTCTATATCCGGTCGGCGCGCTGCATCGAACGATTCCAATCGGCATTGCAGGCGGTCGAAGTCCACGAAAGCGTTCCGTTCGGCAAGCTCTTCCGCCTCGACGGTCATTTCATGACGTCGGAAGGCGACGAGTTCTTCTATCACGAGAACCTCGTTCATCTCGCGGCGCTTTCGCATCCGGGGCCCGAGCGCGCGCTGATCGTCGGCGGCGGCGACGGCGGATCGGCCGAGGAACTTTTCAAGCACCCGTCGATTCGTGCGGTGACGCTCGCCGAGATCGATGCATCGGTCGTCGACATCTCGCGCAAGTACCTGGGCAGCGTGCATCGCGGAGCGCTCGACGATCCGCGGCTCGAACTCGTGATCGGCGATGGATTCGGCTTCGTGGAGACGACAGCGGAGCGCTACGACCTGATCGTGCTCGATCTCACCGATCCAGGCGGGCCATCGGAGCTTCTCTACACGCGAGACTTCTACCGCGCGTGCGCGGCGCGGCTCGATGCGCAGGGCGCACTGACGCTGCACATTGCAAGCCCGATCGCGCATCGGCAGCGCGTTCGCGAGACGCTCGCGAATCTGCGGAGCGCCTTCCGCATTGTCACGCCGTATCTGACATCGGTGCCGCTGTACGGAGGCATGTGGATGATGGCGTGCGCATCGGCCGGACTCGACCCGGCCAGCGTGGCGGCCGACGAGATCGATCGCCGCATCGCGAGCCGCGGCATCGCGAGCCTGCAGTACTACAACGGCGACATGCACCGCGCGGCGCTCGCGTTGCCGAACTTCGTCCGCGAGCTCGTGCGCTAGCGCGCATTTCGCACCGATTCCCTGTGCCGCCTCCGCTGCGTGCACTGCGCCGGGAGAGTGCCTGCACCGCCATTCGGTTCTCCGAGAACTTTGGAGCTGCTGCGGTCCAGACAGTCAACCTTCGCCGGCTTTCGCACGTTTTGGGCGTTGAGAGGCTAGCGGTGATGCGTTGCTTGAGCTTCGGGCGCATCGGCCGCATATGGCGAGTAGCGGACGGGCGGCAAGTTGCCGGTCGTCGCCGCGGCGGTGGGGGTGGCATGGCGACGGAACTGAGTTTGATGAGACTCGCGAGCGCGATGGACGACGCGGACTATTTACTGGTCGACGGTGTCGTGTTCGCGACCGAATACCTGCGCGCCCCTGATGAGGCGACCTCCGTCGACGACGTCGTGATCGAAGCGAAGCATGGCGACGCGGAGATCATGTTCACGCGCGGCGAGATCGACGGCGCCGAGGATTTGGGCGAAGGCCTCTACCGCCTCAAATCGGGCGAAGAGCTGCGTTTTCTGTCGAGCGCGACCCTGCATTAGCCTCGAGAGGGGTCGCCGCCCGGCGCGTCCCTGAGGCGGCTGTGGTAGAGCTCTCCCGCCGCCTCCAGCGCCGGATAGGCCGTCGCGCAGATGTGGGAATGGATGCGCTTCAGGTCCCGGAGGACATCTAGGTGGAGTGAACTCATCTCGATGCACTCCGGGCAGCCTTCGCGCAAGCGGGTTCCCGAGCGGCAATCGGCGGCTTGCTGGGTTGCCGGCCTGAGTGCCTTCGAGCACCGGATTGACGGCTGCCCCGAGATTCGCTCCCAGCACGAGAGCGAGCGCGGCAGCCGGCGTGACGAAGCTCGAGTACGCGAGAGAAATCACCAGCGACACCGCCGCCACGCTCGAGTGCGCGGCCCAGGACAAAACGGCGCCCATCAGCACGCTTAGCAGAGGCTGGTCCGTCACCATGGCGATGGACGCGCGAACGGCCGGCGCATTCTCGGCGGGAGCCAGCGTGTCGAGAAGGATGTGAAGCGACACCAGCATCAGCCCCAGGCCGATCGCAACCCGCCCCAGGTCGCGAGTCATTGTTCGCTGGCCGCGCTTGAACGCCACGACGCCCACGACTAGCAGCAGTGGGGCCAGCACCGAGATGTTGAGCGAGAGCACCTGGACCACGAGCGACGTCCCGACGTTCGCGCCGAGCATGATCGCCAGGGCCGGCGCGAGCTCGACCATGCCGCGCGCCGCGAGCGTGCTCGTGAGCAGCGCGGTCGCAGTGCCGCTCTGTAGAACGGCGGTAATCCCCACGCCGGCCAGGAACGCGCGCCAGCGGTTGCGCAGCGCGGCGCCGAGGATCCGGCGAAAGTCGGCGCCGAACGCTCGGATGACTCCGGTGTTGACCATGTGCAGTCCCCACAGAAGGAGCGCTACGCCGCCCATGAGGTCGAGCAGAATGATCATCAGTCGGGATCCGGCAGCAAGAGGGCGCGGATTGTTTTCGCCGTCGCCATGGTAACGAGCACGGTCTTGCGACGGCGAGCGGCGTCGACGCGAAGGCGTTGGCGCGAGCGGTTGCATTGACATGGTGAGCATATGCGCATACGCTCATGTGACGTATGAAGCTGCGAGGCGCGCGAGCCACGATCCGGACAGGGGGACGGCGGGCCGCCGCGCCGCGCGCGGTCGACGAGCTCGACGAGGTCTTCGCCGCGGTCGCGAAGTACTTCGGGCTGCTCTCCGAGCCGACGCGCCTCAAGATCCTGCACGCGATCTGCAACGAAGAACACTCGGTGTCCGAGATCGTCGCCGCGACCGGGGCAACGCAGACGAACGTGTCGCGGCACCTCGCGCTCCTGCGGGATGCCGGCATCGTGAGTCGGCGCAAGGATCGGAACGCCGTCTTCTACAAGGTCGCCGATCGTGTGTTCGCCGACGTATGCCGGACCGTCTGTGTGCACATCGCCAGCGGAATCGACGCGCGGGCTCCGTTGCGCGAAGACTTGCTCGCGTTCGTTCGGCGGCACTGAGGCAACGCGGGAGCGCCGGCCGCCGGCGCCGAGGAGGAGCGATGTCGGATCGAGGTGCAAAGCGTGGCCGCATCCTGCCCGCGCCCGAGTCGCGGGCCGACAGGGCCGAACGCGCTTTCGAGTTGCCGCCGGAAGTGCCGGCGCGCCGCAGGTTTCTTCGCCGCGCCGCACTGCTCGGCGGCGGGGCGCTCGGGACCGCGAGCGGGCTGCGGATCGACCGCGCTGCGGCGGAAGAGATCGGCAGCAATCTTCCGCCCAACGTTCCGCAGTGGAGCAGGACGCTCGGCGCGCCGATCCTCGCGCACCCCTACGGCGCGCCATCGCGGTACGAGGCAACGATCGTGCGGCGCGACAGTCCGGGGCTGACGCGCACGCCATATTCGTCGGTGTCGTTCACGCCGCTGCAGAACCTCTTCGGCATCGTCACGCCATCGGGACTGCACTTCGAGCGGCACCACGCAGGGATGCCCGAGATCGATCCGCACGAGCATCGGTTGATGGTGCACGGGATGGTGTCGAATCCGCGTATCTTCACGATGGACGACATCCTCCGGTTCCCCTCGGTGAGCCGCATCCACTTCATCGAGTGCGGCGCGAACACGGGGATGGAGTGGGCGAACGTCGCCGTGCCGACGGTCCAGTACTCGCACGGCATGCTCGGCTGCAGCGAATGGACGGGCGTGCCGCTCTCGGCGCTGCTCGACGAATGCGGCGTCGATCGCCGCCGTGCGAAGTTCGTTCTTGCCGAGGGCGCCGACGGGGCGTCGCTCGCGCGCTCGATACCGATCGCGATGGCGCTGGACGACGTGATCGTCGCTTACGGGCAGAACGGCGAGATGGTGCGCCCCGAGCAGGGCTACCCGCTCCGGCTCGTCGTCCCCGGCGTCCAGGGCGTCTCCAGCGTCAAGTGGCTGCGCCGCCTGAAAGTGGGCGACGCGCCGTGGAACACGCGCGAAGAGTCGCTCCACTACGTCGACCTGATGCCCGGCGGCGTCCATCGTCAGTACACGTGGATCCAGGAGGCGAAATCGGTGATCACGTCACCGTCGGGCGGCCAGGTGATCCTCGATCGCGGCCCGTACGAGATCACGGGCTTCGCGTGGTCCGGGCGCGGCCGCGTGAAGCGCGTCGACATATCGACCGACGGCGGGCGCAACTGGCGCACGGCGCGGCTGCAGGAGCCGGTGCTCACGAAGGCGCTCACGCGGTTTCATGTCGACTGGACGTGGGACGGCGGCGGCGCGCTGCTGCAATCGCGCGTCATCGACGAGACCGGATACGTGCAGCCGAGCTATCGGCAGCTCCGGGAAGTACGCGGCACCCGGTCGATCTACCACAACAACGCGATCCAGACCTGGCGCGTCGATCCGAGCGGCGAGGTGAGCAATGTCCAGGTCACGTCGTAGCCGCATGCGACGATCCGTCGCGGTCGCGGCGCTCGCGCTGGCCGCGTCGATGGCGGCCGCGCAAACGCCGCCCGCGGCGAAGCTCGGCCTCGGCAAGCCGGCCACGCCCGAGGAGATCGCCGGCTGGGACATCGACGTCAAGCCCGACGGCACCGGCCTTCCCCGAGGGCATGGCAGTGTCGCGGAAGGACAGGCGATCTACGACGCGAAGTGCGCGAGCTGTCACGGGACATTCGGCGAGAGCAACAGCTATCTGCAGATCGCCGGCGGCGTCGGAACGCTCGCGTCCGATTCGCCGATTCGAACCACGGGCAGCAAGCTCAACCATGCGACCACGCTCTTCGACTACATCCGGCGCGCGATGCCGTTCGACGCGCCGCAATCGCTTTCGGTGGACGAGGTCTACGCGCTCACCGCATACGTGCTGAACCTGAACGATATCCTCGGCGCCGACGGGGTGCTCGACCAGGACTCGCTGCCGAAGCTGAAGCTCCCCAATCGCGACGGTTTCACGACGGCGCACGGCTTCATGCGTCGCGACGGGAAGCCCGATACGGCCAACGTCGCTTGCATGAAGAGCTGCGTCGGCGAAGTGCGGCTTTCGTCCGAGATGCCGACCTACGCGCTCGACCAGCATGGCAACCTGGCCGAGCAGCGGCGGGCGATGGGCGGGATCGAGGGGCTCCCGGCGGCAGCGAGTGCGGCGAGCACGTCGAAATCCGCCGCAAAGGCCACGACCGGGCTCGATCTCGCCAAGCGCTTCGGCTGCATGTCCTGTCACGGCGTCGACACCAGGGTCGTCGGACCGGCGTTCCACGACGTCGCTGCGCGCTACGGTGACGGCGGACGTCCCGCAACCGCGGACGCGGAAGCCCGTCTTGTCGCCAAGGTCAAGAGCGGCGGGTCCGGCGCGTGGGGCGACATCGCGATGCCTGCGCAGCCGCAGGTGAGTTCGGCGGACGCGCGCACGATCGTCCAGTGGATCCTCACGGAGGCGCGCTGAGGTCGATCTCGCTCGGAACTGCCGCAGCGTAATACAATCTATCCCCTCACTTGCAAAGGACCGACGATGGATGCGAAGCGCAGGGAAGTGCTCAAGACAGGCGGGGGCCTGACGCTGCTCTCGCTCGTCGCTGCCGCGGGCTGGCTGCGGCCGGGCGACGCGCTCGCCGAGTGGAACAAGGCGGCGTTCGAAGCGAAGACGCTCGACGAGACCATGAAGGCGCTGGGCGGTTCCGCGCCGGCGCAGAGCAAGGACGTCGCGTTCGTCAACACGCCGGACATCGCGGAGAACGGCGCCGTGGTTCCGATCGGAATCACGAGCGCGATCCCGAAGACCGAATCGATCGCGATCCTGATCGAGAAGAATCCCAACATGCTGGCGGCGGTATTCGACATCCCGCCGGGGACCGATCCGGCGATCAGCACGCGGGTCAAAATGGGCCAGAGCTCGAACGTCTACGCGCTCGTCAAAGCCGACGGCAAGTACTACGCCGCGGTGAAGGAGATCAAGGTCACGCTCGGCGGCTGCGGGGGCTAGGCAGCGCAGCGCCTTCGTCGAGCAGAGCCAACCGAGGAGCACGAAATGCCAGATCCGATGAAAATCCGGGCGAACGTCGTCGGCGACTCGACCGAGGTCAAGGTGCTGATGAGCCACGAGATGGAGACCGGCCAGCGCAAGGACGCGCAGGGAAAGACGATTCCCGCATGGCACATTCAGAACGTCACCGCGACCTGGAACGGAAAGACCGTGCTCAGCGCGGAATGGGGTCCGGCGGTATCGAAGAATCCATTCCTGTCGTTCAAGTTCAAAGGCGGCGCGAAGGGTGAAAAGGTCCAGATCACATGGATCGACAACAGGGGCGAGACGCGCACCGACGAAGCGGTCATTGCATAGCGAGGCGCGCGACGCACGGCACCTCGGCCCGCTGGTGGAACGGTGCCGCGCGCGAGCTCGCGACGGTCGCCGCACCCGAGCTATTTAGGAGGATCCATGCGATTCGATCAACGGCGCGCCGCGCAGGCCGCGCTACGCATGCTGTCACTCGCCGCGGGTGCGGCTTTCGGCCAGGGCAGCGCCGTCGACGAGATCGCGAAGTACCGCGCAGCGCTGCAGGACGGAAATCCCGCCGAGCTCTGGGAAGCGCGCGGCGAAGACCTCTGGAAGCAGAAGCACGGGCCCAAGAGCGCGTCGCTCGAGGCGTGCGACCTCGGCCTCGGCGCGGGCGTGGTCAAGGGCGCGTATGCGCAGCTTCCGCGCTACTTCGCGGATGCCGACCGGGTGATGGATCTCGAATCGCGGATCGTGTGGTGCATGGGCACGCTCCAGGGGATCGGCGAAGCCGACGCGAAGCGCGGGGTCTTCGGCAGCCCGGACCGCAAGTCCGACATGGAAGCCTATGTCGCGTACGTGACGTCGCAGTCGCGGGGCATCAAGATGAACGTCCCGCTCGACCATCCGAAGGAGCAGGAAGCCTACCGGATCGGCGAGAAGATCTTCTACTTTCGCGGCGGCACGCACGACTTCGCGTGCGCGACCTGTCACGGCGAAGACGGCAAGCGCATCCGCCTGCAGGACCTGCCGAACCTCACGACGAAGGAAGGCGCGCAAAAGGCGTACACGACCTGGCCTGCTTATCGGGTGTCGCAGGGCGAGCTGCGCACGTTCCAGTGGCGGCTGAACGACTGCTTCCGCCAGCAGCGCTTCCCCGAGCTGATATTCGCGTCGGAGGCGTCCGTTGCGCTCACGACGTTTCTCGCCCGCAACGCGAACGGCGCGCCCTTCGACGCGCCGGCGATCAAGCGCTAGACGGAGGGAGACGATGCGCCGAGCGACCCTGATATCGATCCTCGCCGCGGCGGGCGCCGCGCCGGCGATCCTCTTCGGCTGCGCCACGGCACCGAGCGACGCCGAGACGAGCGCGAAAGCCGCCGCAATGATGAAGTCGTCGTTTCGCGAGCAAGGACAGGCGAAGCTCGACCGCCTCGACCAGGACGAGACGCAGAGGATTTGCAGCGAGTACTCGGGCAAGCAGGTGCCGAAGGACGTCGCCGAGCGTATCGAAAAGGCGAACCTCGCGACGATCGAGTGGCCTGCCGACGGCAAGCTGGTCGGCGACTGGAAGAACGGCGAAAAGATCGCACAGGAAGGGCGCGGGATGCAGTATTCGGACGACCCGAAAGGCCCCGTTGGCGCCAACTGTTACGCATGCCATCAGCTCGCGCCGGAGGAGCTCGCGTTCGGCACGATCGGTCCCAGCCTCTATCAGTTCGGAAAGCAGCGCGGGTATACCGACGAGATGCGCAAGTACACGTACGGCAAGATCTACAACGCCGAGGCGTACGCCGCGTGCACGAACATGCCGCGCTTCGGCCACAAGGGGATCCTGACCGAGAAGCAGATCGCGGACGTCGTCGCGCTCCTGATGGACCCGGCGTCGCCGGTCAACAGGTAGCGCGAAAGAGACGGTTTGGTCGATCGGGCTCGCAGCACGGATTCCACGGCCCCGCGGTGAATCGTCGCGAATTCCTCCACGCGATCGCCGCGGCAGCGGCCGCGGGTCTGCCGGTCGGCGCGAAAGCGGCGCTCGATCTCTCCGCGGGAGGCGCGTTCTACGACGCCATCGAGCGCTTCGGCAACGTAAGCCTGCTGCACTTCACCGACTGCCACGCGCAGTTGAACCCGATTCGCTTCCGCGAGCCGAACGTCAATCTCGGCGTGGGCTCCGCGGCTGGCCATCCGCCGCATCTCGTCGGAGAAGCGCTGCTGAAGCATTTCGGAATCCGCGCCGGGACCCGCGAGGCGCACGCCTTCACCTATCTCGACTTCGTCGCGGCGGCGCGCGCCTACGGCGAGCTCGGCGGCTTCGCGCATCTCGCGACGCTCGTGAAAAGGCTCCGCGCGGCGCGACCCGGCGCGCTTCTGCTCGACGGCGGCGACACGTGGCAGGGATCCGCGACGGCGCTCTGGACGAAGGGCCAGGACATGATCGACGCACAGCAGGCGCTGGGCGTCGACGTGATGACCGCGCACTGGGAGTTCACCTTCGGCGCCGATCGCGTGAAGGAGGTCGTCGACAAGGATTTCGCCGGGCGCATCGATTTCTTGGCGCAGAACGTGAAGACCGCGGACTTCGGCGATCCGGTATTCACGCCGTATGTGATCAGGACGGTCAACGGCGTTCCGGTGGCAATCATCGGCCAGGCGTTCCCGTACACGCCGATCGCCAATCCACGCTATTTCGTCGCGGACTGGACGTTCGGGATTCAGGACGAGGCGTTGCAAAGGATCGTCGACGAAGCTCGGAGCAAGGGCGCGCAGGCGGTCGTGCTGCTCTCGCACAACGGGATGGACGTCGATCTGAAGCTCGCCACCCGCGTGCGCGGGATCGACGCGATCCTCGGCGGGCATACGCATGATGGCGTGCCGCAGCCGACGATTGTCGCCAACGCCGGCGGCAAGACGCTCGTCACGAACGCCGGCAGCAACGGCAAGTTTCTCGCGGTGCTCGATCTCGACGTCAAGGGCGGCCGCGTCGTCGATTACCGATATCGCCTGCTGCCGGTCTACAGCGCGCTGCTCCCGGCCGACGAGCACATGGCTGCGCTGATCGCGCGCCATCGCGCGCCGTTTGCGGCAAAGCTCGACGAAAAGCTCGCGGTCACCGAAGGGCTGCTCTACCGCCGCGGCAATTTCAACGGCACCGCCGATCAGTTGATCCTCGACGGCCTGATGGCCGAGAAGAACGCGGAGATCGCGCTCTCGCCCGGCTTCCGCTGGGGGACGACGCTGCTTCCGGGGCAGGCGATCACCTTCGAGCACCTGATGGACCAGACGGCGATCACCTATCCGTACACGACGGTCAACGAGCTCACCGGCGAGACGATCAAGACGATTCTCGAAGACGTCGCCGACAATCTCTTCAACCCGGATCCGTACTACCAGCAGGGCGGCGACATGGTCCGGGTCGGCGGACTCTCGTACGCGATCGCGCCGAATGCCGCGATGGGACGGCGCATTTCCGCGATGAGCTTGCGCGGCAAGCCGATCGAGCCGGGCAAGACGTACAGGGTTGCCGGCTGGGCGCCGGTGTCGGAGGAGGCGAAAGCGGCCGGCGGAGAGCCAATCTGGGACGTGATCGCACGCTACCTCAAAGCCAGGAAAACGATCGCCCCGCTTACGCTGAACCTGCCGAAAGTCGACGGCATGGCGGGAAACCCCGGTATGGCGTAGTCCGGACCGCGGCGGCACAGGCGCCTCGCCGAGGACCGACTCGAGTCCGCTCAGGTCAGCGTTACGCGCGCGAACCTCCGCTTGCCGGCCTGCACGACGACCGTGCGGCCGGCGGGAATCGCGATCGCCTTGTCCGACACGACGTCACCGTCGACCTTCAGGCCGCGCTGGGCGATGAGGCGCAGCGCCTCGGACGTCGATTCGACGAGTCCAGCGCGCTTGGCGAGCTGTGCGATCTGGAGGCCCGCTCCGCTCGTCGCGAGCGTCACCTCCGGCATGTCCTCCGGCAGCACGCCCTGGCGGAACCTCGCCTCGAACTCCGCGAGCGCGCGATCGGCGGCAGCGCCTCCATGGAAGCGCGCAACGATCTCCAGCGCGAGCGCGACTTTCGCGTCGCGCGGGTTGCGGCCGTCGAGACACTCGCGGCGGAGCTTTGCAATGTCGCTCTCCGGGCGAAACGACAGCAGCTCGTAGTAGCGCCACATCAGCTCGTCGGAAATCGACATCAGCTTGCCGAACATCTCGTTCGGCGGCTCGGTGATGCCGACGTAGTTGTCGAGCGACTTCGACATCTTGTTGACGCCGTCGAGCCCCTCGAGCAGCGGCAGCGTCAGGATGCACTGCGGCTCCTGGCCGTAGTGGCGCTGCAGCTCGCGGCCGACGAGCAGGTTGAACTTCTGGTCGGTGCCGCCGAGCTCGATGTCGGCCTGAAGCGCGACGGAGTCGTAGCCTTGTGCGAGCGGGTAGAGGAACTCGTGGATCGCGATCGGCAGTCCCTTCTGGTAGCGTTTCGCGAAATCGTCGCGCTCGAGCATCCGCGCGACCGTGTACTTCGCCGCGAGCTTGATCATCCCGTCGGCGCCGAGCGGCGATAGCCATGCCGAGTTGAAGGCGATCTCGGTCCGCTCGCGGTCGAGGATCAGGAACGCCTGGTCGGTGTACGTCTTCGCGTTGGCCTCGAGTTCCTCGCGCGAGAGCGGCGGGCGCGTGAGGTTGCGCCCCGTCGGGTCGCCGATCATCCCCGTGAAGTCGCCGATCACGAAAATGACGTGATGGCCGAGGTCCTGGAGCTGGCGAAGCTTGTTGAACTGGACCGTGTGGCCGAGGTGGAGGTCCGGGCGCGTCGGGTCGAACCCCTCCTTCACCCGGAGCGGCTTGCCCCGGCCGAGCTTCTGGACGAGCTCGGAGGCGATCAACAACTCGTCCGAGCCTCGCTGGAAGACCGCAAGCTGGTGTTCGATATCGGGGGCCATGCGCCCTTCAAGCTCCTGGGGGTGGGTTAGGCCGGGCGAAGGGCCTTCGCGGAGTCGATAACGGTCGAAAAGGCGCGAAAACGGGCGTCGCTCGGCCGCTTGTAGGATACCTGCTTGCTTCCCGCAGGACTTGGTACAATGCCAAGCCCGCCGGGCGAAAACCACCCTCGGATACCAATCCAATCCTGCCCGCGATCCCCGAGACGATGAGCGCGCCCGACCACGAGATTCTAGCGCAGAGGGAAGCGAGCGCCGCTGCCCGCAGCGTGGGCTCTTCTGCGCTCGGCTACTGGGTCGCCATCGCGCTCTTGTTCGGACTGTCGGGCGTGGCCGCCTTCGGCCTGGTCCCGGGAACGACCCTCGAGACGGTGCCCACCCAGGCCGTCCGCCTCGAACTTCCACTGCCGTCGGTGGCCGTCGTCGAAGGCAATCCGACAGGCGGATACTGGCACTACGACCGGATTCGCCGTGGCGACACGATCGGCAGCGCGCTCGCGCGGCTCGGCGTCGAGGACGCCATGGCGCTCGAGTTCCTGCGGACCAACGCGGCCGCGAAGACGCTCTACCGGCTGCGGCCCGGCAAGGGCTTGAACGTCGAGACCGATGCCGACGGGCGACTGATTTCGCTGCACGTCGTCACTGCCGAGGGCGACCGGCTTGCGGTCTCGCGCGACGGTGAGCGCCTCGTTGCCACGACCGGGCCGGCACCGACAGAGATCCGGTGGAAGATGGCAACGGCCGAGATCACGTCGTCGCTGTTCGCCGCGGCGGACTCGGTCGCGCTTCCGGACCTCGTGACGATGCAGCTCGCCGATGTCTTCGGGGGCGACATCGACTTCCTCCAGGATCTGCGCCGCGGCGACCGCTTCACCGTCGTGTACGAAATGCGCTATGTCGACGGCGAGGCCGTCAGTCCCGGGCGCATCATCGCTGCCGAATTCGAGAATCGCGGCAGGACCTTGCGCGCGTTCCTCTGGCGATCGGACGACGGCACCGAGAATTACTACGCCGAGGACGGCGCGCCGCTCAAGAAGGCCTTCCTGCGCACGCCGATGGAGCTCTCGCGCGTTACCTCCGGGTTCACGGTCGCGCGCTTTAATCCGATCCTGCTCACGTGGCGGGCGCATAAGGGCGTCGACTATGCCGCGCCGACCGGCACGCCGGTACGCGCGACGGCCGATGCCCGGGTCGTCTTCGCCGGCACCCAGAACGGATACGGGAACGTGATCGAGCTCCAGCATCGCGGCGCGTTCTCGACGCTCTACGCGCATCTGTCGCGCTTTGCGCCGCAGGTGAAGAAGGGCGCGCGGGTGATGCAGGGCGACGTCATCGGCTACGTCGGGATGACCGGATGGGCGACGGGGCCGCACCTGCACTACGAATTCCGCGTGAACGGCGAGCAGCGCAATCCGCTCACCGTCGCGCTGCCGAACGGCGACCCGCTGCCCTCGACGCAGAAGGCCGCGTTCGCCGAGACCATCGTTCCGGCCGCGGCGCAGCTCACGCTGGCGCGGGAGATCGCAGGAACGCTCGTCGCCGGCGGCGAGTAGGTCTGCCGCGCGGGCGCCCGATGCGCCAAATCGTTGCGGGCGTGATGTCGGGGACGAGCCTCGACGGCGTGGATGCGGTGATCGCGGATTTCGCGCCGACGGCTGGCGGCACGTGCCGCGTGCTCGTAGCCGCCCACATTCCCTTCGCGCCGGAGCTGCGCACCGAGCTCCTCGCGCTCCAGCGCGCCACGAGCGACGAGCTTGCGCGCTCCGCACGCGCCGCCTGCGCGCTCGCCGACGTCTATGCGACGGGGATCCTCGCCGCGCTGGCCGAAGCCGGCCTTGACGCCGACGACGTGATTGCCGCCGGCGTTCACGGTCAGACCGTCAGGCATCGCCCGGACGAGGGCTGGACGCTGCAGCTCAACAATCCCGCGCGGGTTGCCGAGCGAGCCGGAGTGACCGTCGTCGCCGATTTCCGCAGTCGCGACGTGGCGGCGGGCGGCCAAGGCGCGCCGTTGGTCCCTGCGTTCCATGCGGCGCTGTTCAGGAGCCGCGCGCACCGCGTCGTGGTCAACCTTGGCGGCATCGCCAACGTCACCGATCTTCCGCCGCAGGGGCCGGTTCGCGGCTTCGACACGGGCCCCGGCAACGCGCTCCTCGATCTGTGGCACGAGCGGCACCGAAAGGCGTCGTTTGATCGCGACGGCGCGTGGTCGCGATCGGGGAGGATCGACGAGGCGCTGCTCGCGGCTCTCCTCGCCGAACCCTATTTCGCGCGCAATCCGCCGAAGAGCACCGGTCGCGACCTTTTCAACGCCGGGTGGCTGGATGCGAGGCTCGGCGGACGCGCGATCGCGCCTGCCGACGTACAGGCGACGCTCGTTGCATTGACGGCGCGGGCGATCGCCGACGCGATCCGCACGCATTGCGTGCAGGCGACCGAGATGCTCGTCTGCGGCGGCGGTGCGAAGAACGCCGCCCTGATGGAAGCGCTGGGGCGCGAGCTCGCGCCACGTGCTGTCCGCACGACAGCGGCACTGGGGGTTGCCGTCGAGCACGTCGAAGCGCTCGCGTTCGCCTGGCTCGCGCGCGAGGCGCTCGCGCATCGTCCCGGGAATCTGCCCGAGGTCACCGGAGCGCGGGGACTGCGGGTGCTCGGCGCGATCTATCCGCGCTGAACGAGGGTTCGAGGCGACGGGTTGCCGCGCGGGTCCGTAGGGCCCGCGCATGGCGTAAGCCTCCGGGCTTCACGAAAACCGGGCGCCCTTCGGCTTACGCCATGCGCTGCCTGTCGTACCCGACATCTCGTCGGCTGCTAGAGCTCGTCGCCGTACGCGAGCCTGAACACGTCCTCGTCGCTGAGCGCCGCGCCCTCGGCTGCGAGCTGTGCACGCTCGTCCGGGGAGAGGCGCGCGAGCAGCGGATCGAGCTCGTTGCGATACATCGCTCCGAAGATATTCACGGCGTCGCCGATCCGTTCGCCGAGCGCGCTGTCGAAGCCGACGATGCGCGTCGCGACGTCGAGCCGTCCTTCGCGCGCGTTGAGCAGCGCGAGCGAGAGCAGCATCCGGTATTCGTCGCCCTCGCCCAGCAGACGCGGATAGGCGCTCCGGGCCGCCACCCACGCCTCGTCGAGGCGCCCCAGCATCATGTGCGCGATCATCTCGTTCTGATAGAGGTGACCGGCGCCGGCATCGGCACCGAGCGCATGCAGCCGCTCGATCGCCGCGCGCGCGTGGGCGAGCGCATCCTCCCAGCGCCCCAGCAGCAATTCCATGATCGTTATGTTGGAGACGGAGAACTGCGCCGCCACCTCGGCGTCGCCGTCGCGACAGATCGCGAACTGGCGCTGCGCGGCGGCGAGCGCGTCTTCGAGGCGGCCTTGGCGCGCGAACCACCAGCAGCGGGCGAACTGGAGGCTTGCCCGCTGGCGTGCGGGCCACTCCGGACGCTCGAGCTGCGCCGCCTCGGCGATCCAGCCTTCCATCTCGGCGACGGTCGCGAAGCGCGCTCCCTGCACCGTGGCGAAGATCAGCGCGTCGAAGCAGCGCTGGTCGTTGCCGAGTTCGCGATGCAGCCGCGCGGCGCGCACCGCCGCGTCGTAACCTTCGCGCCTGAACGAATACAGCGCGAGCTTTCCGGTCGCGTCCCAGAAGCGTGCGGCGACCGGCATGGGCACGGCATCGTCGACGAAATCGCGGAGCTCGAGGCAGCGCGCGAGGCCTTCGGCCATGTCGTACGACGACCACCAGACGCAATACGACACACCCGCGAGCTCGATCGCGACCGCTTGGCTCTCGGCCGTCGATCCCGCCCAATCGAGCGCCGCACGCAGGTTGTCGAGCTCGGCTCGCGCCGCCGGCACCCGGTCACCGCGGGCACGCCACTGCCATTCGTCCCTGTCGAAAGCCTCGAGGATCGCGAGCAGCGCCTGCGCATGGCGCAAGAGCGCCTGCTGCGTTTCGCCCGATTCGGCAAGCCGCTCGAGGCCGTACGCGCGCGTCGTCTCGAGCATCCGGTAGCGCGGAATCGGATCGCCTTCGGCGAGGACCAGCGACTTGTCGACGAGCGCGCCCAGATGATCGAGTGCGATCCAGCGGTCGATGCGCTCGTCGCTCGCGACGTGCTGCGCGGCCTCGAGCGTGAAGCCGCCGGCGAACACCGCGAGGCGCCGGAAGACGGTGCGCTCGTCGGCAGTGAGCAGCGAATGGCTCCATTCGAGTGTCGCGCGCAGCGTCTGATGGCGGCGCAACACGACTCGCGACCCGGCGGTAAGCAGGTTGAAGCGCTCGTCGAGGCGTGCGCGCAGTCCCTCGGCGCCGAGAAGCGGCAGCCGCGCGGCGGCAAGCTCGATCGCGAGCGGAATCCCGTCGAGGCGCCTGCAGATCTCGATCGCCGCCGGCAGATTCGAAGCGTTCAGCGTGAAGCGCGGATCGACGGCCTGCGCGCGCGCTTCGAAGAGCTGCAGCGCGCCGTAGCGCGATGCCGCCTCGGTGTCCGCTGCGCCGGGCACGGCCAGCGGGCCGAGACGATAGACGTGCTCGTCGGCGGCTCGCAGCGTCTCCTGGCTCGTGACTAGGATCGCAACGCGCGATGCGCCGGCCGTCACGATGTCGACGAACGCCGCCACTGCGTCGGCAAGGTGCTCGCAGTTGTCGAGGACCAGCAGCGCACGCTGCGTCGCGAGCTGCGATCGGAGCACGAGCGCCGTGGGACGGTCGCCCGGGAGCCGGACCCCCATCGTTTGCGCAGCGGCCGTGGGAACGAGCGCGCCGTCGGTGAGCGCGGCGAGCTCGACCCACCAGACGCCGTCGGGATAGTCGGCCGCGCGCTCGCTGGCGAGGCGCGACGCCGCGGCGTGCGCGACCTGCGTCTTGCCGATGCCGCCGGGGCCCGTGATGGTGACGACGGGATGCTGGCTCAGCAGCTCGACGATCGCATCGATGTCTTCGGCGCGCCCGTAGAGGCGAGGCGTGCGCGCAGGCAGGTTGCCACGCGGGTGTGCTGCGCTCGCGTCAATGGACGCGGACGACGCTGCGTCCTGCCGGGCGGCGGCCGGTTCGGGAGTGGCCGCATCCGCGACGGCGACGGACAGATTGAATCGGTAACCGCGCCCGGGGATCGTCGCGAGCGCGCTCTGGCCGAGGATCTTGCGCAGTGTCGATACCTGCACCTGCAGGTTGTTCTCCTCGACCACGACACCGCGCCAGACGGTGGCGAGCAGGTCGTCTTTCGTTACGAGCGAGCCGGGACGCTCGGTCAGCGCCACGAGCACGTCGAATGCGCGCGCGCCGAGCGCAACCGGTGCGCCATCGGCAAGGAGCGCCCGCTCTCCCGGGCGCAGCTCGAAGCGGCCGAAGCGTCGCGCCGGCGTCGCGCTGCTCTCCTCCGTTACGGCTCGAGTGTCCATGGCTCCCTTCGTCGTTCGCACGAAGTCTAGCGCCGGCACCGGCACCGTGGGGCGGCTCGCCCGCGCCTTTAAGAACGTTTCAGCGGCTCCTTAAGGACTGAAGGGGCGGGCGAGGCGCAACGTACGGATCGACGCGGAAAGCACTCCCGCGGAACCCGAGGAGACGATCGATGAACAGGAATCCGGACGCATCCCCACCGAGCCTCGCCACGCATTTCGTGGCCGCGGTGCTCGCCGTCATCATCACCGTCGGCATCTTCGCCGGCGTGACCGAGCTCGTCCTGCTCGGCGGCTTGCCCTTCGAACGCCTGGTTGCGGCCGAGCGCGCCTGCGCGGGGCGCGACGCTGCTTCGGAGCGTGAAGCGTGCTTGCGCGAGCGGGTGGAATTGCAGCAGCGCGTGAGCCTGGCGGGCAACTGATGCGCACCTGGTGCGGGAACCGCTCGCCCTCGGGTAGTGGGCGGGCGGCGAGCGGGTCCGCTACCCTCTTTGCCTTTCGGGCGTCGGTCCCGAGGCTGTGGACCTATCGACTCTCCGCCGCTTGGTCGGATGCGGGTTCGTCCTTCACCCATCGATCCAGGATTTCGAACGGCGACCAAATGAAATCGCTCTGCTCTTCGAGCGGCTCCTTGAGTCGGACCGTGTAGACCGATCTGCGCGAGCGCACGGACAGACGATCGCCGGGCGAAAGCCCGCACGTCGGGAGCACCAGCGTTTTTATCGGCAGCAGCGGGTGCTGGTCGCTCTCTGGGAGATAGAGGCCGGCAAAGCGCGGCGCCTCGCGCTCGGCGGGATTTCCGGGCGTCGCCGCCGAGTCGTCGACGACAATCACTACCCAGCGGGGTCCGGTGCCGAGGTATTCGGCACCGATCTCGATTCGTCTGCCCGCGAGCCGTTTCTTCGCGCGACGCACGACGGCGAGACTCCATGGCAGCGTCGCGTCCTCGCGGAATGCGATCAGCGCACCGGGGAGCGCTGGATTCGAAATGAGCGCGGCCCCTTGCAACCGGCAACCGGAATCGCTCTGGTCGACCATCGTCAGCAGCGGAGCGCCGGTCGAAGACTGCATCACCGAATAGGCGCCTTGCCCCGTCGTATCGCCGAATGCACCGATCGTGACTCCCTCGCTGGTCCGCGGCGACGGAATCGGAACAGCGGCAATGACGTCCTCCGGCCTGTTGCGCACGCGCCGCAGCACTTCCACCAGGCCGACGGCGACTTCGACGGTCACCGCCGTCGGCTTGCGCTCCCCGCGGCGCGTGATGACCGGACGCTCCGCCGAGCAAAGCGCGTTCACTTTTTGCAATACCTTGAGCTGTCGCGCCCGCCTCAGCGTGCTTCCTTGCGGCGGACGCTCCGTCGCGTCGCGGAGCGAAGCGATCTGGGCGCTCAGCGATTTGAGGACCGGCGTCATGTCGAGGCGCAGCCAGGTCTCCACAGGTTCGCCATTGGACCGCACGAGCCCGACATCGCTTCCCGGATCGACGACGAATCGGTTCGCGCCCGCGGGGGACTCGTCGCGCACGAGCGTCATCGCGAGGCACCATCGCGGGAGGTGGCGATTTATCCAGGACGCTTCGTGCGGCGGGAACTGCCCGCTGCTGAGCAATTCCTGCATGAGCACGACCACATACTCGCGCTCCAGGCGCACTTCGACCGTGGCCGACGACTGCTCGCGCTTCACAGGGATGGGCTCGCGGTGCAGCCAACGCGATTGCGCGAGCACGTAGGCGTCGTGGATCTCTTTCCAGGCAAAGGCCGGAGCTCGCTCGTCGGTGAACGGTCTCAGCAGCAACTCGAGCTGTCGCTGCCGGAAAAAGCGCAACAGCACGAGCGATTGCAAGTCACGCCGGTTCTCGAACTCGCCGTTGTCGCGAATCGACCGCACGAGCATGCCGTAGGCGCGCCCGAACGACCTGCAAAGCTCGAAGGCGCCTTGCCACGAGCGACTCGCGGTCGTCTTGGCCGAAGGGCGCGCCCCGCCCTCGTTCGTGAGCAGCGAGTCGACGAGTGCGCGCGCGCGCTGATCGAGCACGAGCAGCGCCTGCAGCCGGTGGGTGCTCGGGATTCCGCGCGGAACCTGCTCCGCGAGTACCTTGCATATCGCGCTTTGCGCGGCGATTGCGTCGTCTTTGGGCAGCGCCTGCCAATACGATAGCGCCGCGTCCGCGTCGGTCAGCGGATAGCTCGCGTCGCTGCGTACGGGAGTCAAGAAGCCGAACATCGAGGCCCCTGCGTATTCATGGTCAAGCGAGACGTAGCACACATCGTGCCAACCTTTGATCGGGGACAGGGGCAAAAACGCGGATGGGGTGTTCGCCCCGCCCCGAGCATCGGACGCTCTCGGCGTTGTAGACGACACGGCCGAGCCACGACCGCCCTCAGCCTGCGCGCCGCGCGAGCCATCCTGCATCGCGGCCCGAGCAGTCGATCGCCTACGCTGGCGTGCGAGAAAACAACGAGGCCGCGAGGGCCCCGTTGTCATCGATGGTGAGCCGGCTTTAGGCCGAAAACGACGAGCCGCAGCCGCAGGTCGATTGCGCGTTCGGGTTCTTGATCACGAACTGCGCGCCCTCGAGGCCTTCCTGGTAGTCGAT
>DATKMY010000146.1:0-11828 GCA_035541655.1 Casimicrobiaceae bacterium | reverse complement strand
ACGACGGGAAGAGCGCGGCGTGGCGCTATGTGCTGCCGCTGTCGCTCTCCTGGGATCACCGGGTGATCGACGGGGCGGCGGCGGCGCGTTTCAACACGCATTTCGGCTCTCTGCTCGCCGACTTGCGCCGTGCGTTGATCTAGCGTCGTGGCAGCGGGTTACGGCTCACGCCGCTGAGCTGCGCGCACAACGGAATTTCACGGCCGCGGGAGCGGCAACACTGGAAGGAGAATCGCAATGGAAGATGTCGTCATCGTCGCCGCGCTGAGGACCGCAGTCGGAAAGTTCGGCGGGACCATCGCCAAGATTCCCGCGTCCGATCTCGGCGCGCATGTGATCAAGGCGCTGCTCGCGAAGACCGGGATCAAGAACGATCAGGTGTCGGAAGTGATCATGGGCCAGGTGCTGACGGCGGGCGTCGGCCAGAACCCCGCGCGCCAGGCACTCATCAAGGCCGGGATCGCCGACATGGTGCCCGCGATGACGATCGGGAAGGTTTGCGGCAGTGGGCTCAAGGCGACGCATCTCGCCGCGCAGGCGATCAAATGCGGCGACGCCGAGGTCGTGATCGCGGGCGGTCAGGAGAACATGAGCGCCTCCGGGCACGTGCTGAACGGTTCCCGCGACGGCATCCGGATGGGCGACGGCAAGCTCGTCGACACGATGATCGTCGACGGCCTGTGGGACGTCTACAACCAGTACCATATGGGCGTCACCGCGGAGAACGTCGCGAAGAAGTACGAGGTTTCGCGCGCGCAGCAAGACGAGTTCGCCACGGCGTCGCAGAACAAGGCCGAGGCAGCCCAGAAGGCCGGCAAGTTCAAGGACGAGATCGTGCCAATCGAGATTCCGTCGAAGAAGGGCTCGACGGTCTTCGATTCCGACGAGTTCATCAAGCACGGAGTGACGGTCGAATCTCTCGCAGGATTGCGGCCGGCGTTCGCGAAGGACGGCACCGTCACAGCGGGCAATGCTTCCGGGATCAACGACGGCGCCGCGGCGGTCGTGATGATGACTGCGCAGAAGGCGCATTCGCTCGGACTGAAGCCGCTCGCGAAGATCAAAGCGTACTCGTCGGCCGGTATCGATCCGAAGATCATGGGAATGGGACCCGTGCCGGCGGCGCAACTCTGCCTGAGAAAAGCCGGCTGGACGGTGAAGGATCTCGACCTGATGGAGATCAACGAGGCCTTCGCGGCCCAGGCGATCGGCGTCAACAAGGAAATGGGCTGGGACACCTCGAAGATCAACGTCAACGGCGGCGCGATCGCGATCGGCCATCCGATCGGCGCATCGGGTTGCCGGATCCTGGTGACGCTGCTGCACGAGATGATCCGGCGCGACGCGAAGAAGGGGCTCGCGAGCCTTTGCATCGGCGGCGGGATGGGCGTCGCGCTCGCGGTCGAGCGATAGCAGCACAGCAGCGAAGGAGGCCGGCTTGCCCGGCCACGTGATCGGCGTCGACATCGGCACGACGGCGACGAAGGCCGTCGTCTTCGACCTGCACGGCCGCGTCGTTGCGCATGCGAGCGTCGGCTATCCGCTGTCGACGCCGACGCCGGCCACCGCCGAGCAGGACCCCGACGAAATCTACCGCGCTGTCGTCGCCGCGATACGCGATGCGGTGCGCGGTGCGAGCGTCGCCGCCGGCGACGTCGCCTGCGTCGCGTTCAGTGCGGCGATGCACAGCCTGATCGCCGTGGACAGCGAAGGGAACGCGCTGACCCGCAGCATCACGTGGGCCGACAATCGCGCGGCCCGCTGGGCGGAGCGGATCCGCGCGGAGCGCGACGGGCTCGCGATCTATCGCCGTACCGGCACGCCGATCCATCCGATGTCCCCGCTCGTGAAGCTCGCATGGCTCAAGGACGAGCGACCGCAGGTGTTCGCCGCCGCGACGCGGTTCGTCGGCATCAAGGAGTTCGTCTTCCATCGGCTCTTCGGCCGCTACGTCGTCGACCATTCGATCGCGTCGGCCAGCGGGCTCCTCAATCTCGCGAGCCTCGACTGGGATGAAGGCGCGCTCGCCGCGGCCGGCATCACACGCGATCGCCTGTCGACGCTCGTTCCCGCGGCGTTTCACCTCGAGGGCCTCCCCCGAGATATCGCTGCCGAAATCGGCCTCGCCGCGGGGACGCCCTTCGTCGTCGGCGCCAACGACGGTGCGCTGTCGAACGTCGGCGTCGCCGCGATCCGGCCCGGGGAGGTCGCGGTGACGATCGGCACGAGCGGCGCGATGCGCACGGTGGTCGAGAGGCCTGCAACCGATCCGACGGGCCGCACGTTCTGCTATGCGCTCACCGACCGCCACTGGGTGATCGGCGGCCCCGTGAACAACGGCGGGATCATCTTTCGCTGGGTGCGCGACGAAATGGCCGCATCCGAAACCGAGACGGCTAGGCGCCTCGGGATCGACCCGTACGAAGTTCTGACCCGCATCGCCGAGCGCGTCGCGCCGGGAAGCGAGGGGCTGATATTCCATCCCTATCTCGCGGGCGAGCGCGCGCCGATGTGGAATCCCGATCTGCGCGGATCCTTCTTCGGCCTTGCGATGCATCACCGCAAGGAGCACATGATCCGCGCGGTGCTCGAAGGCGTGATCTACAACCTCTACAGCATCCTGCCGGCCATGGAAGAGCTGATCGGCCGCGTCGAGTCGATCAAGGCAACCGGCGGATTCGCCCGCTCGGGGCTCTGGCGGCAGATGATGGCCGACGTGTTCGATCGCGAGGTGATCGTTCCCGAGAGCTTCGAGAGCTCGTGCCTCGGCGCGGCGGTCCTGGGGCTCTACGCGCTGGGCTACGTCGATTCACTCGAGGTGGTCGCCTCGATGGTGGGGGCCACGCATCGGCATACGCCGATCGCGCAGAACGTCGCCGTTTATTCGCGACTGCTTCCGATCTTTCTCGCGATTCCCGGCAAGCTCGACGAGGAATACCGGAAGATCGCTGCGTTCCAGCGGGGCGAGTAAGTTGCCTGTGTGGAGCAAGCGGCACCGGGCTTGAACTGACGCATTCGGCCCGACGTCGCTTTGTTGACTGCGTCGACCACCCGGAGGACCAGCTGTCAGCCGGGCACGAATTCGACCGGAAGCTCGCCGCGGTTCACCGCGTCGACGAGCGCCTGGTGGTCGGCTTCCGTCTGATCGGCGTAGGCGCGGGCGAACCGGCAAAGCGCACGGTCGACCTGATCGGACGCGCCGACGTAACCCGCGATCATCGATGCGCCGCTCGTGCGAGCGTGGCCCTTCGCGAGCAGATGGCCGAGAATTCCCGCGTAGTCGGTCAGCGCCGGTGCGTCGATTGCGTCGAGCGCGATCGCCCCTTTCATGTTGCGGAACTGCCGCACGTAGTACTGAAGGCCGGCGATTGTCGTCCATCCGAGCAACGGGTCGCTCACCGTCTGCAGCGCCTGCTGGTACTCGACGACGCGCTGGCCCTGATGCGCGTGCCACGCGAGGTCGCCGTGGACGAAGCGCGCGAGCACCGAGCGGCGCGCCTGCTTCAGCTGCAGGAACACGACGTCGTCGGCGCTGCTGCCCTCGAGCAACGCCACGTAGGCGCGGAGGCCGACGCTGCCGACGCCGACGACCTTGTGCGCGATGTCGACGAGCGTGTAACCGGCGATCACGCGGCTCCAGTGCGGCGCGAGCGTGGCGAGATACGCATCGAGCCCCGCGGCGATGCGCGTCGACTCGGCCTTCGACACCCGGGTGATGAGCGGCGGCTCGTCGACGATGTAGCGCCTGCCGCCGCGTGTCGCCGTGAATCGCGGCAGGGCGCGGTCGCTCGTTCGCGAGCGCGCGCGCTTCACCGCCCGCGCGATCTCGCCGCGAAGCGTCTTCTCCGTTGCCGTCTCGTGCAGCCGGTCGACGTCGAGGCGCTGGTACGAGCGCAGCAGCAGCGGCTCGTTCGCGAGGAAGCGCACCTCGTCGCGATAGGCGGCGACACAGGCGGACACGGCGCGCCCGCACTGGGCTTCGCTCGCATTGTTCTGCCTGCCTGCGACCCAGATGCTCGCCACCAGCCGGCGCAGGTCCCATTCCCAGGCACCGGGGTGCGCTTCGTCGAAATCGTTGAGGTCGATCACGAGATCGAGCTCCGGCGACGCGTAGAACCCGAAGTTGCCGAGGTGCGCGTCGCCGCAGATCACCGGCGTGATGCCGGTCGACGGAAGGGAGGCGACGTCCGCGGCCATCACGCCCGCGGTGCCGCGCAGGAATCCGTAAGGCGAGGCGACCATGCGGCCCACGCGTATCGGGATCAGTCGAGCGAGCCGTCCCTGGTGCGCGAGCTTGATCTGCGCGACCGGGTCAATCCGGCTCGCCGGAGGCTTCCAGAGAGCGAGCGAACTGCGCGGCACATTCCTGCGCAGGTTGCGCCCGAGCTTGAAGCGCTCGGCGCGCGACATCGGCCTGCGGCGGAGCGATCGATAGCCGTCGCTGTCGACGCTGCCGAGGACGACGTGACCGGCGGAGGTGCGGGCGACTGGCATGGCCTGCCATGTTACAGCCGCTCGAGCGGCGGAAGGCGTTACCCCCGTCGGTTCGCGAATCCCATGATCTTCACGGCCCTGATCGCCGAGTCGAGTCGCTCCTGCAGGTTGCGGATCATTCAGGCATCGAGGTCGCCGCGCGACAGCACGCCGAGCACGCGGCCGCGATCGGCGACGGCGACGTGATCGCAGCCGCGGTCGTCCATCAGCACCAGCGCATGGGCGATCGCGGCGTCGGCGTGACGCGCCTTCATCAGCGCGACGGCGTCGCAAACCGTGGCGGTGGCCGCGATGGCGGGCCTGTCGCGGACGTGATCGGCGAGAACGGTGCGTAGCGATTCGAACGACATGGCGGGGCGCTCCCTCAGTCGGCTGCGGAGGCGAACGGCACGGGAATTTCGGCCGCCGGCGCAGTGTGGCGCTCGACGCACATGTCGACGAACGCCTCGATCCACGGATTGACGAGGTGGGGCGCCGTCACGGGTCCCATGTGTCCCGCGTCGATCCGGCCCATATAGCGCTTCGGGAGCGAGCGCGAAAGCCGCTGGACGATGCGTTGCGCGATCGCGGGGCTGTGTTCGCCGGTGAGCAGCAGCGCCGGCACCGTGATCGACCGCATGGCGGCGTCGTCGGCCGGCCAGGCCATCGCCGCCTGAAAGTCGGGCGGCACCTTGGCAATGTTGCGCGCGATTCCCACCTTGTCCGGGCGTGCGAGGCGCTCGTAGGTGCCGGCGCCGCTCCAGTAGTCGACAAAGATCTCGGCTGCCTGCAGACGCAGCCCCGCTCTGAGGAGCTGCAGCACGTTCTCCGCGATGCGCCTCGCTTCGGCGAGTGCCGGGTCTCCGCGGTCGAGGATGCCGAAAGCGACGGGCTCGTAGAGCGCCAGGCTCGCGACGCGCCCCCGGCAGCGCTCCGCGAGGCGCAGAGCGACCAATCCCCCGTAGGAATGGCCGACGACGTGAACACGGACGTGCGGAGGGACCAGGCGATCGAGGCGCTCGGCGACAAGACGAACCTCGTCGTCGATCGAGAACGGCCGGAGCGCGGTCGGCATGGGGTTGTCGCCGTAGCCGCAGAGATCGAGCGCGATCACGCGAAACCGCGGGGCGAGCCGCACCGCGAGCTCGGACCATTGCGATTTCGAGCTGAGCGACGCGTGCAGCAGGACCACAGGCTCGCCCGTGCCCGCGACGATACATCCGGGAACTTCGGGGCACACGGCCGCGGAGCCGGAGCGGGGAACGACGTGCAGTTCGCGTTGGTTTGTCATCTGCGTTCTCCAGACATTCTGTTGGGTTGCCCGCGGTCGTCTATTGCGCCGTGACACGAAACTCGGTCGAATCGGAGACAGCCGAGGCGTTCGCGCGCGAGAACTTTCGTCGGCTGGCAAGCCAATCGAACGCGGATTCCCACAGCGGGCGCGCGCTCGGCTTGAAGTAGCCGTTGTGGCCGATCGAACGCAATCCGATAGCCGTCGGATCGAGGTCGAGCGTGTGTCGCGCTGCGTTCCGGTAGCCGGCGATGAACGCGTCGCGCGACCTCGGCGGCGCCCAGTGATCGTCGATCGCGTTGGCCGCCATCAAGGGCGCGCGAATCCGATCGAAGCTTTGCGTCACGTGCCGCACGGCGAGGTCGCCGAAGAAGTAGTTCGGCGAGTGGCACCAGCGCTTCCACCGCTCGTAGAACGCGAGCGGGAGGTCCTCGCCGAGGCCCAGCACGTTGAGCGGCAGATAGCCTTTCCAGCGAGTGAGTGCCGGGCCAACGACGTCCGAGATCGCGAGCACCTTCGCGCGCTCGAGGGGCGGCATCCAGCCGTGCCAGCCGGCACCGGTGCCGAACGTGTAGAACGCAGTGACGCGCTCGTGGTTGGGCAATAGTCCGAACGCGTGCCCTCCGAACGAGTGGCCGACCATGTACAGAGGCAGGTGCGGCGCGTTCATCGCTTCGACGGCGGCCGCGAGATCGAGACGCCCCCAATCGAAATAGTCCATCTCGAAGCCCGCGAGCGTCGTCGGCGCCGAGAGGCCGACGCCGCGGTAGTCGAACGTCATCGTCGTGTAGCCGATCGATGCCGCGTATTCGGCGAACCGGCGATAGAAGCGCTGCGGAACGCCGACGGCGCCCGCGATCACCAGCTGGGCACGAGTAGAGCCCCGCGTCGGATATCGGATCGCAGTGATCGGATAGCCGTCGGCCGCGGAAAGGGTCATCCATTCCGATTCCCGCCGCGACGCTCTCGCGGGACTTCCTCGTACGGCGGGGGCAGCTGCGGAAGCTGCCCGCTCGCCGCGGGCGGTCGATCCCATCGCGCTCGCTTCGCCCTCGAACAGATCGACGTAGAGGATCCGGCTCCAATGAGTGACCGTCGGAGCGATAATCGACGCGTCGCGGGACCGCCGATCGCCGTTCGCGGCGAACGCGCGGTCGGGCTCAATCACGACGGCTGCCTGCATTTCGGACCGGCGGCGCTTGCCGGAGCGCCCGCAAACAGCGGCGTGTTCACCGCCGCCGCAATGGCGCACCGAAGGTCCAACGTGTCCGCCGCGGGGGGGTTAGCTGCAGTGCGGTGCGGCTCGCCGCGGAGCGCGAGCGTGGAGCTCTCCTCTTCGAGCGCGGACGGCAGCGCGACCATCAGGCTGAAGGTGAGCATCGACGTGAGGGCGGCGGCGACTGCGAAGCCGATGCGGGGTACAGGGGGGTCGTATTCGATCAAGCTTGGCTCCCGGTTTGCGAAATGGAAAAATGGCTCCCCGGCACACGGTGACCGCGTCGGCGTCGGGTCTCCCGACTCCCGGTCTACCGTTACGCCGCCAGTCTATGGGGGACGTGCGTCACGCCCGCTTCGTGGCGGCGCCCGTTTTGTTTCGTTTGTATCAGCGAGCGCCTGCGGCGAGCGGAGCGGGCGCGGCGGATTTATGCTTAGGAGCGCAGCGCGACCATGAATCCCAAAGCTACGATCCTGATCGTTGACGACGAGCCGGAAGTGCGCGCCGTGCTCGAGGAGTATTTCGGCGCGCACGGATACGCGGCGATCGGCGCCGAGAGCGCGGCCGCGGCGAAGGCGATCGCCTCCGAGAAGCCCGTCGACCTCGCGCTCCTCGACATCAACATGCCCGGCGAGGACGGCTTGAGCCTCGCCCGGCACCTGCGCGAGCGCTACGCGAAGATCGCGATCGTCATGCTCACTTCGGCCGGCACCGTCGTCGACCGCATCGTCGGCCTGGAAATGGGTGCCGACGATTACGTCGCCAAGCCGTTCGATCCGCGCGAGCTGGCCGCGCGCGTGAAGAGCGTTCTGCGCCGAACGTCGGCCGCCGGGCGCGCCGAGATCGGCGCTTCGCGCGTGCGAATCGGCCGCTGCGTGTTCGACGTCGATGCGCACCGGCTGATCGACGACAAGGGTCAGGAAGTCCCGATGTCGCCGCTCGAGTACGACCTGCTGAAGGCGCTCGCCGAGCATCCGAATCGGGCGCTCTCCCGCGAGCGCATCCTGAATCTCCAACAGCAGCGCGACTGGGATCCGTTCGATCGCAGCGTCGATCTCCGTATCATGCGGCTGCGCCGGAAGATCGAGCCCGACCCCGAGCACCCGCGCTACATCCGAACGATCCGCAACGAGGGCTATGTCTTCGTGCCGGACGGGACATGACGATGCCGCGGATCGTCCGCGATCTCTGTGCCGTTGCGTTCGCGGCGCTGCTCGTCGCGCTCGGCGGCTGCGCGCGCGAGCCGGAGACTCCGCTGCGGATCGGCACCAATGTGTGGATCGGCAGCGAGCCGCTCTATCTGGCGCGCGAGCTGGGGCAATTCGACCCCGCAACCGTGCAGCTCGTCGAATATCCGTCGGCGAGCGAGGTGCTCCGCGCGTATCGCAACCAGACGATCGACGGCATGGTGATCAGCCTCGACGAGCTCTTCGGCCTCGCTGCCGACGGGCTCGATCCCCGAGTCATCGTCGTCGTCGACGTTTCGAACGGCGCCGACGTCGTCGTCGGCCGCGGCGGCATGAGGAAAATGACCGATCTCAAGGGCAAGTCCGTCGCGGTGGAAAGCGGCGCGCTCGGCGCGTTCGTGCTGAGCCGGGCACTCGCGCTCAACGGAATGCAGGCGAGCGACGTCAGTGTCGTTCACCTCGAGTCGAACGAGCAGCCCAGCGCCTTCGAAAGGGGGCAGGTCGACGGCGCCGTGACGTTCGACCCCTATCGCGCTCAGTTCCTCCGGGCCGGTGCGCAGATCCTGTTCGACAGCACGCAGATCCCGGGCGAGATCGTCGATTTGCTCGCGGTGCGCGCGAGCGCGATTCAGAAGCGGCCGAAGGCGGTCCAGGCGCTGCTCACCGGCTGGTTCGCGGCGATCGACTACATGGCGCGCGATCCCAAGGACGCGGCGCGCCGGATGGGAATCCGGCAGCAGACGAGCGGCGAGCAGTTCCTCGAAGCGCAAAAGGGCCTGCATGTTCCTTCGCGCGACGAGAACCTCAAGATGCTGGGCGGGCAGAATCCGGAGCTCGCGGCGACGGGGCGCCGGCTCATGACGCTGATGCTGGAAGCGAAGCTTCTGAAGACCGATCTCCAGATCGAGAAGCTTCTTGCGCCGGCGCCGCTCGAGAGGCTGGCGAAATGAGATTCGGCCTGCCGGCGTCGCTCAAGCTGACGGTCCCGCTGATCCTGCTCGTCTTCGCGGCGACGTTGAGCGCGGTGAACCTCCTCTACCACGTACCTCAGGCAGAGCGCGAGGCCGAGGACGAGAGCCGCAAGCGCGTCGTGCAGGAGATGTCGCGGCTGCAGAGCACGCTCGAATACCTGCTCCTCAAAGGCGATTTCGAGGTCGCGCAGCGCGAGATCACGGTGCTTGCGCACAATCACGACGTGATCATCGCGGCGCTGACCGACGACCGGCAGACGGTCGTCGCCGCGACGCGATACGCGTTGCTGGGCAGGCCGATTCAGGACGTGCTGCCGATGTTCGACCTCGAGCGCGCTGAGGGTGCCATTCGCGAGCGGCGTGCCGGGGTCACGACCGATCCGAAGGGCGACGTGCTGCTCGGCTATGCCGGAATCCTGATGGGAAGCGAGCGCGACGAGCTGCGTCCGTCGCGCATTGGCAGCCTGTTCCTCGCCTACGATCTGGCTCGCTATAAAGCGGAGGCGCGCGCGCAGGTGGTTCAGCAGTCGCTCTACTGGGCCGGCTGGGTAACCGCGCTTGCACTCGCGATGTGGCTCGTTTTCCACTTCCTGCTGACGCGCCGCACCGCGCGCCTCGTGCGCGCGGCCGAGCAGCTCGCGGCAGGCAACCCGGCGGTCCGCAGCGATCTCAAGGGACGTGACGAGCTCGGGCGGCTCTCGCGCGCGTTCGACGCGATGGCGCTCGACGTCGCGGACACCCAGGCGCGGCTGCGCCAGGACATCGCCGAGCGGGCGCGCGTGCAGCGCGAGCTCGAGAACAGCGAGGCGCGGCTGCAACAGATCCTCGACAACGCCACCGCAGTCGTCTTCGTCAAGGACACCGGCGGCCGCTATCTCTTCGTCAACCGCCAGTGGGAGCACGTGTTCGGCCTCCGCGCGGCCGATGTCGTGGGAAAGACCGACAGCGAATGCCTTCCGGCGGACGTCGCGCGGACCTACCGCGACAACGATCTTCTCGTCCTCCAGCAGAACATGCCGATGGAGTTCGAGGAGACCGCACCGCTGGACGACGGCGTGCACACGTTCATCTCGATCAAGTTCCTGCTGCGCGACGCGAATGGAGAGGCGTACGCCGTCTGCGGCATTTCGACCGATATCACCGAGCGGATGCGCTCGGCGGAAGCGCTCCGCGTCTCGGAGGCGAGCTATCGGGCGATCTTCGACGCCGCCGAGGATGCGATCTTCGTCCAGGACATCGAAACGGGCGCGATCGTCGACGTGAACGCCAAGGCCTGCGCGATGTTCGGGTACACGCGCGAGCAGTTTCGCCGCATCGGTCCGGGCTCGCTCGACGCGAGCGAGTGCCCTTACGCGAAAGAGGACGTGATGGCGCTTGTGGCGCGCGTCGCGTCCGGCGAGGAGGTGCAGGTCGAGTGGCACAGCCGACGCCGGGACGGAACCCCGCGCTGGCACGAAGTGTTCGGCAAGCGCGTGACGATCGGCGGACGCGATCGGATCCTGACGCTCGCCCGCGACATCACCGCGCGCAGGAGCGCCGAGGCGGCGCTCCGCGCGAGCGAGGAGCAGTACCACGCGATGTTCAATGCGTCGATCGATGGCCTCGCGCTGTGGAACGCCCAGGGCGAGGTCGTCTACACCAATCCCGCGTTGTGGCGGATGTACGGCTACAGCGACAGCGAGCTTTCGGCGCTGCCCGGCGGGCGGTGGTCCGGTCCGTCCTACCGCGCCGACTTTCTGCGGTCGGTCGCCGCCGGTCTGTCCCTCAACTCGGAGATCACCGAGCAGCGGCGCGACGGCTCGGGCTTCGAAGTCGAGGTGCACGGCGTCCCGATGCAATATCAGGGAAAGCCGCACGTGCTCACCATCGCCCGCGACATCACCGAGAAGAAGCGATCGGCCGAGGAGCTCGCGCGGCAGCGGGAGTCGCTCCATCAGCGCGAGAAGCTCGCAGCGCTCGGCTCGCTACTCGCGGGCGTCGCCCACGAGCTCAACAATCCGCTGTCCGTCGTCGTTGCCCGCGCGGTGCTGCTCGAGGAGCAGGGCGATCCGGCGACGCAAAGCGCTGCGCTCAAGATCCGGACCGCCGCCGAGCGCTGCGCGCGCATCGTCCGCACGTTTCTCGCGATGGCCCGCCAGCAGCAACCCCATCGCGGACCGGTTGCGATCAACGACGTGATTCTCGCCGCGCTCGACATCGCGAGCTATGCGATCCGGACGAGCAGCATTGAATTGACGCTGGAGCTGTCGAAGGGGTTGCCGCCGATCGACGCCGACGCCGACCAGCTCCACCAGGTGCTGCTGAACTTGATCATCAACGCTCAGCAGTCGCTGCAGGAACACCCCGCGCCGCGGCGTCTGCGCGTGACGAGCTGCTTCGATTACGTGTCCAACATGCTGAGCATCGCGGTGGCCGACAACGGACCCGGGATCCCCGAGCATCTGCGCAAGCGGGTCTTCGAGCCGTATTTCACGACGAAGCCGATGGGCGCGGGCACGGGCGTGGGTCTGGCGGTGAGCCTGGGCATCGTCGAGGCTCACGGCGGAACGCTGACGGCCGCATGCCCGCTCGACGGCGGCGCGGTGTTCACGATCAGGCTGCCGGTTGGGGAGGGGGCCGCGCCATGCGAGGACGCGACGGAGACGGCGAAGGCGAGCTCGGCCCAGCGCACGATCCTCATCGTCGATGAC
>DATKMY010000145.1:0-4581 GCA_035541655.1 Casimicrobiaceae bacterium | reverse complement strand
CAACGACATGCGCGTGTTGCTCGATACCGACGCTCCGAACGCGCGGCTCGCGATCGACTATTTCGTGTATCGAGCCGCGAAGGAACTCGCTGCACAGGCCGCTGCACTCGGTGGGATCGACGCGCTCGTCTTCACGGCCGGTATCGGCGCGAACTCGGCGCCGATCCGCGAGCGCATCTGTACGGCGTCCGCCTGGCTCGGCATCGAGCTCGACCGTGCCGCGAACGTCGCGGCGCGCACACGCATCACGACCGCCCGCAGCCGCGTGTCGGCTTGGGTGATTCCGACGAACGAGGAGTTGATGATCGCGCGCCACACGCTCGACGTTCTCGAAGGTGAGCGTCGCACGGAGGAATCGTCGAAAGCGCCGGAGTCGCCATAGGCGATGTCGCTCCCGAGACAGCGCGTCTATCTGATTCGGCACGGCGAAACGCAATGGAGCCTGAGCCGACGGCACACGGGCCTGACCGACATTCCGCTGACCGACAACGGCCGCGCCGTCGCGGGTCGACTCGCCCGGGTGTTGGCCCCGCAGAACTTCCAACTGGTGCTCGTCAGTCCGCTCCGACGCGCGCGCGAGACGTGCGAGCTGGCCGGCCTCGGCCCGCGCGCGACCGTCACAGCGGATCTATGCGAATGGAACTATGGCGAGTACGAGGGACTGACGCCGCAGCAGATTCGCGCGCGGACACCGGCGTGGTTGATCTTTCGCGACGGCTGCCCCGGCGGCGAGAGTCCGCGACAGGTCGGCGACCGAGTGGACCGTGTGCTTGCGCGCGTGCGATCGGTCGAAGGGGACGTGGCGCTCTTCGCGCACGGCCACCTGTTGCGCGTGCTCGCCGCGCGCTGGCTCGATCTCGCCGTCGCTGACGGCCGTCGCTTCCTCCTCGATACCGGCACGTTCAGCGTGCTGAGCTACTACGACGCAGCCGCCGCCATCGAACGGTGGAACATTCCTCCGGCCAATTGAAGTGTGGCGCGCCCGGACGGACTCGAGCCGCCGGCACCTGGTTCGAAGCCCGACGAGCACACTCAGGGGCACCCCTCGACATCCGAAAGGCAACGGACTAGCGGTGCGATTCGCGGCTGTCCGCAAGAGAAAGTTCCGGAATGACCTAGCGCGGAGTCGTGATTGGATCCGCGTGCCTATGAACAAGCTTCCAGGCACCTCCCTCCAACCGGTAGACGCTGGTGACGCGCAGCGCGATCGGCGGCTGGTCGTCCGCGCCTTTTCTTTGCCCGTGTTCCACCTGAACGACTACTGCGACGTCTTGTGCCCGGTATGTTGCGACGTCCTCGAACTCGGTGGCATCGCCGCCCGGCATGCGTGCGGCTGCGCTGGCCAACGTCGCCTCGACGTTCGCGCGGCCTCGCGCAAACGGCCCGAATGGGTTGCCCCAGGTCACATCGTCACGATCGGAGAGCAGCGCTACGTAGCCGCTGCAATCCCCTTTCAACATCGAGTCGAGCGCGGCGTGATTCCGCGCGATGGCGTCTTCGAGAGTTTTCGCGGTCATATCGTTCTCCTTGAAACACGTCAGATCGTTGCTCGCGCCGACTGGCATCACCCGTCGGGCGCGGCTCATCGCTACCGGTCTAGTCACCGACAGGCCGGCGCGTCGAGGCCTTCCGGCTCTTGCGTCGCCGTTTCCCCTCCGAGGATCGACGCGCTGCGGATCCCTTTGCGGCCGCAATAGCGCGAACCTGATCGGCCGCGGTGTCGAGAAAGCGCTGAGCGAGATCGGCATCGTTGACCGCTCGTGAGAGGATCACCGCACCGACCATTGTCGACAGAGCAGCCATTGCGCTGCCGGCAGGCGCATCGCCCGCGACATCGCCCATGCAGCTTCCGAGAATAGCGAGGCCTTGCCTGACGCCGGCTTCGAACGATGCCCTCACGTCGACGCCCTGTCTGGCAGCGTCCGAGCCGAGCGCAGCGATCGGGCAACCATTCATCCTTTCTGCGCGATGATCAGCGCTGAGATAGAACGCGATCACGGCGCCAAGCGGGTCCTCCGGGTGACTCGCAGCGGCATCCGACCATCGGCGATAGCCGTTCTCCAACGCTCGCCCGGATGCCTGCGCAGCCAAGTCCGCCTTCGACGCGAATTGCTTGTAGAACGCGCCTTGGGTCAGACCGGCGCCTTTCATGAGTTCCTTCAGGCCGATCCCATCGAAGCCGTGCTCGCGGAACAGGCGGCTCGCAACGTCGATCACCTTCTGCCGGTTTTCCTCAGCCTGAATGCGACTGACGCGCATCGTCGACTCCATTTATTTAGATTGCATTCGAAATCTATCTCGGTTTAGATATCGAGCGCAATCTATTCTAGGTCGATGCTTCGGGATGAACAACAAAGCCGCTGCCGTCTTCGCAGGACTGTCGATTGCCGCGTTTGGCGCGGCCGCGTTCGCACTCTCCAATCGGCAAGACATTGCCAACGAGAGCGATCCGAGACAGCAGCCACCTCTCGTCAGACTCGTCACGCCAGTGCCGGTGACCGCATCCGAACGCGGCTTCACGGGCGTCATCGGGGCGAAAGTCGAAAGCAATCTCGGTTTTCGTGTCGCCGGCAAACTGGTCGAACGGCTCGTCGACGTGGGTCAGGCCGTCCGAGCGGGCCAGCCGCTGATGCGCATCGATCCAAACGACCTCCGTCTTGCGCTCACCGCGAAGCGCAACGCCGTCGCCGCCGCGCGTGCATTGGCGGTTCAGATGAACGCGGACGAAAAACGATTCGCAAACCTCGTCGCCACCGGAGCGATATCCGGACAGCGCTACGAGCAAGCGAAGGCCGCGTCGGATACCGCCAACGCGCAACTCGCCGTCGCCGAAGCCGAAGCACGCGTCGCAGAGAATCAGGCGACGTATTCGGTCCTCGAAGCGGATGCGGACGGAACGGTGATGCAGACGCTGGGCGAGCCGGGTCAGGTCGTCGCCGCCGGCCAGACCGTGGTTCGGCTTGCGCACGCCGGCCCGCGCGAGGCGGTGGTCGCGCTTCCGGAAACGATCCGACCAGCGATCGGCTCGATGGCAGAAGCCAGCCTGTACGGCGACGACGGACGCGGCTATCCGGCACGTCTGCGGCAATTGTCGGACTCCGCCGATCCGCAGACGCGTAGCTACGAGGCCCGCTACGTACTCGACGACGGGGCCGCGGCCGCACCGCTCGGCGCGACGGTCACGATTCGGCTTGCCCGCGAGGTCACTGCCCGGGAACTTCAAGTGCCGTTGGGCGCGGTGCTCGACGACGGCCGCCGGGTCGGCGTGTGGGTCTTCGACGCCGCGAACTCGACCGTGCACTTTCAACCCGTCGCGCTCGTGCGCGTCACCAGCGAAACCGCAGTGATCTCCGGATTGCGCGCAACTGATCCGATCGTCGCACTCGGCGCTCACCTGCTGCACGAAGGCGCTCGCGTGAGGGCCGGTTCGAACAGCGGCGGCGTCTGATGCGCTTCAATCTTTCGGCAATCGCCGTTCGCGAGCGTGCCGTCACGCTGTTTTTCATCCTTTTGCTGTTGGCTGCCGGCGCTTACGCGTTCGTCATGCTCGGGCGCGCGGAGGATCCGGCTTTCACCCTCAAGAATCTGACGGTGACGACGGCGTGGCCCGGTGCGACACCGCGCGAGATGCAGGACCTCGTCGCAGAGCCGTTGGAGAAGCGCCTTCAGGAGCTGAACTGGTACGACCGGGTGGAGACGACGACTCGACCGGGTTACGCGTACATGACGGTCACGCTGAAGAACAGTACGCCGCCTTCGGTCGTGCAGGACGAGTTCTACCAAGCGCGCAAGAAGCTCGCGGACGAAGCGCGGAACCTGCCGTCCGGCGTGCTCGGCCCGTTCGTCAACGACGAATACTCGGACGTGAGCTTTGCCCTGTATGCCCTCGAGGCGAAGGGTATGCCGATGCGCGAACTGGTGCGGCAGGCCGAGGCGATCCGTCAGGACCTGCTGCACGTGCCCGGCGTCAAGAAGATCAACATTTTCGGTGAACGTCCCGAACAGATATTCGTCGAGTTTTCCTACCCCAAACTGGCAACGCTCGGCGTGTCGCCGCAAGACATCGTTGCCGCGTTGCAGCGACAGAACACCGTGACACCGGCCGGCTCGATCGACACTCGCGGGCCGCGGGTCTTCATCCGAGTCGACGGCGCGTATGACGATGTCCAAGCAATCGCCGACACTCCGCTCGTCGCCGGGGGGCGGACGCTGAAACTCTCCGACATCGCCGAGGTCCGCCGCGGCTACGCAGATCCCCCGACTTACCTCATCCGGCATCAGGGTGAGCCCGTCGTCATGCTCGGGGCCGTCATGCAGGAGCGCTGGGACGGTCTTGCGCTCGGCAAGGCGCTGGAAAGCCGGACGGCAGACATCGCGAAGACCCTGCCGCTCGGGATGACGCTGGAAAAGGTGAGCGATCAGGCCGTCAACATCGCCGCGGCGGTCGACGAGTTCATGGTGAAGTTCGCGATGGCGCTCGGCGTGGTCCTGCTGGTGAGCCTGATCAGTCTCGGCTGGCGCGTGGGCATCGTCGTGGCAGCGGCCGTCCCGCTGACGCTTGCCGTCGTGTTCCTCATCATG
>DATKMY010000144.1:0-6739 GCA_035541655.1 Casimicrobiaceae bacterium | reverse complement strand
CGGCACATAGATGTCGCGCTCGCGGAACAGGAACTCCGAGACTTCCCTGACGATCGTCCGCTCGTACTTCTCGGTCGCGCGGCGCAGCGGCTCGCGCGTCGCACGGTCGCGCACGAGCTCGAGCGTCCAGAAGAGCCCGATGCCGCGAACGTCCCCGACGCAGGCGTGCCCCGACTTGAGCGCGCCGAGCTTCGCCCCCAGGTAGTCGCCGAGTTCGCGCGTGTGCTCGAGCAGCCCTTCGTCGTGCAGCACGTCGATCGACGCGAGCGCGGCCGCCGCGGCGAGCGCGTGACCCGAAAAGCTCTGGCCGTGCCCGAAGATGTGCTCGTCGAACGTCCGCGCGACTTTCGCGGAGAAAATCGTCGCCGCCATCGGGCAGTAGACGCCGAGCGCCTTGCCGAGGACGATGATGTCGGGCTCGATGCCGTAGTGCTCGAACGCGAACATCCGCCCGGTACGGCCCATCCCCGTCATTGTCTCGTCGACGATCAGCAGGATCCCCCAGCGATCGCAAAGCGCGCGCAGGCCGGCGAGATAACCCGGCGGCGGCGGGATGATGCCATTCGAGCCGACGACCGTTTCGACGAGCATCGCGGCGACCTTGTTGTTACCGCCTTCCTGCTCGATCACGTAGTCGAGGTACGCGAGGTTCGCTCGGGTGGCCGCGTCCCCTTCGCCGAACGGCGAGCGGTACGCGTACGCGTCCGGTGCGAAGACGATCCCCGGCACGGCGAAGGGCTCCTGAAACCAGCGCCGCGGATCGCCGCTTGCGGACGCCGCGCCTGCAGTCGCGCCGTGCCACGACCGATAGCGCGAGATGATCTTGTACGGATACGGATACTGTTGCGGCGCATCGATGCCGGACCGGTGCTCGCCGAGCGCGGCGGCGTAGCAGTGTTGCCGCGCGCCCTTGATCGCCGCTTCGATCGCCGCCGCACCCGACTGCGAGAAGTGGACGCGCTTGTCGGGGCTCCCGGGCGCGAGTTCGGCGAGACGCCGCGCAAGCCGCGCCGTCGGCTCGGTCGCGAAATCGTCGGTGACGTAGACGACCTTGTCCATCTGCGCGCGCATCGCCGCGAGCACCTTCGGGTGCCGGAACCCGAGGTTGATGCACTCGTGCGCGCTGCGCAGATCGAAGATCCGCCGGCCGTCGGCGGTGTGGATCCAGCAGCCTTCGGCATGGTCGACCGCGATCGGCGCGTAGTCGCGCTGCGCCGACCAGCACTGCATCAGATGTCGCGCCTGGAGCGCCGCGAAGTCGTCGGTCATCGGTGCTCCCGTGGACGGAACGCCGCGCTCTCGCTCGAGCCGGCGCAGCGGTTCTCCGGGCTCATGGCGAGGCGCGCGTCCGCGAGCCTACCTTGCACCGCGATGGCGTCAGGGTGGCGACCCGGGCCGCGAGAACGGCACATCGGACACTGGCCCGTCGAACTCGATGCGCTTGATGACGACGATCTCGTCGGCTTTCGGATCTCCGCGCGACGCGCGGACCCGAAACGGGATCTTGACGCCCTGCACGTCCCGCCAGTCCATGTAGATCTCGGTACGGGTCGCGATCGCTTCGTGTTCGACCATCCGCTCGATCATCTTGGTGTCGGTGTTGACCCAGAGCTCGAACTCGCGCCCGCCTTCCGGCGTGATTCCGATCACGTCGAATTCGGCGCCGTCGGCGGGCGAGCGACCCTTGTAGGCGATCTTCGCCGCATGCCGCGCGGGATACCAGAACGCGAGCTGATCGCGATACGCGGCGTTCACTGCGAGCTGCGCTTCCGCATCGACGTCGAGGACCCGCGTCTGCCCGGATGGCTCCTGCGTCCACGCGACGCTGCCGTCGAATCCTAGCAAGCCCGCCATCGGGCCGAGCTCGAAGCGCATGTACGAGCGCCCGGTCCCGATTTCGCTCCAGCGCTCGGCTTCGCCGGTGAAGCCGCCCGTCCTCAGTCCCACGAGCGTGTGCAGAGACGTGTGCGCGTCCCACGCGGCGCCGCCGCTCGCGGCCTTCGCTGCAGCGAGCACTTCGGCAGGATTTACCGCCGCCTTGTCGTCGGTTTGCGCGAACGCAGCCCCGCCGAGGAGCGCGACGACCAGCGACACCGACGCTGCGGAGCAGAATGCGCCGCGCACGCTAGCCTCGCCCGACGAACGGCATCTTCGTGGCCATCACGGTCATGAACTGGACGTTCGCGTCGAGCGGCAGGCTCGCCATGTAGACGACTGCGCTCGCCACGTGCCGGACGTCCATCAGCGGCTCCACGGCGATCTGGCCGTTCGCCTGCGGAACGCCCTTCGCCATTCGTGCGGCGAGCTCGGTGTGGGCGTTGCCGATGTCGATCTGCCCGCACGCGACGTCGTACTTGCGCCCATCGAGCGACGTCGACTTCGTGAGGCCGGTGATCGCGTGCTTCGTCGAGGTGTACGGCGCCGAGTTCGGGCGCGGCGCGTGCGCGGAGATCGAGCCGTTGTTGATGATCCGGCCGCCGCGCGGGCTCTGGTCCTTCATGATGAGGATCGCCTGCTGCGTGCAGAGGAACACGCCGGTCAGGTTGATGTCGACGACGTTCTTCCACTGCTCGAAAGTGAGCTCCTCGAAGTTTACGCCCGGCGCACCGACGCCGGCGTTGTTGAATAGAACATCGAGGCGGCCGAAGGTTTCGCGCACTCGCGCGAACAGCGCCTTGACGGACGCCGGGTCGCTCACGTCGGTCGGGACTGCGATCGCCGCTCCCTGCGGCGCCGCGGCTTCGGCGATCGCCTTGTCGAGCGGCTCGCGGCGGCGCCCGGCGAACGCGACGCGATAGCCGTTCTCGAGCAGGGCGACGGCAGCGGCCCTGCCGATGCCGGTGCCGGCGCCGGTGACCACGGCGACTTTCGGGGACGCACTCATGGGGATTCCGATCGATCGGGCTTCAGGGGCGCGTATTGTCGTCGGGAAGCCCCGCCCGACGCAAATCCGGTCGCCCGGGGGGCAGCCCTTCGAAACCGCGGCCTCCTCCCGGTCGGGGGGCGACTCCCGGGCGGGGCCGAGCCCCCGATGAGGCGGCCCGTCGCAACGGCACACGCCTGGTCGGCGCCGGCGGCCGCCGGTCGCACCCCTTCCGAGCGCGCCGCGCGAGTCCCATAGAATTGCGGCCTCGATACCGCCGCCTGCTCGGCCCGACGGTTCACGTTACCCATCAAAAGTGAGGATTGAAGTGCATCTCCGTTTGTTGATCGCCATCGTCGTGCTCCCGCTCGCGTTCAACGCCGCGGCACAGGGCAAGAAGCGCGTCGAAAAGGCCGCCGACCTTCCCGTGTTCTCGTACAAGGTCGACGGCAAGCTCGAAACCCTGATTCGCGACGACGCGAAATTCCGCACGTTCGCGGCCGACGTTCGCCGCGACACCGATTCGGTACTCGCCGGATACGAGATCGCCGACAAGGCGAAGCTGCGCGAACTCCTCGGCGTACTCGTCCGACTCGACCTGATCGAAGGCCGCTGGGACAGCGCGCTGAGCGGGGCGCTCAGGATCCGCGAGCTCGAGGAAAAGCCCGCCGACAAACTGCTGTCGGGGCTCGTCGTGCGCGCGATCGTCGAGGCGAGGCGCGTGACGGGCAGCACGACCGCGGACGCGTATCGGCGCGAGGTCTCCCGTCTCGTCGCGGCCGACCTCGCCGGAATGCCCTACGAGGTGATCCAGAACGAGATCAAGGAAGCGAAGGCGGGCAACGAGATCCTCTCGGAAGCCCTCGCGATGGGCTACGTCAACAACGTGCTGCAGCAGACCGTCGACAAGGCGGGGTCGCTCTCCTCCGATCTCGCGCCGATCGTCGTCGGCGCGAAATACCGTCTGACGTTCGCGCTGCCGCTCAAGGAGACGATGGTCGCGACGTACACGCAGTATCTCGACGCGCACAAGGTCGAGAAGCCGGACATCTGGGCGGCGCGCAACGTCGAGCTTGCGGCGGGCAAGGACTATACGCCGGTCACGATCGCCGTGTGGGACAGCGGCGTGGATTCCGCGCTGTTCAAGGGCCGCATGGTGCTCGACGCCTCCGGCAAGCCGGCGCTCCTCGCGTTCGACAAGTACTCGAACCCGGCCGCCGGCGAGCTTGCGCCGATTCCCGCGGAACTGAAGGGGAAGCTCCCGCAGATGAAGGCGCGGCTCAAGGGATTCTCGGACCTGCAGTCGAACATCGACAGCCCGGAAGCCTCCGACGTGAAGCGGACGCTGTCGGCGCTCAAGCCCGACGAATACAAGAGCACGATCGAAGAGCTGACGCTCGCGGGCCAGTACATTCACGGGACGCACGTCGCCGGCATCGCAGTGGAAGGCAATCCGTATGCGCGGATTCTGACGTCCCGGATCGAGTTCAGCCACACGCTGCTGCCCGACCCGTGTCCGACGCGCGAGCTCGCCGACAAGGACGCGCGCAACGCGCAGGCCGTCATCGATTTCATGAAGAAGAACGGCGTGCGCGTCGTGAACATGAGTTGGGGCGGCACGATGAAGGCCGTCGAGTCCGACCTCGAGCTCTGCGGGATCGGGAAAACCCCCGGAGAGCGCAAGGCGCTCGCTCGTGAGTACTTCGACATCGCCAAGGCGGCGCTCACGAAGGCCTTCGCGAGTGCGCCGGACATGTTGTTCATCACAGCCGCAGGCAACAGCAACCGCGACGCATCGTTCGACGAAGACATCCCGGCCGACATCGTGCTGCCCAATCTGATGACGGTCGGCGCCGTCGATCGCGCCGGCGACGAGGCGTCGTTCACCAGCTACGGTCCGACCGTCGTCGCGCATGCGAACGGCTATCAGGTCGAAAGCGTGATTCCCGGCGGTGAAAGGCTCGCCGAGTCCGGCACGTCGATGGCGTCGCCCAACGTCGCGAATCTGGCAGCGAAGATGCTCGCGGTGAATCCCAAGCTCACGCCCGCCGAGGTGATCAAGGCGATCCGTGAGACGGCCGACCGCAGCCCCGACGGACGCCGTGTGCTGATCAACCCGAAAAACGCCGTCGCCGCTGCCCAGGCTCGCAACGGCTAGTCCCGACCGAGCGGGGAGGGGGTTGCGTCGCGGGGAGGCTGCTTGCTACTATGACGTCGTCATAGTCTGGGGTCAATCGATCATGGCCATGGCAGTCGCTCGGGTCGGAGCGCAGTTCCTTTCCGTCAAATGCCGGATCTGCGGGCGTCCGAGCCTCAAGGGAGCGAAGCTCTGCGACGAATGCGTGGCAGCGGTGAAGCGTGCGCGCCACGTGAACACGCTTACGTCGGAATTCCTGCCCCAACCGGGCCGCAGGATTTCCGCGCCTTTGCCGCTGCGCGCGCCGAGCCCGTCGCAGCGCCCGGCGACGCATCGCCGGTCCACGCGCCGCTCGTGGATGCCGACCCGGCCCGCCGACTGGAGAGTCCTGATCGCATTCACCGTGTTCGGGGTGGCGCTCATCGGGACGGCCTACCTCGCGTTCCAGGAAATCGCCGAGCCCGGTACTCAAGCGCAGATTGCTCCGGCGGTGGACACGTCAGCCACGCGTGACCACGCTTCTTGGATGCCGACCGACGCGCCCGCCGAAGGTGCGTCTGTCGAGCGAGGACCCCTCAAGGCAGCGGAGTCCGCCGCGATGCCGCCCGTCGAAATCCCGCCGGCGGTAGTCCAATCGCCGCAGGCCGCACCGCTTCCCGAGACGCGCTCGCGCAAGGCGGCGATGGAGAATCGACGGAAGCTGGCGATGCGAACGAATCCCCCGCACTCGAGCGAGGTGAGTGACGAAGCCAGGACGGCGATCGCCGCGTCCGAGGCCGCGGTCGCTTCATCGCCGGCTCCGGCCGCCGTAGCTGAACCGGCTGTGCCCGACCGCTGGGAAACGATGAACGCGGCGCTCGCTGCGTGCTCGCGCGAGGGCTTTCTTGCTGGCGTGATGTGCACCGAGCGCGTGCGGTATCAGTATTGCGAGGGGTATTGGGGACGGGTTCCCCAGTGCCGAGCGGCCGCGCGCTCCGATACGTCACGCTGATCGGCACGCCGCGAGCGAGGATTGGTTGTGCCGCGCGGCGAGTTCCGCCGTCGCGACCCGGCGAATCCGATGCAGCGACCGGACTCGCCGGGCACCGCGATCAGGCGTCGTACTTGAAGGACAGCAGGACGCGCGCGCGATACGCGACGACCTTCCCTCCTTCGACCTTCATATCGAGCTTCGAGACCTCCGCGATGCGCAGGTCGCGCAGCGTCTTGCTCGCGGTCGTCACCGCGTTCTTCGCCGCGTCTTCCCACGATACCCTGCTCGTGCCGATCACTTCGGTCACGCGATAAACGCCTTCTCCGGTCGCTTTCTTCGCCATCGTGTCTTCTCCTTGGTCTCCGCGGCATCGATGCGGCCACGGCTCGATTCAATGATACGCGCGCTTTCGAGCGGCGGTGAGTAAACTGGCGGCGCCGGAGCGCGGCGATCAGCCCACGCGCGAGGAGGCCCGCATGGCAACTGAATTCGTCGCAATGATTCCGAGGCTCGTCCTGGCGGGCGTGATCGCCGTTGCGACCGCCGTCGCCGCTGCCGCCGACCCGACGTATTACAACGTCGCGAGGGGCTCGCATCCGCACGACGTGGCGGCGGCACCCGGAACCGGCGCCCCGGTCTACTACACGGCGCAGACCAGCGGCAAACTCGGCATCCTCGACCCGAAATCAGGCAAATACGACGAGATCGCGCTCGGACCGAGCTCCGCGCCGCACGGGGTGATCATCGGACCCGATGGCGCACCTTG
>DATKMY010000143.1:0-4800 GCA_035541655.1 Casimicrobiaceae bacterium | reverse complement strand
CGCACGCTACCCGCTCGCGATCGATCCGGAAAGATCCGTCGCGGCCAAGTCGTGGGAATCGATCAGCTTTCGGTTGCCCGAAAAGATCCGCACCCTTATCGAATGTTAGCGCAAGCGGCGTCGCGCGCGGTCCCGCGCGAGCGAGACGACGCGGCTCAGGCCACCTTCCTGAGCTTCTCGGCGTCGAGTGCGGCGGCCACCGCGGGTCGGTTGCCGACGTGCTCGAGCAATCGGCGCAGCGCGGGCCACGGCCCGAAGTCGAAGCTCATCGCCTGCGCCCAGCGCAGCATCACGTACAGGTACGCGTCGGCGACCGAGAAGGTCTCGCCGGTGAGGAAGCTGCGCTTCGCGAGCTGCTGGTCGACGTACGAGAAGCGCTCGACGAGCTTCTCGCGCATCATCGTCTTGTACTCGTCCGGCGTCTTCGGGTTGAAGAGCGGGCTGAACGACTTGTGCAGCTCGGTCGTGATGAAGTTGAGCCACGACTGGAGCTGGTAGCGCGCGAGCGTGCCGTTCGGCGGCGCGAGGCCGGCCGCGGGCGCCAGATCGGCGAGGTACTGCACGATCACCGCACCCTCGGTGAGCACGGTGCCATCGTCGAGCTCGAGTGCGGGCACGTACTAAATGACGTCGGCCGCGGTTCGATGCCAGGTCAGGAGTGATACCAGGGAAGGCTGAACATCTTCATCGCCGCGTAGGCGAGCGAGATGAAGCCGGCCGAGATGAACCCCCATCGGATGTGGCTCTTCAGTACGAGCGCCATGCCACCGAGGAACAACGTGATCGTGAAGAACACCCCGTCGAGGCCGAACTGGGTCGACGTGCCGCTGACCTTCTGGCCGGTCTCGAACACCTTATCGGCTTCGGCGAACTTGGCCTCGGCCGGCTTCATCCTTTGCTCGCGGTAGGCGTCGTCGAGCTCGTTGTCGAGCCCCGCGGCGAGCTCTTCATCCGTGAACTTCTCGTACTGCTCCTTGTCCTTGGTGTGATACGCGGGTGGGTACTTCAGCGCGACGTAGGCCTCCTTCGTCATCTGCTGGGTGTACAGGTACTTCGCGATGGAGGCGTCGCGCAGCTTCACGACATCGTCCTTGGTCAACAGCGAGCTCACGATCAGCTTCTTGGCCTCGATGTCGAGCGAGAGGTCGCGGTTGACGATCGCGACCGCGTGGTTGTACAGCGTGGATGCGCGGGTCGCGGTCGTCGTATCCGCTGCACGGACCGCGTTCTGGCTTGATCGATCACCGAGGAGCATCGTGCTGAGCCATGAGCGAGACGAAGAGCACATGGTCCCGGCGCGTCGCGAATTGGCGCGCCAGCGGGCTGACGGCTGACGAGTTTGCGGCGGAGCACGGATTCAGGGCGCCGACGTTGCGCTGGTGGGCATCGCGACTTAAGCGCGAGGAGATGCGGCAGGCAGCGGCGCTCGTACCGCTGGCGCGGGTGATCCGATCGCCAGCCCAGCCGGTCTCGCGGGGCACCGTCGTCATCGATGCGCTCGACCTTCGCGCGCGTGTGACCGTCGAGACCGGTGTCGAGCGCGAGACCCTCGACGCGGTCTTCGGCGCGTTGGGGATCGGAGGTGCGCGGTGATCCCGCATGGTGTGGAGGTGTTCGTCGGCTTGGAGCCGATCGACTTGAGATGGGGATTCGAGAGGCTCTCGGGCGTTGTCGCCGACAAGCTCGGCCGCAGCGCGCGCAGCGGCGCGCTGTTCGTGTTCTTCGGCAAGCGACGCTCGGCCCTCAAAGTCATCTTCTTCGACGGGACGGGGCTCTGCTTGTTTTACAAGAGGCTCGACCAGGGCACGTTCCGGATCCCGACGGGCCCGGAGGGCGCGACGACGGTGCTGATCGAGGAACGCGTGCTCGACGACCTGCTCGACGGCATCGATCTCCAGCCGCCACAGCCTCGTCGCAGGCGCGTACTCGCGCACTGAGTAAGAAAAATGGATCGACAGGGATCGACAGCCGTCATCCGTTCCGGATAGGAGAGAGTCGTGAGCGAGACGGCGAGCACGATCGACGACACGATCGCCGTCCGCGCTCGCATCGTCGAGCTTGAAGCCGCGCTCGCCACCGAGCGCGAGCTTCGCTCGCAGTGGCAGCACAAGCATGATCAGCTGCTCGGCTCCTACCAGGCGCTCGAGCGGCAGCTCGAGCTGATCCGGCGGCGCCTATACGAGGCAAAAGCCGAGCGAATCGACACCACGCAGCTCGAGCTCGAGTTTGCTAGCACGCTGGCGGCGCTCGACGCGCTCGCGGGCACCGAGGAGCTCGCCAAGAAGAGCGGCGGTACGAGCACGGGGACCGGCGCGGCCACCGGGTGCACCAGCACGCGTGGCAAGAGGACACCGACCGGGCGCCGCGATCTCCGCAACGAGGACGTTCCGGAGGAGCGCATCGTGCTCTCCGATCCGACGGCCGAGGACACGGCCGAGCGGATCGGTACCGAGGAGGCCTGTCGGATGATGTGGCGGCGCGCGGGCTGGGTCCGCGTCGTCACCGAGCGAATCAAGTATCGCGAGGACGAGCCTGCTGTCGGCGAGGTGTCGGAGACAAGTGCTACGGAAGAGAGCACGATGCCCAGGATCTTCACGGCGCCGCTCCCGCCCGAGATGATCGATCGCTCGATCGTTACCGCCTCGGTGTGGGCGCACATCGCGAGCAGCAAGTTCTGCTTCGGCTTGCCGCTGTATCGCCTGGAAGAGATCTTCGCCAAGGCGGGCTTCCGCATCGATCGCGGCACGATGTCGCGCTGGCTCGAGCAGCTCGGCGGCACCGTCGGCGCGACCGTTGTCGAGGCCATGCGTCAAGAAGCGCTTCGCATGGCGTTCTGCATCGCTACCGATGCCACCGGCATCCTGATCCAGCCGATCCGCGAGGGCGACCAGCAGCGCCGCGCCTGTCGGCGTGGTCACTTTTTCGTTCAGATCGCCGACGCTGACCACGTCTTCTTCGAGTACACGCCGCGCGAAACCTCGGCTGCGGTCGGCAAGATGTTCCACGGATTCTCGGGATACGTGCAGGCGGACGCGAAGAGCGTCTACGACTTCTTGTATCGACCACCTGAGGAGCGCGTCCGGATCGACGACTACGAGCCCGACCGCGCGGTTCGCCACGAGGTCGGGTGTTGGAGCCATCTCCGGACCAAGGCATGGGAGGTCGCGATCACCAGCAAGGATCCGGTCGCGCGCGAGATGCTCGCGCGGATCACGCGCATCTTCGAACTCGATCGCAGCTGGAAGAAGAAGCCGCATTCCGAGATCAAGTCGCTCCGCGAGCTCCATCTCCGCCCGCACGTCGACGCGTTCTTCACGTTCGTCGAGACCGAGTACGAGCGCGTCAAGGATCAGCGCGGCCTGCTGCGCTCCGCACTTGGTTATGCCGTCCGTCAGCGCGGCGCACTGACCCGCTTCTTCGACGACGGCAGGCTCACGCTGACCAACAACGGATCCGAGCGCGAGTTGCGCAGGGTCGCGACCGGAAGGAAGGCCTGGTTGTTCTGCGGCAGCGACGATCATGCCCAGGCCGCCGGCAACTTGCTCACGCTGATCGCCTCCGCCCGGCTCCACGGGCTCGACCCCGAGCAGTACCTCCGCGACTTGTTCCGCATTCTCCCCCAATGGCCGCGCGACCGCTACATTGAGCTCGCCCCCAAGTACTGGGCGGCAACCCGTGCTCGTATCGACGCCGCGCAGCTCGAGATCGAGATCGGCTGGATTACGATCCCGCCGCCGCCCGAGCAGGCGCCAGCGAGCTGATCGCGCGGGTGTCGTCACGCACCCACGCTGCCATCACGCCGCGCGTCGCGGAAGAACGCGGTCGATGCAGCGGATACGGATACGGTGGATCAGAACATCGCGAAGGATCGTGCGGCGAGTGCGGCGTGGAACTTTCAGAGCTCGACGAGGACGCAGCGCCCGACGTGCTCGCGCAGGTCCAGAGCGAAGCGGCGAGCACGTGGAGATCACCGACGGTTACGGCAACGACGGCATCCCCGTGGTGCCCGGCAGCTCCGGAACCGGAGGATCGATTAGGATCTCGACGCTCCCTCCGCGTTCCACGGCGCGCACGATGCCCGGAAGCTGCTCACGAGCTCGCGCGATGGAATACCTTCGTGCTCCCATGTACATCAAAGTGTACATGATGAGGCGGCGGCGTCAACGGTCACGAACATGATGGCTCAGACGCTCGCTGCCACGTGGCTGCCACGCCCAGCGAGATCAAGCGGGACCAACGAGGACGAACCGGAACACCAAGCGCGCGCAAGCCTGCGTGGTCATTGCAGGGACGCGAGATGGTTAGTCATCTCGGCTTGCGCGCGGCCTGTTCCCGCGATGCAACACCGGTCGGCGTGTTCTCGTGATCGTTGAGAGCGCGCGCCTTCGCTCCCCCACGCGCTCGATGACACGGTGGAAGAGGTCCGTTCATCCGCTCATATCGGCGGTGGTTTCGCGGACAAATCGCTATGGCGAGATCGAGCCGCGGTGCAAGCGGCGCTCGCCTCGCGTGTCTGCTTCGATCCGTGCTCACCGCGCCGGCGTGCGCTGCGCGGCGCGTGCGCGGATCCGCTCGGTTGCGACGAGGCACGCCGCGACCACCGTGGTCGCGATCATCCACGCCGAGTACCGGTAGTCCACCGACGGCGCGGCGATGAAGTACGACAGCTCGTAGATCACGCCGCTGCCGACCAGGGCGAGCACGAGCCGGTCGCGTCGGCCGAGCGCCGCCGCGACGAGCGCGAGCGCGAGATAGAGGACCGGCACGAACAGCAGCATCGGCAGGTGGCCGACCACGAAG
>DATKMY010000142.1:0-5029 GCA_035541655.1 Casimicrobiaceae bacterium | reverse complement strand
GAGATCGTCGAGGATCTCGTGCTCGAAGGGGTGCTCGCGCTCGCCGGCGAGATGGAGACGCACTGACCTGCGCTGGCAGGTGGCTCGTCGTACGCCGGCACGCGCGCAGTTCGAGCGGCCACGAAGTGAGCATCCTCGGCGCTCGTATCGCAGCGGGCGGATGCGTTAACCTACGCGGTTTCGGCGGAGTTGCCGGGTGACCACCCGGCACGACGCCTGGCACCGTCGGCTCGTCATGCGCACGATAGTCCTGTTCCTCCTTCTCGCGAATCTCACGTTCTTCACGTACACGCGGCTGGACGCCTCGTCCGAGGGTGAAGCCGTGCGGCTCGTCGAGCAGGTGCAGCCCGAGAAGATCAAGCTTCTCTCACCGCAGCAGGTCGCCCAGCTGGGCCCCGCCAAGGTCGCAGCGCTCGCCGACGTATGCCTCGAGTGGGGGCCGCTTACCGATGCCGACCGCACGCGCGCACTTGCCGATCTCGAGCCGCTTGGTCTCGGTAAGCTGCTGACGCAGAGGCGCACCGAGACGACGACGTCGTTCTGGGTGTATGTGCCCGCGGCGCCGAGCAGGGCAGAGGCCGACCGCCGCGCCGCCGAGCTGCGCTCGCGCGGGCTCGGCGACGTCGCGGTCATCGACGCCGGGCCGCAGCGCAATGCGATTTCGCTCGGTCTGTTTCAGGCCGAGGACGCGGCGAATACGCGGCTCGCCGAAGCGCAGAAGCTCGGTGTTGCGAACGCGAGAGTCGGACCCCGCCAGCAGGTGGTCGCGAGCACGGTGCTCGTGATTCGCGATCCGCAGGCGCAGATCGTCACGAGGCTGCGCGATCTCATGTCCGCGTATCCGGGCACCGAGGCGAAGGTCGGCAACTGCGACAAGGCATAACGATGCGCGCGTCGGCCACGAGCGCGACGCTGCGTCGGGCCGAAACATCGGCGGACATCGCGCTCGCCCGCGAGCTCTTCGTCGAATACGCGAAATGGCTCGCCGTGGACCTGTGCTTCCAGGGCTTCGATAGCGAGCTCGCGACCCTTCCCGGCGCCTACGCACCTCCCCGCGGGCGCCTGCTGCTCGCCGGTGCTCGCTCGGCGGCATTCGGCTGCATCGCGCTGCGGCCGCTGGGCTTGAAAGCCGCTTGCGGGACCGCTGCCGACACTGCGCGCGATGAAGTGACGATCGGCGAAGTGAAGCGCCTCTACGTGCGGCCCGCGCATCGCGGCGAGGGATGGGGGCGCCGCCTTGCCGACGCACTGATCGCGGAAGCGCGCGCGATAGGCTATCGCGAGCTCAAGCTCGACACGCTCGATTGGATGGAGGACGCCCGCGAGCTCTATGCGAAGCTCGGGTTCCGCGAATGTCCCGCGTACTACGACAACCCGTTGCCGGGCGCCGTGTACATGGCGCTCGCGCTGTGAATGGCGTCGGAGACGACTTTCTCGCCTACAACTGCTCCCAGGGGAGCCCTTCCTTGCGCCATCCCGAGAGGGTGCCGCGGTGGTGATCGTCGTCGAGCGGTCCCTCGAAGCCGTCCTGAATGTTGTAGACCTCGCTGAACCCGGCCTTCTCCAGCGCTACGCCGGCGTCGAGCGAGCGGTGGCCGCTGCGACAGATCAGCACCACCGGACGGTTCATGCTCGCGACCTTCTTGACCTGGCCGACGAAGTGCGGATTGATCTCCCAATCCGGCCCGTCGTTCCACGCGACGTGATGAGCGCCGACCGGATGGCCGACGAAGTAGTACTCCATTTCGCTGCGGCAGTCGATGAACACGGCCGCGGGGTTCTCGTGGAGAAACCGGGCCGCTTCGGAGGGTTTGAGGTGCTTCATGGCCGCAAATCTAACACGCCCGGCAGCGCGGAGGCGCGTCGTTATGCCCTGCGGCGAGGGACGTTATAACGTCGTCGCCGACTCCGCGCACGCGTTGCGCAGGCCGAAGCGGACGGGAGCCGGTGATAAAATCGCGAGTCTCGTTCGATCCGTCGCCAACGATGCAACCCGACCGCACCTCCGAGCTCGCCGCGCTCCTCGAAAAGCGCATCCTGATCCTCGACGGCGCGATGGGGACGATGATCCAGAGCTACAAGCTCGGCGAGGCCGACTATCGCGGAGCAGAGTTCGCCGCGCACACGCACGACCTCAAGGGCGACAACGACCTTCTGGTGCTGACCAAGCCCGACGTCATCCGCGCGATCCACGACGCGTACCTCGAAGCGGGCGCCGACGTCATCAGCACCAACACCTTCAACGCGACGTCGATCGCGCAGGCCGACTATCGGCTCGACCGGCGGGTCCGCGACATCAACCTCGAGGCGGCACGACTCGCGCGCGAATGCGCCGACGCTTGGACCGCGAAGACACCCGACAAGCCGCGCTTCGTCGCCGGATCGCTCGGTCCGACGAATCGCACGGCGTCGATCTCTCCCGACGTCAACGATCCTGGCGCTCGCAACGTCCGCTTCGACGATCTCGTTGCCGCCTACGGCGAGGCGGCCGAGGCGCTCGCCGAAGGCGGTGCCGACCTCTTCCTCGTCGAGACGATATTCGACACGTTGAACGGCAAGGCGGCGCTCTTCGCGCTCGAGAGCTTCTTCGACCGGATCGGGCGACGCTTCCCGGTGATCGTCTCCGGGACCATCACCGATGCGTCGGGGCGCACGCTCTCGGGCCAGACGACCGAGGCGTTCTGGAACTCGGTGCGCCACGTGCGCCCGCTCGCCGTCGGGATCAACTGCTCGCTCGGCGCCGCGCTGATGCGGCCCTACATCGAGGAGCTCTCCAGGGTCGCCGACACGTACGTGTCTTGCTATCCGAACGCAGGCTTGCCGAACCCGATGGCGGAGACCGGCTACGACGAGACACCGCCGCAAACCGCGCGGATGCTCGAGGATTTCGCCGAGAACGGTTTCGTCAACCTTGTCGGCGGCTGCTGCGGAACGACTCCCGCCCACATCCGCGCGATTGCCGAAGCGGTCAAGACGCTGCCGCCGCGGCGTGTCCCGGCCGCGGAACCCGTTGCCGCGTAACACCCCCAGCCCGCCGCGGCCGGCAGGCGTGATGCGCCTCGCCGGCCTCGAGCCGCTCGACATCGGCGACGATTCGCTCTTCGTCAACGTCGGCGAGCGGACGAACGTCACGGGCTCGCGCGCATTCGCGAAGCTGATCCTCGCCGGCGACTTCGCGGGTGCCGTCGAAGTCGCGCGCCAGCAGGTCGCGAACGGCGCGCAGATCATCGACGTCAACATGGATGAGGCGATGCTCGACTCCAAGGCGGCGATGGTGCGCTTCCTCGACCTGATCGCCGCGGAGCCCGACATCGCGCGCGTGCCGGTGATGATCGACTCGTCGAAATGGGACGTGATCGAGGCAGGCCTGAAGTGCGTGCAGGGCAAGCCCGTCGTCAACTCGATCTCGCTGAAGGAAGGCGAGGCGGAGTTTTTGCGCCAGGCGAAGCTCGTCAAGCGCTACGGCGCGGCGACGATCGTGATGGCGTTCGACGAGAAGGGGCAGGCCGACACGCTCGAGCGCAAGACCGCCATCTGCGCGCGCGCGTACGCGCTGCTCACGAGAGAGGTCGGATTTCCGCCCGAGGACATCGTCTTCGATCCGAACATCTTCGCGATCGCGACCGGCATCGACGAGCACAACAATTACGCGGTCGACTTCATCGAGGCGACGCGGTGGATCCGGAAGAACCTGCGCTACGCGAAAGTCTCCGGCGGAGTCTCGAACGTGAGCTTTTCGTTCCGCGGCAACGACCCGGTGCGCGAAGCGATCCATACGGTGTTCCTCTACCATGCGATCCGCGCGGGAATGACCATGGGGATCGTCAACGCGGGGCAGCTCGGCGTCTACGACGACATCCCCGCGGAGCTGCGCGAGCGCGTCGAGGACGTCGTTCTCAATCGGCGGCCCGACGCGACCGAGCGGCTGGTCGCGCTTGCGGAGTCGTTCAAGTCGCAAGGGAAGCAGGTCGCCGAGGATTTGTCGTGGCGCCAGGCGGCGGTCGCCGAGCGGCTGTCGCACGCGCTCGTCCACGGCATCACGACCTACATCGTCGAAGACACCGAAGAGGCGCGCGCGGAGTTCGCCGCGCGCGGGGGCCGCCCGATCCACGTGATCGAAGGACCGCTGATGGCGGGGATGAACGTCGTCGGCGACCTCTTCGGCGCGGGGAAGATGTTCCTGCCGCAGGTCGTGAAGAGCGCGCGCGTGATGAAGCAGGCGGTCGGCCATCTGGTCCCGTTCATCGAGGCCGAGAAGGCGACGCTCGGAGACGCCGGCAAGCCGAAAGGCACCGTCGTGATGGCGACCGTCAAGGGCGACGTCCACGACATCGGCAAGAACATCGTCGGCGTCGTCCTCCAGTGCAACAACTTCGAGGTGATCGACCTCGGCGTGATGGTGCCGGCGCAGAAGATCCTCGAAACGGCGCGCGAGAAGAATGCCGATCTCGTCGGGCTCTCGGGACTGATCACGCCTTCCCTCGAAGAGATGGCGCACGTCGCGCACGAGATGCAGCGTCTCGGCATGACGCAGCCGTTGCTGATCGGCGGCGCGACGACCTCGCGCGTGCACACGGCGGTTAAGATCGCACCGAACTATGCAGGGGTCACCGTCTACGTGCCGGACGCCTCTCGTGCCGTCGGCGTCGCGAGCAACCTCGTCTCCGACGATCTGCGCGCAGCGTACGTGAGCGGGGTCGCGGCCGACTACGAGAAGATCCGCGCGCAGCACGCAGGCAAGAAAGGACCGACGCTGATCCCGCTCGCGGCGGCGCGCGCCAACGCGTTCAAGATCGACTGGGCGCGCTACGCGCCGCCGGTGCCGATGATGACGGGACGCCGCGAGCTCGCGAACGTCGATCTCGCCGAGATCGCCCGCTACATCGACTGGGGGCCGTTCTTCCAGGCATGGGAGCTCTCGGGGCCGTTCCCCGCGATTCTCGACGACGCGACGGTGGGCAGTGCGGCGCGCGGCGTCTACGACGAAGGCCGCGCGATGCTCAAGCGCATCATCGCCGGGCGCTGGCTC
>DATKMY010000141.1:0-19223 GCA_035541655.1 Casimicrobiaceae bacterium | reverse complement strand
CCGATGGTGCCACCGACGCCTCCGCGGTTCTCGACGACGACAGGAACCCTGAGAATCTCGGCCAGTCCCTGCGCAAGCATTCGCGCGATTGCGTCGTTCTGGCCGCCAGGCGCCTGCGCGACGACGAGGCGGATGGGTCTGTTCGGAAACCCGTCGGCGGATGCGCGCGTCGGGGAAACCGCCAATGCGACGGCAAGCAACAGCGCCGACGCGACGCGCGTCACGGTTCCTTGCCCGACTTTTGCGGCGCCTCGCGTGGCGACGTTCCGTGGCGCCGTAGCGGAACGATCAGCGGAGGCCCCGATTGCGTGCCGGCCTGTCCAGCCGCGTCGATCTCGGCGGCGAATTCCGCGACCGTGGGGCGGCGGAAGAGGTGCGTCGTCGTGATCCGCGACCCATGGGTTGCGTTGAGGTGCGCGATCACCTGCCCGCCGCGCAGTGAATCGCCTCCAAGATGGAAGAAATTGTCGAAAGCGCCGATCGCCGGGACCCCGAGTACCGATGTGAAGAGGTGTGCAATTTCTTTCTCCCGCGCGTTGCGCGGCGGCACGAAGCGGCCGCGGAGCGCATCGCCGAAGCGCGTCGCGAGCTCGTGTCGACGCACCTTGCCGAGCGGGCTCTTGGGAAGCGCCGGCACGATGAGGATCTGGCTTGGGACCTTGTAGGCGGCCAGCTCTGCGAACGCGAAGTCGCGCAAGGCCTGCGCGGTGACCGTGCAACCCGCCCCCACGACCACCGCCGCATCGACGTCCTCGCCGAGGGTCGCGTGCGGGACTCCGAATGTCGCCGCCTCGACGATGTCGGGGTGACGGAGGAGCGCGGCGTCGACTTCGAACGGGGACACCTTGAAGCCGCCGCGATTGATGAGCTCCTTCACGCGTCCGATCAGGTAGAGGTAGCCCTGGTCGTCGAAGTAGCCCAGGTCTCCGGTCCGAAACCAGCCGTCGCGAAACGCGTGGCGGTTCTCGTCGGGATCGGCTTCGTAGCAGCGAATGATTCCCGGGCCGCGGACGACGACTTCTCCGCGTTCCTGACAGGGAAGCTTACGACCTGCCTCGTCGTGGATCGCGATGTCGACTTCCGCGGGCAGTCCTACGGAGCCCGGGTGGCGTGCACCTGGGGGTAGCGGATTGCATGCGACGAGGCCCGCCTCGGACATCCCGAGCCCCTGGATCACCGGCACGCCGAGGAGCGCTTCGAGGCGCTTCTCGACTTCGACCGGCAGCGACGTGGCGCCCGAGAACACGAACCGCAGTGACGTCGGCCTGATCGGCCCCGCACTTTCGTAGTGCTCGAGAACGGCGCGATGGACCGCCGGGCCCGCCGAGTAGTAGGTCGGGCGGTGCGTGCGGATCCAGTCGACGAATGCCTCGGCGCGAAACGCCGGCACGGCGACGATGCTGCCGCCGGTGAGAAGCATCTGCAGCAGGCTTCTGCGGATTCCGGATGTCGTGAACAGCGGGGCGACGCACAGGCATCGGTCACCGCTCGCGGTTGGGATGACGCGCAGCTGTCGCCACATCCCGGCGAGGAGATCGTGCTGCGACACCGGAACGATCTTGGGCCGGCCGGTCGTTCCCGACGTGGCCATCAGCAACGCAAGATCGTCGGGTTCGGCCCGCTCCGCGTTCACGACGGCAGAGGATCCTCGCCGCGCGTCGGCGCTCACGAGGCGCGGACTTGAGGAGTCGCCCGGCGTGATCATCTCGAAGATCGGAAGTCCGAGCGCTTCCGCGGCGCGACGGGGCGCGGACAGCTCGCCCGCCGCAGCGACCAGGGCGTCGATGCGCATCGCCGTCAGCAAAGTGCGGCTCGCGTGCTCGTCGAGGTTCGGGTTGAGCGGGGCGCAGGCGGCACGCGACGACATCACCGCGAGCAGCGCGATTGCGATCTCGGGGCCGTTCGGCAAAGCGACGGCGACGCGCTTCCCGCGACCGAGTCCCGCGCGGGCGAGGGCCTGCGCGGCGTCCGCCACGTGACCCGCGAGCGCGCCGTAGTCGAGCGTGAGACGGCCTGGCGCGACGATTGCCGGTGCGCTCGCGTCGCGCTTCGCCTGGATCGCGAAGGCCTCCGCAACGGTGCGCGCCGCGGTGATTTCGTCGTCGTCGGCGCTCATCGGAGCGCGCCCGCAGCGCGGTGGGCTGCGTCGCGGCCTATCGCCCGGCGAGCCGCGTCAGGTGCGATGAACCCATCCATTCACGGTGAATCGGCTGTCGGCGAACTCCTGCGACGGAACGTGCACCTGCATCACCTCGTGCATGATCGCGGCGTTGAAGAACACGATGCTGTTGTTGCGCGGCTCGACGACCTGAAACGTGTCGGTGCTGCTGTATTTGCCGTTCCGAAGCTCGTCGTCGTAGACCCGCAGCTCACCGCCGGTGAACCCTTTCGGCTCCCGATTGAAGTAGTAGACATAAGTGAGCTGTCGCGTCGCATCGATCGCACTTTTGCCCTGATCCGTGTGCGCGCGAAAATAGCTGCCGTCGACGCTCGCCGTAACCTCGCATTCGATGCGACCGACGGTGAAAGGGGGCATCCTCAGCTTCGGGATCACCTCGGGCATGACTGCGCCAATCTTGTCGACCATGAGGCGCAACAGGGCCGAGGGAGCCTGCAGAACCAGCGATTGCCGGTACTCCGCATTGTCGTCGCTCGTCCGCGATGACTGGAATCCGCTTTGCGAGGAGATCACCGTGTCGCGGAGCGACCTCAGTTCGTCGACCGAAAGGAAGTTGTCGAGCTGCACCAGGGGGTGCCTGATGATCTGCGGGCTCGCCGGCGTCGATTCGGTTTCGGAGCGCAACAGCAGCGCTGGGTCGGTGACCACCCCGATCAACTGATGGCTCGCAAAGGCGAGCGACGCTCTCCCGCCTTCGACCGGGATCTGGAACAGCGTCGAAGGTGGCGTCGCGCCCCCGCCCGCGGAAGCGGCGATCGTCTGAAAGAGCTGCCCGGGCAGCGGGTGTTCGAGCGGCAACACGAGCATCGCCGCATGCCCGCCGGAGAGCATCAGCTTGACCTTGATCTCCCGTGCGCCGGGTTGTTGAGGGACGAGCTTCATCGTCGTTACTCGCGTTTCATGATATGGGCCATTGCGCGATCGCGGGCGTTCATTTGATCCCCAGCCTCTCCATCCGGTAGCGCATCGCCCGGAACGTGATCCCCAGCAGCTTCGCCGCCGCCGTGCGGTTGTAGCGCGTCTTCTCGAGCGCCTCGTTGATCGCCGCGCGCTCCACGCGATCGAGATAGTCCTGCAGCGGCCATTTGTCGCCTGCGGTGACCGCGTATTCCGACTCCTCGGCGATCGGCGTGAGATGGAGGTCGCCGGCCGAGATCCGGTGCGAATCAGCGGCGAGCGAGAGTCCGCGCTCGAGAACGTTCTCGAGCTCGCGCACGTTGCCGGGGAACGGGTAGCGTTCGAGCGCGGCGAGCGCGTCCGCGTCGAGCTTCGCCGGCGCGCCGCGCGACAGCCGCTCGAGGATCGCGTTGGCGATCAGCGGAATGTCCTCACGCATCTCGCGCAGGCTCGGCATCGCGAGCTCGATCACGTGCAGGCGATAGTAGAGGTCCTGGCGAAACTCGCCGGCGTCGACGAGCGCGGAGAGCTTCTTGTGCGTCGCGCTGATGATGCGCACGTCGACCGCGTCCTCCTGCGTGGCGCCGACCTTGCGCACCTTCTTCTCCTGGATCGCCCGCAGCAGCTTCACCTGCATCTGCAGCGGAAGGTCTGCGACCTCGTCCAGGAAAAGCGTGCCGCCGTTCGCCGCCTGGAAGAACCCGTCGCGGTCGGTTTCCGCGCCGGTGAACGCCCCCTTGCGGTAGCCGAAGAATTCGCTCTCCATCAGGTTTTCGGGAATCGCGCCGCAGTTGACGGCGACGAAGGGGAGCTCAGCGCGCGCGCCGCCTGCGTGGATCATCCGCGCGGCGAGCTCCTTGCCGCTCCCCGATTCGCCGTTGATGAAGACCGGGGCCTGGCTCTTCGCGAGGCGCTCGATCATGTCGCGCACGTGCAGCATCGCCTGCGACTCGCCGAGCAGCCGATAGCCGGTCCCGCTCGGCGGCGTCTTCTCGGGTACCTTGAGCGCCTGTTTGACGAGCGCGCGCAGCTGTTCGAGCGCGACGGGCTTCGCGAGATAGTCGAAGGCGCCGGCCTTGAGCGCCGCGACCGCATTTTCGGCGCTTCCATACGCGGTAATTACCGCGACGGGGAGGTCGAGCCCCTTCTGGTTGATGTGCTCGACGACCTTGAGCCCCGCCCCGTCGGGCAGTCGCCAGTCGGTGAGGCAAAGATCGAATGACTCGGAATCGAGATAGCGGATCGCCTCGGCGACCGATTCCGCGCGAGTCGTGTCGAGACCCATGCGCGACAGGGTGAGCTCGAGCAGCTCGAGGAGATCCGGCTCGTCGTCGATCAAGAGCACTCTCGGCTGCCCGCGGGTTTTGCGTGACATGTATGTTCCTCTTATCTGCTAACGGGTTTGAATGCGCGCTTCATCGTCATCCGGAAATGCGCTCCCGGGCCCCTGGGGAGCAGCTCCAGCGAAGCGCCGTTCGCCTCGCAGAGCTCGCGCGCGATGTAGAGACCGAGCCCCGTTCCGCCGGGACGCGTGGTGAAGAACGGCTCGAAGATCTGGCCGCGGGAGTCCGCGGGGATCCCGGGTCCGTCGTCGGCCAGCTCGCAAATGATCGCGTCGCCCATGTAGCCGGGCCGCGCGGCGATCCGGATGCTGCCTTCCTTCCTCTGGCAATGCTGCCAGGCGTTGCGCACCAGGTTCCAGAAGATCTGGTTCAGATGCCCGCGGTCGAAGAGCACGCGGATCTCGTCCGGGATGAGGATCACCGTCGACTTCGGCGGGATGCTCTCCGCCTGCATGATCTCGTCGACCAGCGACCGGACGAACTCACCGAGCACGACGGTCTCCGGCACCTGGCGGTCGCGTCGATTGAGCTGCAGGACCTCCCCGACGATCCGGTCGATCCGCCGCGCGTTGCTGCGGATCATGCCGAGCAGGCGCTCCCCCGAGGCGGGCACGCCGCCGTCTTCCTGGAGGAGCTGCGCGGCCTGGTTGATCGCGGACAGCGGGTTGCGGACTTCGTGCGCTATCGACGCGGTCAAGCGGCCGAGCGCGGCGAGCTTCATCTGCTGCGCCTCGTTCTGCGCGCGCCCGAGATCCTCCAGATAGATCAGCGTGCCGCCGTTGAGCCCCGAGCCGATGCGCACGAGCCGCACGCGCAGCAGGCGCTGCGAAGACTCCACCTTGAAGGGCGGCAGCGTTTCGGTGTAGTCCTCCTGCCAGCGGCGCCAGTAATCATGCAGCGTCTTGCTGAACTCGGCGAGCCGCATGCCCCCGCGCATCCGGCCGAAGCCGCCGAGGAGCCGCGTCACCTGCGCGTTGTGCCCGCGGACCACGCCATTCAAGTCGACGACGAGCACGCCGTCCTGCATGTCCTGGATGATGAGCCGGTTGACCTGCTCGAGGTTCGCGACGTCGATACCGCGTTGCGCGGCGAGATCCTCGGATGCCTTGGTGTAGCGCCCGAGCGCGACTGCGATGCCGATCGTCGCGAAATACCCGAACCCGATCAGTCCCGTCTGGAAGGGTTGCGCGCCCGTCACGCGTCCCTCGAGCATCCGCCACACGTCGAGACCGAGCAGCACGACGCAGGCGAACGCAGCATGGAAGAACGCCGTCTGCGTCCGCAGCAGCCAGCCGCTCGCGGCGAGCTGCGGGAAGAGCAGGATCGGCAGCGACCCTCCGGTGCCTCCGCCGGCGATCATCACGAGCGCGATGCACATCACGTCGCCGAAGAGCAGCGACGAGACCAGTCGCGGCAGCGACATCGCGATTGGGTCGCGCTGGATCCACACGAACGTCACGAGGCCGAAGACGAAGTAGAGCGCGGCCGCCCATGCGAATGCGTTGGGCGCCGCGACGCTCAATACCTTCAGGTCGAGGAGCAGCGCTGTTCCAAGGAGCGCCGCGCCGCATATCGCGCGGTAGACGCCGACGATCCACAGGATGCGACGGCCGGATTCCTCCGCCGACGGCGCAGGCGGGGCGTCGAGCGGTGTGGCCTCGGCCGCAGCCTCGATCGGGGCGCCATCCCGGGAGTTGAGGAATTGCATCAGCGTCGCTGGAGACAGACGGGCTCGCCGCAAGTTGGCCCGTCGGGGCCGGGTCTCGCGTCGGTGCTCGGCACATAGACGCCGCAGCGTACGCAGCGGACCATGCTGTCGGCGGAAGCGCCCCGCTGCGCGCCACCTCGTGCCGAGGCGTTACGCCGCCTGGCGGCGGTGACGTTCACGAAGCGCAGCGCGAGCAGCGCCACGCCGATCACGATGATCCAGAGCACGAATTTCATGCGCGCCAGCCCTAGAGCACCTTGCCCGGATTGAAAATGCCCGACGGATCGAGCGCCGCCTTCACGCTGCGCATCAGGTCGAGCTCGGTCGCGCTCTTGTAGCGAACGAGCTCGTCGCGCTTCAATTGTCCGATCCCGTGCTCGGCGCTGATGCTTCCGCCGTGCGCCGCGACGAGGTCGTGAACGATCCGATTCGCGCGCGGCGCGTTCGCCATGAACGCGACCTGGTCGGTGCCCTCGGGACCCGCGAGGTTGTAGTGCAGGTTCCCGTCGCCGAGGTGGCCGAAAGTGACGAACCGGATGCCCGGGAACGCCGCGACGAGAGCGTCGTGCGCCTCGGCGACGAAGCGGGGGATCGCGGAGATCGGCAGCGAGATGTCATGTTTGATGTTCGGTCCCTCGCGGCGCTGGGCTTCGGCGATGTTTTCCCGGAGCGCCCAGAGCGTCTGCGCCTGGTCGACCGACTGCGCGATCGTCGCATCGAGCGCCACGCCCGATTCGATCGCCGCGGCCAGTGCCTGCTCGACCTGCGCGGCAAGCGGCGACCCGGCCGCGCTGTCGTCGATCTGGATCAGCGCGTACCACGGGTTCCCGGGGCATGGATGGGGCAGCGCCGGATGGTGCTTGCGCGAGATGGCGATCGACAGCGCAGACATGAGCTCGAAGCCCGTGATTCGATCTCCGAGCGTCGCGCGCGCATCACGCAGCAGGCGCACCGCCGCTCCGACGTCGGGAATCGCGGCGAATGCAGTGACGCGTGTGCGCGGGGCAGGGAACAGCTTGAGCACCGCCGCGGTGACGATGCCGAGCGTCCCTTCCGCGCCGATGAAGAGCTGCTTCAGATCGTAGCCGGTGTTGTCCTTGCGCAGCCCCCGCAGCCCGTTCCAGACGCGGCCGTCGCCGAGCACGACTTCGATCCCCAGCACGAGCTCGCGCGCGTTGCCGAAGCGAAGCACGGCGGTGCCGCCGGCGTTGGTCGAGAGATTGCCGCCGATCGTGCAACTTCCTTCGGCGGCCAGCGACAGCGGGAAGAGCAGACCGTTGTCGCTCGCGGCCTGCTGAACCGCGGCGAGCGGCACGCCGGCCTCGGCGGTGATCGTCGCGTTGCCAGCGTCCACAGCGCGAACGCGGTTCATCCGCGCGAGCGAGAGCACGATCGCGTTACCCCGATCGTCGGGCGTGGCGCCGCCGCACTGTCCGGTGTTTCCGCCCTGCGCAACGATCGGCACGCCGAGCTCGGAGCAGGCGCGAACGACCGCGGCGACCTCCTCGGTGCATCCCGGACGCACGACCGCCAGCGCGCGCCCGTGGAAGCGGCCACGCCAATCGGTAACATAGGAAAGAACGTCGGACTCCGACGTCAGAACTTGCGCGCTGCCGACGGCCGCGTCGAGCCGCGCCCGCAGGGTTGCGCGAATGTCGGTCATGAGCTGCGATGATAGCCGATTACCCCTGCCGTCGCACTCGGCGAAAGCAGTCGGGAAGCGGCTTGGGCCGATCGTGTTGCGCGCGGCGTGTCGGCCACGAGCGAGTCTTCGACGTGGCGGCGTCCCGCCCATCCGCAGATGGGCAACAACGGTCCCGTCAGGTTCGCCCGTCAGGCCCGGATCAGCCGTTGCGCTTGATCGATTCCCACGGCCGCGGGGTGTCGGGATGAACTTCGTCGTAGTAGGCGCGAAGCTCGAACAGTTCCTTCAGCACATCGACGGGGAAGCCCTGCCGATTGCCCCGCTTGTCCACGAGGAGGTCGTCCATGTACCTGCGGAACGAGTTTGGATCCGGCCACATTGCCGCGAGCAGGTTCGCGATCCGCGGAAACTTGTACATGAGCGACCGCGGCTGGGCTTCGACGGGCAATGTCGACGCCCACGCGAAGGTCGGCTTCAGCAAGCCGTTCGCCGGCTCGGTCTTGCGGCGCTTGGTCCAATCCTCGTCCTGCGCGGGCGACGTGCCGGCCGCGCGCACTTCGTCGTCGACGCGGGCGTCGGTCGGAGCGAAGCGCTCGGTCCTGCGGTAGATGGACATGGTTGGGCACCCTTTCCCCAAGTGCGGCACACGACAGCGCCCAGCCCCGCTGGTACGGGGCCTACAAGCCGGGTAGAGCAAGACACGGGCCAGCTCGGGTTGCCGTCAGCGAAACGCCGCCCCGGAGAAAGGGGCCTCCATCGGGAGCGAGCGCGGTAGGATAGGGGAGTCCGGAACAGGACTCAGCGTGCTGCAACCGAACAGACGATCACGGAGGATCGGTATGGCAGAGGACAGGAAGGCCGACCCGGCCACGACGTTCAACGACATTTCCGAGTTCATGCAGAGGATGTGGAACCCGTTCGGCGTCCCGTTGCCGGGGTTCGGGCTGCCGGGCGCGGCCCCCGGCGCGCCGGGGGCCGCGGCGGTCGCCGGCCTTCCGTTTCCCAATCCGGCAGCGATGTTCGCGACCCTCGACCCGGCCGAGCTCGGGCGCAAGATCGAGGAGCTCAAGGTGATCGAGGCTTGGCTCCAGATGAGCCTAAACATGATGCAGCTCAGCATCAAGACGATGGAACTGCAGAAGGCCTCGCTCGAAGCGTTGCGCTCGTCGCCGCAGCATGGCGGCACCGCGACCTACCGCAAGCCTTGAAGCGAGGGTCATCCACCCAGATACACCGGAGCTGCCGATGGCGATCGTCCTCTACTACGGCTCGGGCTCGCCCTTCGCCTGGCGAGTCCAGCTCGCGCTCGAGCACAAGTCGTTGCCCTACGAGCGCCGGGTGCTGTCGTTTGCGAGCGGCGACACGCGCAAGCCCGAGTTCGTCGCGCTCAATCCAAGGCATCGCGTTCCCGTGATCGTCGACGGTGATTTCGTGCTCTACGAATCGAACGCAATCGTCGAGTACCTCGACGAGGCGTATCCGGCGTCGGGCGGACGCCTGTTTCCCGGCGACGCGCGTACGCGCGCGCTCGCCCGCCGCCTCGTCTCCGAAGTCGACAACTACTTCGACGAGGCTCTCGACCCGCTGACGACGCAGGCGTTCACCCGCAAGCCCGAAGAGCGCGATGCGCAGGAGATCGCCAAAAGCCGCGCCGCGGTCATCGAGGAGCTCGCCTACTTCACGAAGGAGATGCGTGGGGATTTCCTCGCCGGGCCGATCTCCGCGGCCGACTTCGCCTTCTACCCGTATGTGAGCTACCTCCCGCGCTGCGAGCTCCGCATCCCCGATCTCGACGCCGACGGCATGCTGCCGCCGCAGCTGCGGGCATGGAAAGGGCGGATCGAGCGGTTGCCGTTCTACGAGAAGACGATCCCCCCGCATTGGAAACAAACGTGAGGACTCGGTCATGAAGCTCATCACCACGGCTTTCGCAGCCGGCGGCCCGATCCCCGCCGAATTCGCTTTCGGCACGATCGATCCGGTCGCGCACGTCAAGCTCTCCGCCAACCGCAACCCCGATTTCGCCTGGAGCGGATTGCCGGCGGGCGCCAAGTCGCTCGCGCTGCTCTGTCTGGATCCCGACGTCCCGTCGACGGGCGACGACGTCAACAAGGAAGGCCGGGTGGTGAAGGCGTCGCTCGCGCGCATCGAGTTCTGCCACTGGGCGCTGGTCGATCTGCCGCCGGACGCGGCGCCGATCGAGCGCGGCGAGTTCTCCGACGGGGTAACCGCGCGCGGCAAGCCCGGTCCGCTCGCCCCACGCGGCGCGCGCCAGGGCATCAACGACTACACGGCGTGGTTCGCGGGTGACAACGCCATGGCGGGCAACTATTTCGGCTACGACGGGCCGTGCCCGCCGTGGAACGATGAACTTCCGCATCGCTACGTCTTCACGCTGATGGCGCTCGACGTCCCGCGCCTCGATGTAGCCGGAGTGTTCAGGTATCCCGATGTGCGCAGCGCCGCTGCGGGTCACGTGCTCTCGCAGGCGTCCGTGACGGGCCGTTACGCGCTCAACCCGACGGTGCGCCTCTAGGAACGCATAGCGGTGACACGCGCATGCGTCCGCTCGAGCGGGTGATCGCGAAAGGTTTGGTTCGGGCGATCAGCCCGGTATGGCGGCAAGCGTGATCGTGCACTGCGCGCTCGCCGCCAGCGCCCCGCCAACGACGCAGTCGGTCGGCGTCGAGACGGTGTAGGGGCCTCCGGAATCGAGCACGATGGAGGTGAGCTTCACCGTCTGACCTGTCGTGTTGGTTACTTTTACCGTTACCAGTGCATCCGGAGCGAACGGCGCCACATTGAGTACTGCCGGGCTGACGGAGAGATTGATCAAAGTCACGGGGCCGGTTAGCGCATGCGCATCGGAGATCGCCCGATTGCCCACCGCGACCGCCAGCGTGGTCCCGGCGGCCAGTGCCAGCATCAAGCCGAACAACCGGCCGCCTCCCGCGCGACCCTTGCGGAGCGCGACGTACGCCGCGATCGCCAGCGCGAGCATGAGCGCGAAGGTCAATCCGGTCGATAGCGGCACCGTCTGAGCGACGGACTGGGTTCCCGCTGCCCCGCTGAACCCGATCGTAAGGTTCTGCGTTACGGGCTGTGCGATTGCCTCAGACGAGGCGCCAACGAGCGCGATCGACAGCATCGAGGCGCACGAACACACGGGTTGAAGCAATGATCTGACAGCGCGCATGGCTTGTCTCCTGATCTGCAGCGGGTTGTTGGTATTGCCTCTTGGTGCAGGTCTGCGCCGCTGTTGGAAAAAGTATAGCTCAACAGCCTGCCGATACGCTCACGGGAGCGCCAAGGGTTGCGGGATGCCCGTTTCCCGCGCGCACGCCCCGCGAGTGGCTGCACGCACGCTGGAAGGAATGCTGCCGTGGCCCGTCACGAAGATGATCGGCGGATGATGGCCGTCGTTGAGCTGCCGCTGCAGCTCGAGGCCGTTGACGTCCGAAAGCTCGACGTCGAGGATCAGGCAGGACGGCACGTCGGGCTTCGGGTAGCCGATGTACTCGGCGGCGGACCCGAACGCGGCGGAGGAGAGCTGGTCGGCGGCCAACAGCTCCGCGAGCGATTCGCGGACGCGATCGTCGTCGTCCACGATCAGCACGAGATGATCAGCGGAACTCATCGACGCGACACCAGTGCCGAGGAGGGCTTTGCAGAAAATCGTCTCATGCTCGTCGCCGCCGAGAGTCATTGCCTCGCGACTTCGACGCCATCTCGTCCCCTTCGGTCGGATGAACACGGGTGTAACTCCAGCGAAATCCTACTCCAATCGAGCTGCGAGCGGTCGCCGTCGATTCCGGCTCTGCCCGGCAATTGCCGGGGGCTCGCGGCTTGATCCAGGTCAGTGCGCAGGCATCGATTCGCCTCGCAAAATTATGGTGATCGATGTTCACGAGTTGGCCATAAGTTCCTTGGCTCCGGCAGACGCGCACCATGGCAGAACACCCTCCGCATTACATCGTTGCAGTGGTTGACGACGACGGGCGAATTCTCGAGTCGCTCGAAGCCCTTCTGGAATCGGCCGGCCATACTGCATGGTTGTTCGCCTCCGCCGCGGCGCTGCTCGAGAGCGGCAGTCTGCCCGAGATCGACTGCCTGATCTCGGACGTGGACCTCCCCACAATCGATGGCTTCGAGTTGTCGCGGCGAGTCTGTGCGGCAAGGCCGGGGCTGCCGATCATCCTCATCACCGGGCATGCCGTCGCGCCGGACCGGCCGCCGGCCTTCGGCGCGGGTGGCTGCCGATTCTTCAGAAAGCCTTTCGACGGCGAAGACCTGCTCATGGCCGTCAACGACGCGATGCAGAACCGAAGCGAGCGCGCTATCCCTTAGCGAGCGGCGCCTGGCGCCGAGGTCAGGGATCTTCTAGGCGACCGCGGCCGCCACGGGCGCCTTGCACTGCTGCCACGCGGTAATCGCGTCGGCAGCGTACATGAGCGAAGGGCCGCCACCCATGTACACGGCCATCCCGAGCGCTTCTTCGACCTCGGCGGTCGTGGCGCCGTGCTTCGCGAGCGCCTGTACATGGAAGCCTATGCACGCATCGCAGTGGGCGGCTACACCCAGCGCAAGGGCAATGAGCTCCTTCGTCTTGCTGTCGAGCGCCCCGTCCCGAGAGGCGGCGCGTGCCAGGGCGCCGAATGCCTTTGTGAGCTCGGGCGTGTCGGTCCTCAGCGTCGCGAGGGCATTCGACACCGACCGGGTGATCTCGCGATAGTCCTTGGTCATCTGGAATCTCGTGGACGAACTGCGACATGCTCATGATGACAGGGCTCAATGCCTCGCGTCGCCGCGGTCGCCTCCGGTAGTTGAGGCAGGTCAACCAAAGCCTCGAAATCGTGACGGCGTCGCCGCGATCTCGTTTCCGTGTCGCCAACTCGATCGCTGCCGATTCATGACACGGCCATTTCGCGAGCGCTCCTAGGGCAGCGCAGGCGAGGGGGTCGACGACGCAGTCGCATCGCGGGCGTCCCACCATCCGCCGCCGAGCGCCTGGAACAGCGCAGCGGTGTCGGAGAGGCGATTCGCGATCGCCTGGAGGCGATCGGTCTCCGCGCGCAGGCGCGTGCGCTCGGCGTCGAGCACCGCAAGCTGGCTCACGCCGCCCGCGTCGTAGCGGCCGATCGTGATGCGATAGGCGGCAGCGGCGCGCGACGCCTGCTCCGATCGCGCCGCCTCGGCCCGACCATCCGCTTCGAGAGCGCGCAGGACGTCGGCGACGTTCTGAATTCCCTGAAGAACGGCGAGCCGATACGCTGCTTCGGATTGATCGTAGACGGCGATGGCAGCGCGCTTGCGCGCCTGCAGTTCGCCGCCGCGCACGAGCGGCTGTACGAGATTCGCGCCGATGTTCCACACGTTGAAGCCACTGCCGAAGAGATCGGAGAGGCTCAGCTGGCTCGACGAGAGGTTGCCGGAGATCGAGATCTTCGGATAGAGATTCGCCGTCGCCACGCCGACGTCGGCGCTCGCCTTGTGCAGCAGCGCCTCGGCCGCGCGGATGTCGGGTCGCTGGCGAACGAGCTCCGAGGGCAGGCGACTCGGGATCGCCGCCGGAAGCCTGAAATCTGCAAGGCGGAGCCCGGGAATGGGGACGGCGGCAGGCGGATCGCCGCAATAGATCGCGAGCAGGTGGATCGCCTGCTCGCGCTGTGCGTGCAGAGGCGCGAGGGAGGCGCGCGTCTCGGCGACGAGCGCCTGCTGGTTGCGCAAATCGAGCTCGGCGACACCGCCGGCGGCGTAGCGTTGCTCGACGATCGCGAGCTCCTTCGCCTGCGCTGCCAGAATCGCCTCGGTCGATTCGATTTGCGCGCGAATCCCCGCGAGGCGCACCGCGGTCGTGACGACGTTCGCCGCGAGCGTCAGGCGCGCGGCCTCGAGCTCGTAGGCGTCGTAGTCGACTTGCGCGGCGAGTCCTTCGAGCTCACGGCGTGTGCCCCCGAAGATGTCGAACGTGTAGGAGACGTTCGCGCCGATGCTGTAGACCGTGAAGGGACCGGGGTTCGGTGCCTGCGGGAATCCGAACGTCGCGGGGTCGATCCGCTCGCGGGTGACGCCACCGGTTAGGTTGATCTCCGGCACGTCGGCCGCGCCGGTCCGCGCAGTCCGCAACTCGCGAGCCTCGACGAGGCGCGCCTGCGCCTGGGCGAGCGTCGGACTGCGCTCGAGCGCGCGGCGGACCAGCGCGTCGAGCTCGGGCGACCCGAACAGCGTCCACCACTCGGCCGGGATGTCACGGTCCGGGCGCGCTGCGAGCGCAATCTCGGCGGCTGGGCCCGGCACGTAGCGATCGACGGACGGCGGATCCGGCGTGCGAAAGTCGGGACCGACGGTGCACCCTGCGCACAAGCAGGCGAGGAGCAGCGAGAGACAGGGCTTCAATCGAGGGTCCTCCTGTAAAACTTGAGCGCGACGCCCATCACGACGACCACGAAGATCATCAGCGGCCACGTGCTTTGCCACAGATCCGGCCAGTCGGCACCCTTCAGCAGAATGCCGCGCACGAGCCGGTTGAAATGGGTGAGCGGCAGGACGCTGCCGATCCACTGCGCCCACTCGGGCATGCCGCGGAACGGGAACATGAATCCGGACAACAGGATATTCGGCAGGAAGTAGAAGAACGTGAGTTGCATCGCCTGAAGCTGGTTGCCGGCGAGCGACGACACCGTGATGCCGACGGTCAGGTTGCACGCGATGAAAAGCAGCGACGCGACGAACAGCGTGACGAGTCTGCCGACGAACGGCACGTCGAATATGTAGCGCGCGGCGAGCAGGATGATCGAAGCCTGGATCAGCCCGATCGCGATGTAAGGCACGATCTTGCCCGTCATTACCTCGAGCGGGGAGAGCGGCATCGCGAGCAGGTTCTCCATCGTTCCGCGTTCGCGCTCGCGCGTGATCGCGAGCCCCGTCATCATCACCATCGTCATCGTCAGGATCACGCCCATCAACCCGGGAACGATGTTGTACTGCGTCAGCGACTCCGGGTTGTACGAGCGATGGACGGAGACGTCGAAGGGGGGCGGCTTGACGGCGAGGTGTGCGAGCGCTCCGGTGAGGTCCTTGCCCGATACGACGCTCGGAAGCTCGTTGATCGCTGCGATTGCGGCGCCGGTCGCCGTGGGGTCGCTCGCGTCGGCCTCGATCAGCACGGTTGGCCGCTCTCCGCGGAGCAGCTTCGCGGTGAAGTCGGGGGGGATCGTGACGACGAACTGTGCGGTTCCGCGCTGGAGCGCTGCGTGCGCCTGGGCTTCGTCAGGCGTGTCGGAGACGATCCGGAAGTAGTCCGACATCTTCAGTGCCGCGACCAGCGAGCGCGTGAACTCACTGTGGTCTGCCATGATCACTGCGGTCGGCATGTGCTTCGGATCGGTGTTGATCGCATAGCCGAAGAGCGTAAGCTGGATGATCGGTATCGCGATGATCATCGCGAACGTGATGCGATCGCGGGCGAGCTGCAGGAACTCCTTCACGAGCATCGCCATCCAGCGCTGCAGTGAAAACGGCGAAATCGTCTCGGGGCGGTCGGTCATTGCTTCGCCTTGGCGTCGTCGTCGCCCCAGTTGTCGGTCGCCCGCTGCATCAGGTGAATGAACACGTCCTCGAGTCCCGTTTCGACGGGCGCGTACCGAGCCCCGGTGCCGCGGGTGACCTCGGTCAGCGTCTTCTCGAGGCGCGCGCCGTCCTTGCCGGTCACGTGGACGGTTCCGCCGAAGGCCGCGGTCTGCTCGACGCCGGGCTTGCCCTGCAGCTGCTCGGAGAGGCTCGCGAGATCCGGTCCGATCATCGCGAAGGTCGTGAGGCCCTGGCTCGCGATCACCTCTTCCACCGTTCCCTGGGCAAGGAGCCGCCCGTAGGCGATGTATGCGAGCTTGTGGCAGCGCGAGGCCTCGTCCATGTAATGCGTGCTCACGAGTATCGAGATGCCCTGCGCGGCCAGGCGATGGAGCTCTTCCCAGAACTCGCGCCTCGCGTTGGGATCGACGCCTGCCGTCGGTTCGTCGAGGAGAAGCAGCCGCGGCTGATGCAGCATGCACGCCGCGAGCGCGAGCCGCTGTTTCCAGCCGCCGGAGAGCGTTCCGGTCAACTGCTTCGCTCGCGTCGCAAGCCCGAGGTCCTCGAGCGCGCGGTCGACGGCCGCTTTTCGGTCACGCATCTCGTAGATGCGCGCGACGAAGTCGAGGTTCTCGCGAATCGTGAGGTCCTCCCAGAACGAGAATCGCTGCGTCATGTAGCCGACGTTCCGCTTGATCGCACCGGACTGCGCGCGAATGTCGTAGCCGAGGCACGTGCCGTTGCCGGCGTCGGGTGTGAGCAGACCGCACATCAGCCGGATCGACGTCGTCTTTCCGCTGCCGTTGGGGCCGAGGAAGCCGAAGATCTCGCCCCGACCGACCTTGAGCGACAGGTCGACGACGACGTGTTTGTCGCCGAAGCTCTTGTCGAGTCCGTGGACGTCGATCATCGGCGCGTTCGCTCCAACTTCGGCGCCGCGGCCGGCGTCTGCGATCGCAGCGCTCGAAGGATCACCGCCCGCGCTTCGCACTTCGGGGCAATTCGCGCTCATGGCAGCCGCACGCTCACCGGCTGACCCGGGTTCAACTTCACCTTGCTGTCGGGCGAGGGGCGCGCCTCGACCATGAACACGAGCTTGTTGCGCGTCTCGTTGCTGTAGATGACGGGCGGCGTGAACTCGGCCTCGGTCGACACGTAGCTCAGCGTTCCCGGCACGTCGTTCGGGCAACCGTCGCAATGGATCGATACGCTGCGTCCGGCGCTCAAGGCGCCGACGACCGTCTCGGGGACGAAAAAGCGCACCTTCACGTACTGGGGCGGCAGCATCCGCACGACGGGATTGCCCGCGGCGACCCATTCGCCAAGGCGGTAGGGCGTGTCGAAGACGCGGCCGGCATGCGTGGCGACGACCGTCTTCTGATCGAGCTTCCACCGCGCTTGGTCGACCCCGGCCTGCGCGGCGGCGACCTGTGCGGCCTGGGCCTTGATCTGATCGCCGCGGCTCGGTAGCGCGGCGACCGTCAACTCGCTCTGGAGCTGGCGAACCCTGGCGACCGCCGCGGCGCGCGCCGCACGGCTGTCGTCCAACTGCTGGCGCGAGATGCCGCCGATCGCGAATTGCGCTTCGTCGCGCGCGAGCGTGGTGGCGAGCTTCTGGTCGTCCACCTGCGCCTGCTGGAGCTGCGCGCGCGTCACGTCCTGCTCCGGCAGCCGCTTGCCCAGGTTCAGGTCGGCGAGCTGTGCCTGCGCCGCTTTCAACTGCTCCTGCGCCTGGCGGAGCGCCGCCGCCTCGCTCACCGATTCGAGCGCGAAGAGCGGCGACCCGGCGGCGATCTCGTCTCCGCGCTTCACGTGTAGCGCGTCGAGACGCCCGGCGATCGGCGAAGAGACGTAAACGAACTCGCCTTCGACATAGCCCTGGTACGCGGGCGGCTCCGATTTGCTGCATGCCGCGAGCACTGCAGCGCAGGCGAGCATGGCGGCGGAGCGCTGCAGGCTTTTCGAGGGCTCGTTCATGCATTTCTCCGGGTGCGGTGGCGTGTCGGCACGAGCCCTGCCGAGAGCACGGTGAGTGCGTGCCGCAGCAACTGCGCGTTCGTGAGATCCGCCATCGCCGGGATGCGCGACCAAAGGCGGCGCGTGGCCAGGGGCAGCATCGCGACTCCTGCGATTGTGAGAAAGACGAGGCGAGGCTCGATGCCGGCGGGAATCCTGTGCTGCCGATGCTCGCGCGCGAGCGTCTCGATCAGCGTCCCGAGCGCTTGCATCGGGAAGTGTCGAAACATCCGATCGCGGAGGATCCCGCCCTCGGCGACCACCTCGCGGATCCAGATCGGCGGCATCCAGGGCATCTGCTCGGCGGCCTCGTAGACGCGCCGCACGATCGTCTCGACGAGCGTGGCGGCACCCGAACTCGCCAGCGCCGGCCCACCGAAGACGCGGGCAGGGAAGCGGGCAAGGCGCTCGTCGACGACCGCGTCGAGCAGCCGCTCGCGGCTGCGAAAGTGGTAGTGGACCATCGCCGGCGTGACGCCCGCGCGCTCGGCGATCCCCGCAGAGGTGGTCGCCGCCACGCCTTGCTCGGCAAAGAGCGTGACGGCGGCGTCGAGGAGCGCTTCGCGCGTGCCGATCTGGGGGGCGAGGGCAGGACGCCCGCGCGCACGCCGCAGCGGTGGTCGTTTGGTCACGTTCGGATATTAATTAAATGTTTAATTAATTGTCAAGCCGGCCGATCCACGCGCAGGATTCCTCGGACGCGAAACAGGGTAGGTTGGCCGGTCTCCGGGCGGGATCGGACGACCGCCCGCTTTGGCGTCGGAAGTCGGCTGACGTAGGCGATGTTTGCGCACAGCGGCGATCGACCTGGCGACATCGACGATAATGACTCTCATGCGCAAGCTCGTGGCGGCGGTGGCGTTCGGATGGCTGGCGGGCTGCACGGTCCAGCCGCCGGCGCCGTCGACCGCCGAGGCGATACCTGCGGCGTTTCCCGATGCGTATTACCGGCAAGCGGCCGCCCAGGGGCTCGCGGTGCTCGGCGTCGATCCCAAGGAGTCGCTCGTGGCGATCGAGGTGTTCCGCGGCGGTTCGCTCGCCCGACTTGGGCACGATCACGTCATCGCGAGCCACGACGTACGCGGATTCGTGGCACCCGGCGCGAACCGCGCCGACCTCTATCTGCGCCTCGCCGCACTCGTGGTGGACGAGCCGGATTTGCGCAAGCAGGCGGGATTCGATACGCAGCCGAGCGAAGACGACATCACCGGGACGCGCCGCAACATGCTCGCTTCGCTGGAAGCGGCGGCGTTTCCGTATGCGCTGATCCACGTGGCCGGCATCGAAGGCGAGGGCGACCAGGGCGGCGTAATTGTCAACAAGGTTGACAAACGCGTCGATGTCACCATCGAGGTCCACGGCGTGCGACGCACGATGCGCGCGCCGGTGACGGTCGAAATGACCTCGGGTTCGCTCGTCGCGACGGGCCGCCTGGCGCTGAGGCAGACGGACTTCGGCGTGACCCCGCTGAGCGTGCTGGGGGGCGCGATCCAGGTCAAGGACGAGGTCCGCGTGCGCTTCGAAATTCGCGCGACGGAGCTCGCGCACTGAGGACTCCGCATGCTCGCCGAAGCGTTCGACTACAAGCAGTGGGCCGATCGACGCGCTCTCGATGCGATACGCCGCGTCGGCCCGCCCCCGTCGGCCGCATTCATGCGGCAGCAGCTCAACCACATGGTCATCGTGGAGGAACTCTTCAGGGCGCGCCTGCTCGGCGTCCCGGCGCCTCATCCGTCGACCAACACCGACCTGGTCCCCGAGCTCGACGAGCTCGCCGACAGGCTGATCGAGTCCGATCGATGGTTCGCCCGCTATGTCGCAGGGCTGCAACCGGGGTCGCGAAGCGAGTCGATTTCATTTCAATTC
>DATKMY010000140.1:0-11359 GCA_035541655.1 Casimicrobiaceae bacterium | reverse complement strand
GAGTGCAGCCGCGCGAGAACTTCGGCGACGCGCGGCGTAGGCTGTGGCTCGTTGGCGGCGGCAGGTCGCTCCGCCTGACGGCGCCGGAACCAGGGTCGCGGGGTGCGCGCCGTCGACGTGTAGACGCCGGCTGCGAAGTCGTCGAAGCCCGCGAGAGCATCGACGGGATCGCGGTCCTCGCGGATCGCGAAGGCGTCGAAGCCGCACTCGGAGAGCGCGAAGAGCTGATCGCGCAGCACGTCGCCGATCGCACGCAGCTCGCCGCGGTAGCCGTAGCGGTCGCGGAGCAGCCTTGCGGTCGAGTAGCCGCGGCCGTCGCCAAACTTCGGAAAATCGACCGCGATCAGCGGCAGCGTCGCGAGGTCGGGGACGAGCACGCGCGGATCGTCCGCCGGCGCGAGCCACACGCCGACTTCCCCGCGAGCATGGAGCGCCGCGCGGCGCTCGATCCATAGCGCGAGCGGAACGATCACCGGAACGCCGTCCGGAACCTCGGCAAGCGAAGCGGCATTCCTCAGGAGCGTCCAGCCGTCGTCGGCGACCGCGCGCTTCTTAATGAGTCGCGGCATAGACGCGCTCCTTGAACGGTTCGGCGCCGATGCGCCTCACGGTTTCGATGAAACGCTCGTCGTCGCGGCGGTTCTCGACATAGACGTCGACGAGCTTCGCAATGACATCGGGAACCTCGGCCGCGGCGAACGAAGGGCCGATCACCCTGCCGAGCGCCGCGTCGTTGCCTTGCGCGCCGCCGATCGAAACCTGGTACCACTCCTCCCCGCTCTTGTCGACGCCGAGAATGCCGATGTTGCCGACGTGATGGTGGCCGCACGCGTTCATGCAGCCCGACATGTTGAGCTCGAGATCGCCCAGGTCGTGGATGTAGTCGAGATCGTCGAAGCGGCGCTGGATCGCCTCGGCGATCGGAATCGACTTGGCATTCGCGAGCGAGCAGAAGTCGCCGCCGGGGCAACAGACGATGTCCGTCAGGAGGCCGATGTTCGGCGTCGCGAATCCGAGCGCCTTTAGTCGCCCCCACAGCGCCGGCAGATCGTTTTGCAGCACATCGGCAAGCACGAGATTCTGCTCGTGCGTCACGCGAACTTCGCCGAAGCTGAAGCGATCGGCGAGATCGGCGATCGTGTCCATTTCCTCGGCGGTCGCGTCGCCGGGTGCCGTTCCGGTGCGCTTGAGCGAGAGCGTGACGCTCGCGTAACCCTTGCGCTTGTGCGGCTTCACGTTGCGGCTCGCCCAGCGGGAGAGCGGCCGGCTGTCGGCGAGCGCAGCACGCCACGCGACGCTATCGCGCGGAAATTCGCGATAGGGCGGGTCCACGAAGTGCGCGGCGAGCCGTTCGATCTCCTCCGGCGGCACCGTGCCCGGACCGCCGCGGACCGCGTCCCATTCCGCTTCGACTTGGCGCGTGAATTCGGCGGGCGTGAGCTCCTTCACGAGGATCTTGATCCGCGCCTTGTAGATGTTGTCGCGGCGACCGTAGCGGTTGTAGACGCGCAGAATCGCGTCGAAGTAGTTGAGGAGCTCGGCTGCCGGCAGGAACTCGCGGATCACGCGGCCGATCATCGGCGTGCGTCCCTGGCCGCCGCCGACCGCGACGCGGAAGCCGACCTCGCCCGCGACGTTGCGCACCGCCTGCACGCCGATGTCATGGACGAGCAGCGCCGTGCGATCTTCGGTCGAGCCGCTCACCGCGATCTTGAACTTGCGCGGCAGGAACTCGAACTCGGGGTTGAGCGTCGACCACTGCCGCACGAGCTCGGACCACGGCCGAGGATCGACGATCTCGTCACCGGCGACGCCGGCAAAGGGGTCGCTCGTGACGTTGCGCACGCAGTTGCCCGAAGTCTGGATCGCGTGCATCTGGACCGTCGCCAGGAGCGCAAGGATCTCGGGAACGTCCTCGAGGCGCGGCCAGTTGAACTGGATATTCTGCCGGGTGGTGAAATGCCCGTAACCTCGGTCATACTGGCGGGCAATCTGCGCGAGCGTCCGCAGCTGCGCCGACGAAAGCAGGCCATACGGGATCGCGATTCGAAGCATCGGCGCGTGCTTCTGGATGTAGAGGCCGTTGCGCAGCCGCAGCGGCCTGAATTCGTCCTCGGTCAAATCGCCTGCGAGGAAGCGTCGTGTCTGGTCGCGGAACTGGGCGACCCGCTGGTCGACTATTGCTTGATCGAAGCGGTCGTAACGGTACATGTTGCGTCGCGATATATAATCCGATGAACATTATCTTCCGGTTTCTATATTCCAAAAGAATAAGTGGGAATGTAGTAGGCGTTACCGGCTATAACGGATCGCCGCTCTCGGCACCGGGAGCGGCAAGGCGTTGAAAACCGAAGCCTCGGGGCCCGCGATCATCCTGTTCGCCCATGGCGCCCGCGACGAGCGCTGGGCCGAGCCGTTCACGCGCATCGTCTCCAAGGTCCGGGCAGGAGCCCCGGGGCTGGTCGTCGAGCTCGCCTATCTCGAGCACCTGGAGCCGAGCCTCGAGCAAGCGGCGAGACGCCTAGCCAAGCTCGGCGCCAAGTCGATTGTCATCGTGCCCATGTTCCTGGGGCGGGGAGGCCACATGCGGGTCGACGCTCCAAGGCTGATCGCAGCCGCGCGGGCGGGGCTGCCGGGCGTTGCGATCGTGATGGCGCCCTCGGCGGGCGAGGACGACGCAGTGATCGACGCGCTCGCCGCCTATTGCGTGCGCACGGCGCGTGCTGCGGCGAAGCCCGTGGGCTGACGGGTCCCGCGCTTGGCCAGCCGCAGCAGTTCGAATCGGCGCGCGGGCAGCACGGCAGCTCCGGCGGCGGCCGGAGGGCCAATCGGCGCGGCGCGGCTCGTTTTGCACGGCATCCGCAAGGTTTATCCCGGCGTCATCGCAAACGACGGCATCGATCTCGCTGTCATGCCCGGCGAAATCCACGCGGTGCTCGGGGAGAACGGGGCAGGCAAGTCGACGCTGATGAAAGTGATCTGCGGCGTGACCCCACCCGCGGAGGGAGAGATGCGATGGGAGGGCCAATCGCTGCTGCCGCGCGATCCGGCGCATGCGCGCGCCCTCGGGATCGGGATGGTCTTCCAGCACTTCTCGCTGTTCGAGACCCTCACCGTGGCCGAGAACATCGCGCTTACGCACGCGGGTTCCGTCGATCGCGGAGCGCTGGCCCGCGAGATCTCGGCGGTGTCGACCCGCTACGGACTCGCGGTCGACCCGCGGCAACTCGTGCATGCACTGTCCGTGGGCGAGCGCCAGCGCGTCGAAATCGTTCGCTGCCTGATGCAGAGGCCGAGGCTCCTGATTCTCGACGAGCCGACGTCGGTGCTCACCCCCCAGGCGGTGCGCAAGCTCTTCGACACGCTGCGCGCGCTGTCCGCGGAAGGCTGCAGCATCCTCTACATCAGTCACAAGCTCGACGAGATCAAGGCGCTTTGCGACGTCGCGACCGTGCTGCGCGCGGGTCGCGTCACCGCGACCTGCATCCCTTCCCGCGAGACGCCGCACTCGATGGCAAGAATGATGATCGGCGCGGAGCTTCCCGTGCCGCGGCACCGCGCGCATTCCGCGGGTGCCGAGGCGAGGTTGCGGCTCGCCGGACTCTCCCGCGCGTCGGGCGAGCCCCATGGCGTGGACCTCAGGAACATTCGCCTCGACGTCCATTCGGGGGAGATCGTCGGCATCGCCGGGATTTCGGGCAACGGGCAGAAAGAGCTGCTGTGGGCGATCTCCGGCGAAGAGCGGCTCGCCGAGAGGCATCCGGTGCAGATCCTCGGCATCGAAGCCGGGCGGATGCGCGCCGGCCGCCGGCGCCGGCTGGGATTGGGCTTCGTCCCCGAGGAGCGGCTGGGCCGAGGCGCGCTCGGGAGGATGACGCTCGCAGAGAATGCGCTCCTCACAGCGCATCGGCGCGGCATGGTGCGCTGGGGGATGATCGATTCCGCAGCGCTCGCGGGTTTCGCCCGCGAGTGCATCGATCGCTTCAACGTCGTCGCGGGCGGCCCGCAGGCGCGTGCCGATTCGCTCTCCGGCGGCAATCTGCAGAAGTTCATCGTCGCGCGCGAGGTGCTGCAACAGCCGAAGGTGCTCGTCGTCGCGCAGCCGACCTGGGGCGTCGACGTCGGCGCCTCCATTGTCGTGCGGCAGGCATTGCTCGACCTCGCCGCGGCTGGAGCCGCGGTGCTCGTGATCTCGGAGGAACTCGAGGAGCTCTTCGAGATCTGCGACAGGATTGCTGTCATCGCCAACGGCAAGCTGTCTCCGGCGAAGCGCACGGGCGAGACGAGCGTCGAGGAGATCGGCCTCTGGATGGGCGGTGCGTGGCCCGGTGCCGAGCAGCCGCCGGAGTTCCCGGATGCGGCTTAGCCTCGAGGCGCGCGGCGAGCCTTCGCTTGCGATGCGCTACGCGGCGCCGCTCGTTGCGGCGGCGCTCACGCTCGTCGGGGGATTCGTCCTGTTCGCGGCGCTCGGCAAGGATCCGTTCGAAGCGATCCGGGTTTTTTTCCTGAGCCCGCTCAAGGACGCCTACGGCGTGGCCGAGCTGCTGCTCAAGGCGTCGCCGCTGATGCTGATCGCCGTGGGACTCGCCGTCGGCTTCAGGGCGAACGTGTGGAACATCGGCGCCGAAGGCCAGTTCATCGCCGGGGCGATCGCGGGTGGCGGCATCGCGCTCCATTTCGATGCGGGCGGGGGCCCGCTACTGCTGCCGGCGATGATCGTGGCGGGTGCGATCGGCGGAGCGCTCTGGGCGTCGATCCCGGCGATCCTGCGCATCCGGTTCAATGCGAACGAGATCCTCGTCTCGCTGATGCTCGTCTACATTGCGCAGCTCGCCGTCTCGTGGCTCGTCCACGGCCCGTGGAAGGATCCGCAAGGCTTCAACTTTCCACAGACGAAGATGTTCGCCGATGCCGCGCTGTTGCCCACGCTCGTCGAAGGCACGCGTCTCAACGCGGTGCTGCCGATCGCGCTTGCCGCGGTGCTCGCCGCGTACGTTTTCATGCAGAAGAGCTTCACCGGCTATCAGATGCGCGTAGCCGGCGAATCCGACGCGGCGGCACGCTACGCGGGCTTCTCGACGCGGCGGACCGTCTGGACAGGAATGCTCGCCGGAGGAACGATGGCGGGCATTGCCGGAATCGCCGAGGTCGCCGGGCCCATGGGCCAGCTCACGGAGCACGTGTCGAACAACTACGGCTTTGCGGCGATCATCGTCGCCTTCGTCGGGCGGCTAAACCCGGTCGGCATCGTGTTCGCGAGCCTGCTGATGGCGCTTCTCTATCTCGGTGGCGAGCAGGCGCAGCAGTCCCTGAACCTGCCGTCGTCGATCGCGAAGGTGTTCCAGGGCATGCTGCTGCTCTTCCTCCTCGGCGCCGACGTGTTCGTCAATTACAGGCTCCGCTGGTCCGACGATTCGAAAGGGCGATCATCGAACCCGGCATCCTGACTTCGATACTCGCGTCGACGCTCGCCGCGGGAACGCCGCTGATCCTCGCGGCGCTGGGCGAGCTCGTCACCGAGCGCTCCGGCGTGCTCAACCTCGGCGCCGAGGGGATGATGTCGATCGGCGCGGTTGCAGGTTTCGCCGCGACGTTTCATTCGGACAGCGCGACGATCGGTGCGCTCGCCGGCATGGCCGCCGGCGCCGCGCTGGCGCTCGTCTTCGCCTTCGTGGCGATCACGCTGGCCGCGAACCAGGTCGCCTCGGGCCTCGCGCTTTCGATACTCGGCGTCGGACTCTCGGCGTTCATCGGCAAGCCGTACGAATCGCTGACGGTGCCGCCCGTGCCTGCGCTGCCGGTACCGATGCTGTCGGCGATCCCGGTCGTCGGGCCGGCGTTCTTCGAACAGCAGCCGCTGGTCTATCTATCGTGGATTCTCTTCGGCGCGATCACCTGGTTCCTCTATCGCAGCCGCGGCGGCCTCGTGCTCCGTGCGATCGGCGAATCGCCGGTCTCGGCGCATGCGACGGGTCTACCGGTGATTCGAGTTCGCTACGCGGCCACGCTGTTCGGCGGAGCGATGGCGGGCCTCGCGGGCGCGTTCCTGTCGGTCTGCTACACGCCGGTGTGGGTCGAAGGCATGGTGGCGGGGCGCGGATGGATCGCGCTCGCGCTCGTGGTCTTCGCGACGTGGCATCCGGCGCGCGTGCTTCTCGGCGCCTATCTCTTCGGCGGAGTGATGATCGCCCAGCTGTTCGTCCAGGGCTCCGGCGCGAGCGTCGAGCTGCCGTCGGAGCTCCTGTCCGCGCTTCCGTATATCGCGACGATCGTCGTGCTCGTGGTGATATCGCGGAACCCCAATGCGATACGATTGAACTCGCCGGCGTCGCTGGGGCAGCCCTACCGTCCCGAGGCGTAGAGAAGGGGGTGCTCGGCTGGATTCGCTTGCCGACCGCCCGGCGCGATACGGCCTCGAGTGCCGCGGCGGCACGCGCGCCAGAGCAAAACGAGGAGAATCGAACATGCTGCAGGTCAGGCAATGGGCTCGCGCACTCGCGATCCTCGGTGCATCGATGCTCTGTGCGGCAGGCGCATCGGCCGCCGAGCTGATTTGCTTCGTCTACGTAAGCCCGATCGGCGATGCGGGCTGGTCGTATCAGCACGACCAGGGACGGAAACAAATGGAGTCCGCATTAGGCGGAAAGGTGACGACGAAGTTCGTCGAGAGCGTTCCCGAGGGGGCCGACGCCGAGCGCGTCATCCGCGAGCTCGCGCAAGGCGGGTGCAGGGTCGTGTTCACGACGAGCTTCGGCTACATGAACTACACCGAGAGAGTCGCGAAGCAGTTTCCGAAGGTGATTTTCATGCATGCGACGGGCTACAAGACCGGCCCGAACCTCGGCATCTACAACGCGCGCTTCTACGAAGGCCGCTATCTCGCCGGCGTGATCGCCGGCAGCATGACGAAGTCGAACGTCCTCGGCTATGTCGCGGCCTTTCCGATTCCCGAAGTCCTCCAGGGAATCAACGCGTACACGCGCGGCGCCCGGAGCGTCGATCCGAAGGCCGAGGTGCGCGTCATCTGGACCAACTCGTGGTACGACCCGGGCAAGGAGCGCGAGGCTGCGAACACGCTGATCGCGCAGGGAGCCGACGTCGTGACGAACCACACCGACTCGACCTCCGTCGTGCAGGCAGCCGAGGAGAAGGGCAAGTATGCGCTCGGCTATCACTCGGACATGTCGAGGTATGGGCCGAGGGCGCAGCTCACGGCGACGACGCACCAGTGGGGCGATTTCTACACGAAGACGGTTAGCGATGTCCTTGCGGGCACGTGGAAGACCACCAACGTTTGGGGCGGAATGAAGGACGGCATGATCAGGCTCGCACCGCTCAATCCCGCGATCCCAGCGGAGGTGAAGGCGCTCGTCGCCGGGCAGGAAGCAGCGATCAAGGCCGGAACGCTGCACCCGTTCGCGGGCCCGGTCGTCGATCGGGACGGCAAGACGCGCGTGCCCGCCGGCAGGACCATGACGGACGACGAGCTCGGGAAGATGGACTACTACGTCGAGGGCGTCGCGAGCAAGCTTCCGAGGAACTGACGAGGCGATCAGCCCCGAGTGCCTTGTCCGGGCGGCGCGTCGGTCACGGTCGCGAGCCGCAGCATGTTGGTGGTTCCGGCACGGCCGAAGGGCACGCCGGCGGCGATCACGATCTGATCGCCGGGCAGCGCAAATCCTTCGTGAAGCGCTGTCCGGCACGCGAGCTCCGCCATGGTGTCGACGTCGGAGATGTCGGGCACAAGCACCGAGTGCACGCCCCACACCAGCGCGAGCCGACGCGCCGTCGAGAGCTTCGGCGTGAGGCTCAGGAGCGGCGCCTCCGGACGCTCGCGCGAGGCGCGGATGCTCGACGATCCCGAAGCCGTGTAGATGACGGTCGCCGATGCCGACACGATGTGCGCGGCCGCGCGCAGCGAATACATGATTGCGTCGGCCGCGGTGGCGCGGGGATCCGAGTGCTGCGCATCGGTGAGCGTTCGATAGTGCTCGTCGCGCTCTACCTGGCGAATGATGCGCTCCATCATCTCGACCGCCTCGAGCGGATGCTCCCCCGATGCCGACTCCGCCGAGAGCATCACGGCGTCGGCGCCGTCGTAGACTGCCGTGGCGACGTCGGAAGCCTCGGCGCGCGTCGGCACCGGCATCGTGATCATCGATTCCAGCATTTGCGTGGCGACGATCACGGGCTTTCCCGCGCGGCGGCATACGCGCAGGATCCGCCGCTGCACCGTAGGCACCTGCTCGGGTCGCATCTCCACGCCAAGGTCCCCGCGCGCCACCATGATTCCGTCAGCCTTCTCGACTATCGCGTCGAGGCGGTTCACCGCCATCGGCTTCTCGAGTTTCGCGATGATCGCCGCACGGTCCCCGATCAGCCCGCGCGCCTCGTCGATGTCCTCGGGGCGCTGGACGAACGAAAGCGCCACCCAGTCGGCGCCCAGCTCGAGGCCGAAGGCGAGATCGCGGCGGTCCTTGGCGGTGAGCGGCGAGAGCGGAACGATCGCGTCGGGGATGTTGACGCCCTTCTGATCGGAGAGCTTGCCGCCAACAACGACCCGCGTGACAGCGAAGTCATCGCCGCAGTGCTGGACCTCGAGCCGCAGCTTGCCGTCGTCGAGCAGCAACTGCTGGCCCGGCGCCATGACGGCGAAGATCTCGGGATGCGGCAGGCTCACGCGCACGTTGTCGCCTGGAACCGGATCGAGGTCGAGCCGCAGCGTGTCCCCCGGCGCGAGCGTGATCGTGCCGTCCGCGAAGGTCCCGATCCGCAGCTTCGGTCCCTGCAGATCGACGAGCACGGCTATCGGCCGGTTCGCCCTGTCCTCGACGGTGCGAATCGCCTCCATCCGCTTCCGGTGGTCGGCAGCCGTGCCGTGGCTGAAGTTCAGGCGAAAGACATCGACGCCTGCGTGGAACAGCGACTCGATGAGCGCTGGCGTCGAGCTCGCGGGGCCGAGTGTCGCGACGATCTTCGCGTTGCGCTGGCGCCGCATCGTTGCCGCGTTGGGAGCCGGGGAGGGCGCTCGCCGCCTATTTCGGGGGACCGAGAATCACCGATCCCGACACGAAGACGCTGACTGTGCCCTTGCCGGGCTCGACGGGAACAGGTCCCGCCGGCGGCGTGCCCTCGGCCACCCCGACGGCGGCGGTGCGGAACATCGGCACCGCCTGAACCGGGCCCTCGGTGCGAATGCTGATCTGGCCGAGCGAGTGCCCGGGGAAGCCAAGCGCCTTCGCGATCGCACGCGCCTTCTCCTGGAAGCGCGCGAGCGCCTCGCCGGTCAGGGTCGCCTCCGCGGATTCGCGCGCGCGGCGCGACAGCGAAAAGGTCATCGACCAGAGCTTGAGCGTGGGCTGGAGTTGGCCGGCGAGGGCGCTGAGCGCCTTGAAATCGCGGCTTTCGAGAACGATGTCGGCGCGGATCCGCCAACCGGTGATCTGGTTGCCGCGATCGTAGACCGGCGTCGTCTGGTAGTTGCCGGAGCGTGCCTCGACCTTGGGCTCCGACTTCGCCTTCGCGAGTGCTTCCTCGATCCGCGCATTGACCTTGGCGGCGAGCTGTCCGGGGTCGGACCCCTGCTCCTCGGTGAAGAGCGTCGCGGTGAGCGTGTCGGCCGGAACGTCCGCCGTCGCGCTCGCTTCGAGCGTCACGACATTGTAGAAAGGCGGCGGCTGCAGCGGCTGCGCGGCTACGCCGGCAGCGAAGATGCTGAGCGCGAGGACGGCAGCGCGGGGGGGTCGGATCATCGTGGCGACGTCTCTGCGGTGGGAGTTGGAGCGGGCCAAGGCCCGCCGCGTTGGCGGTGAGCGCAGCTTGAGAGTCTAGCGGAAATCGTTTTTCGGGGGCGCGGCGAAGAACGCGGGTTTGGTTGATCGTTCGGGGGCACGCGATGCGATTCGGCGGGGGCCCTGCGTCGCAATCGGCGCAGAGTCCGGCGCGAATGGGGGCAAGGGGGCTACGGACGATCGTCAGGCCTCGGACATCGCCCACATGCGCAACTAAACTATGCTTGCGACGGTATTTCAGTGTAACGCGGGAAGTTCACCTGGTGCCGCCGGATCCGGGCTCCGAGGGCTCCCGGCCCGGCGGTTGGTCGTGATCGGGCGAGGCCGTCCCCCCTGTCCCCAGCTTGTGATCGAAGCAGCGCGAAAGGAAGTCGCTGCGATGCGCTTCGGGGACCTGCGGGCGATCGAAGACGTCGGTGGCCTCCGCGAGGAGGAACTCAGCATCGTCGGGGTCCTGAACGAACCAGCGCAGTTCGGGCGGGAACGCCTGGATCAGGTAGATATCGGCGAGCAATCTGTCATTGAACGCGGCCTTCGTGATCCCGTTGTCGCGCGCTTCGGCGGCGTGCGCAATGAAATCGCCGCCCTCGAAGCATTCCTGCAACGATAGCGGGTGGGCCGTCGACGAGGCAGCGATGGCCGCGACCCATCCGAGCATCAGCACACGCGCCCAGGGACGCGCGCGCAATCTCGTCTCCGTGCGCTCGAATCTCGGCTGCGATCGTTCGCCGGGGCATCGGCGTCGCGGCGCGAGCCATGCGCAGATGGAGCGAATCCACGATGCCGGCATTGGTACGCTTTCCGAAGGTCGAGCAGGGCTCGCGCGTTGTCGACGAGGGCTCGCGGCCCGGGAGCCTTCGATCCTGAGCGCAAGCGGTTCGGGCGGTAGCGGCAGGGAGTTTTATCTGGAGTGGGACATGCTACGCTTTCGCACGGCGGTACGTGGAGGCACTGCCTCTGCGCGCAATCCGCGGTGCATGAGTCCGGGGGGATCGGCATGGGGAGGCTGCGGCGGCTGGGCGGGGTGACGTTTCATCACGCTGGAGCGTTCTGGTTCGGGGTGGTGGCCGTGACGGCGGGAGTCGTTGCGCATTTGCCCATGTACCTTATGGGCAAAGACATCGGCTACCGGCTGGTCGGCATGCCGATGGACATGCCGATGATGATCGGCATGGGGGCGATTGTCGTGGGCCTGATCGCGAGCCTGTACGGCCTCTATCCGCGCTCGGCAGATGACGCAGTGCGCGCGGCGTCCCGCATCCGCGTACGCGCCCTCGACGACGTGCCGCTCAACCTTACTCACGTCACGCTCGTGCTTGCCATGGCGCTTGCGGTCATCATCGATATCATGAAGCCGACGGCGCTTGCCTTCGTCCTGCCCGGGATGACGGTCGAATACGGGCTGAAGTCGCCGCTCAATCCAGGCGGGAGCATCCCGGTCGTCCTCGTCGCACTGTCGGGGATCACCGGCACCGTTATCGGGTCGTTCCTCTGGGGCTGGCTCGGAGATCGAGTCGGGCGGCGCGCCTCGATCCTGTACGCCGGCATCGGTTTCATCGCCACATCGA
>DATKMY010000139.1:0-40060 GCA_035541655.1 Casimicrobiaceae bacterium | reverse complement strand
GAGGCGGTCCGCGGGCGCCCCGCGCGGACCTTTCCGTCGGTGCTGCCCGTATTCAGCCTCGACCGGATCTATGCGCGCGGCCTGTCGATCGTCGACGCGCACATCCATTACGCCTATCCGGGCGGGCGGATTTCCGACCACGCCGCGCTGCACGCCACGTTCGACCTCAAATGGAAGCGGCGCTGAATCGCTTCCTGCCGGGCAACCGCGTGACGCTGCTGCGGAGCGGCGGCGAATATTTCCCGGCGCTCGCGCGTGCGATCGACCGCGCCGAGCGCGAGGTCTGGCTCGAGACCTACATCTACGCCGACGACGACGTCGGCCGGATCGTCACCGCTGCGCTCGTTCGCGCCGCGCAACGCGGGATCGTCGTCCGCGTCCTCGTCGACGGCTGGGGGGCCCGGCACTACCTGACCGCGGCGATCGAGCGCGAACTCGAGGACGGGAAGGTATCGCTGCTCAAGTACCGGCCCGAAGTCGCGCCGTGGCAGTTCCGCTCGCACCGGTTGCGGCGGCTCCATCGGAAGCTCGCCCACATCGACGGGCGCATCGCGTTCGTCGGCGGCATCAACATCATCGACGACGTCAACACGCCGGGGCAGAAGCCGCCGCGCGTGGACTTCGCGCTGCGCATCGAGGGCCCGCTGCTCGTTCCGATCGTGCGCACGATGCAGCGCGTCTGGGCGATCAACGAGCTGGTGCAGTTCCGCAGGAGCGAGGTGCCGCTGTTCCCGTCGCCGCGGCGCGCGCAGCGCGCGGGCGCGCAGACGGCGAAGTTCCTGATCCGCGACAACCTGCGTCACCGCCGCGACATCGAGACGGCATACCTCGCGGCGATTCGCACGGCGAAGCATGAGATCCTGATCGCGAGCTCGTACTTCTTTCCCGGCATCCGCTTCCGGCGCGCGCTGATCGCCGCCGCCGAGCGCGGCGTCGCCGTTACGCTGCTGCTGCAGGGGCGCGTCGAGTACCTGCTGCTCCACTACGCGTCGCGCGCACTGTACGGACAGCTCCTCTCCGCGGGCATCACCATCCAGGAATACCACCAATCGTTCCTCCACGCGAAGGTCGCGGTGATCGACGGCCTCGTCGCGACCGTCGGATCGTCGAACATCGATCCGTACAGCCTGCTGATGTCGCGCGAGGCGAACGTCTTCGTCCGCGATCCGGATTTTGCGAACCAGCTCCGGGAGGAACTCGCGCGGATGATCGACGACGGCTCGCGGCGCCTGCGGCCGCAGCACTGGGCGCTCCGCCCGCGGCCGTACAAGGTGCTGATCTGGCTTGCCTACGGCGTGGTTCGCGTCGCGATGGGATTGCTCGGCTACGGCGGGAACGAATGGTTCCGCGGTCCGCGCAGGAAGCCGCGCGTGTGGCTGCCGCTGCATCGCGGCGCACCCTGAAAGCGCGCCGGTTGCGGCGCGCCCGGTTTGCTAAACTGCCTCTCGACCTTCAGATCGCGCGAGCCCGCACCGCGGTAGCGCCACCCACGAAGTCGATGCGCCGCAATCCGATCCCCGCGCCACCGCGCGCCAACCCCTCGCGTGCCGGCGACTGGCGGACGATCCGCACGCTGCTGCCGTACCTGTGGGCCTACAGGAACCGCGTGATCCTCGCGATCGGCGCGCTCGTCGCGGCGAAGGTCGCGAACGTCGGCGTACCGCTCCTCATGAAGGAGATCGTCGACCGCCTCGACGCGCGGACGGCGACCCTCGCCGTTCCGCTCGCGCTGCTCGCCGCCTACGGCCTGCTGCGGCTCTCGACGACCGCGTTCACCGAGCTCCGCGAGTTCCTGTTCGCCAAGGTCACGCAGCGCGCGGTGCGCACGATCGCGCTCGAGGTCTTCCGCCACCTGCACGCACTCTCGCTGCGCTTCCACCTCGCGCGCCAGACGGGAGGCCTCACGCGCGACGTCGAGCGCGGCCAGCGCGGGATCTCGACTCTGATCAGCTACACGCTGTTCTCGATTCTGCCGACGATCGTCGAGATCGGCCTGGTCACCGCGATCCTGATCGCGCGCTACGACTGGACGTTCGTCGCGATCACAGTCACCGCGCTCGCGCTCTACGTCGCCGCGACGGTTACGATCACGAACTGGCGCACTGCCTTCCGCCGCCAGATGAACGAGCTCGATTCGAAGGCGAACACCCGCGCGATCGATAGCCTGCTCAATTACGAGACGGTCAAGTACTTCGGCAACGAGGAGTTCGAGGCCCACCGCTACGACGAGAGCATGCAGCACTGGGAGAAGGCTGCGGTCAAGAGCCAGACGTCACTCTCGTTCCTCAACATCACGCAGAGCGCGATCATCGCGATCGCCGTGACGCTGATCATGTGGCGCGCGACCGCGGGCGTGGTCGCCGGCACGATGACGGTCGGCGACCTCGTGCTGGTCAACGCGTTCATGATCCAGATCTACATTCCGCTCAACTTCCTGGGCGTTCTCTATCGCGAGGTGAAGCAGGCGCTCGCCGACATGGAGCGGATGTTCGCGCTCGCGCACGAGCACGCCGAGGTCGCGGATGCCCCGGGCGCGCCGGCGCTCGATGTCGGCAACGGCGAAGTGCGCTTCGAGCACGTCGACTTCGGGTACGAATCGAACCGCCAGATCCTGTTCGACGTGAGCTTCACGATTCCGGCCGGCAAGACGGTGGCGGTCGTCGGAGCCTCCGGCGCGGGAAAGAGCACGCTCTCGCGGCTGCTCTTCCGCTTCTACGACGCGACTGCAGGAAGGATCACGGTGAACGGGCAGGACGTGCGGCGGGTGCGGCAGGCGAGCCTGCGCGCCGCCATCGGCATCGTTCCGCAGGACACCGTGCTCTTCAACGACACGATCGAGTACAACATCGCGTACGGACGGCCGGGGGCGACGCACGAGGAGGTCGTCGTCGCCGCGAAGCTCGCGCAGATCCACGCGTTCATCGAGAGCACGCCCGGAGGCTACGCGACGCCCGTCGGGGAGCGCGGGCTCAAGCTCTCGGGCGGCGAGAAGCAGCGCGTGGCGATCGCACGCGCCGTGCTCAAGGGGCCGCGGATCCTCGTTTTCGACGAGGCGACCTCGGCGCTCGACTCGAAGTCGGAGAAGGCGATCCAGGCGGAGCTCCGGCGCATCGCCCAGGATCGGACGACGCTCACGATCGCCCACCGGCTGTCGACGATCATCGACGCAGACGAGATTCTCGTCCTCGATCATGGCCGGATCGTCGAGCGGGGAACGCACGGCGCGCTTCTTGCTTCGAACGGCGTGTACGCCCGGATGTGGGAGCTGCAGCAGACCGAAGCGCAGGACGAGCCGGCCTCGCCCAGCGGGGGGGCGACGATGTCATCGCAACGGGGGCCCGACGCGTTGGAATCGGCTGAGGGGCCGATCGAAGCCTCCTTCCCCGTCTCGCCGGCAGTCCCGTAGTCCGAGAAGAAGCGTTTTGTAGCGGACAAACCCTCTGTTCCCAGGGGATTGGCGAGCATTCGGTGTCCGTGTTATAAAGCGCCGGGAACTTGAGGTCAGACTTGATGAAACGCCGCCTGTCACTTGTTTTTCTGACGCTAACCGCGAGCTTCGCGGTGGCGGCGGCCGACGTGGATTCGCGCGATCCCGGCAAGCTGAAGCTCGCCTCCGTCAACGCAGTCGTCGTGGACGCCTCCGAGCATCGCTCGGTCTATACCAAGGGCGCGGACGACGTGACGCCGATTGCCTCGCTCACCAAGCTGATGACCGCCATCGTGACGCTCGATGCGAAATTGCCGATGGACGAGTCGATCGCGATCGACACCGACGATTTCGACTACCTGAAGGGTACCAAATCGCGGCTGCGGATAGGCGCGACGCTGCCGCGGCGCGAGATGCTGCGGCTCGCGCTGATGTCGTCGGAGAATCGGGCGGCCTCGGCGCTCGCGCGTACCTATCCCGGCGGCACCGAAGCGTTCGTCGTCGCAATGAACGAGAAGGCGCGCGCGCTCGGGATGACGCGCACGAGCTATGCCGATCCCACCGGTCTCTCGCCGCGCAACGTCTCGACGGCGAACGACCTGGCCACGCTGGTGGCCGCCGCCGCCGAGTACTCCGAGATCCGCGATTTCACGACGACGCCGAGCCACTACGTCGAAGTGCAGCCGACCGGGCAGGTGCTCGGGTTCAACAACACCAACCACCTGGTCAGCAATTCCAGCTGGAAGATTCAGCTGTCGAAGACGGGCTACATCCGCGAGGCCGGCAAGTGCCTTGTCATGCTGGCGACGATCGCGAGCAAGCCGTTCGTGATCGTGCTGCTGGACTCGGCGGGGAAGTACACGCGGCAGGGCGATGCGCAGCGCGTCCGCGAGTGGCTCGAAACGGGGCGCTCGAGTGCAGCGCCCGTCAGCGCGACGAGGTCAGCGCCGAAGGCGGCCAAGCTGAAGACCGTCGGCTATAGCGCGCCCCGGCACGCGAAGCGCGTCCCCAACGCGAAGCCCATCTCGCAGGCGAAGGCCGTCCGCGCCTGATCGCCCCTCGGTTCGGGAGAGCGGCCGCCACGCGCGGCCGTTTTCGTTGTGCGGCGTCACGATGTGACGCGGCGCGTGGGGGCTCATCTCCGGCGATGCTGCGCGAGGAGTTCCTTCGCGTGTGCCCGGGACTTGGCGGTGATCGCGCTTCCGGCGAGCATCCGCGCCAGTTCCTCGACGCGGCCGCCGGCGTCGAGCGTCTCGACGTCGGCGCGTACGGTCGCATCGTCGCCATGCTTGGTCACGCGGAAATGCGCGTCGGCGAACGTCGCCACCTGTGGCAGGTGCGTGACGCAGAGCACCTGCCGGTGCGCGCCGAGCTCCTGGAGCAGCCTCCCGACCGTCGCCGCCACAGCGCCGCCGATCCCGGCGTCGACCTCGTCGAAGACGAGTGTCGGCACCGCAGCGACTTCGCTCGTGACGACCTGGATCGCGAGCGCGATTCGCGAGAGCTCGCCTCCGGACGCCACCTTCGAGAGGGGGCCGAGCGGCTGCTTCGGATGGCTCGCGACCCGAAACTCGATCTGCTCGCAGCCGTATGCCGCCGGTGTCGGGAGCGGTTCGAGCGCGATTTCGAGGCGGCCGCCGGCCATTGCGAGCTGCTGCATCGCGTCGGTCACCCTCGCCTCGAGCTCGTGTGCGGCGAACTCGCGCTTGGCCGAGAGCTGGCGAGCGAGCGCCTCGTAGCGGGCCTGCGCCTCGGCCGCGCGCGCGGCAAGCCGTGACGCGTCGGCCGATTCGGCGAGCGCGGCGAGCCGCGCCTTCGTGTCGGCAAGCAGATCCGGCAGCGCCTCGGGTCGAACGCGGTGCTTGCGCGCGACGTCGTGGATCGCGGCGAGGCGCTCTTCGACGCGCGCGAGCTCCCGCGGATCGAGGTCGAGCGTCTGCCGATAGCGCCGCAGCGCGCGTGCCGCCTCGTCGATCTGAATCCGCGCGGGCTCCAGCAGCGCGACGATCGGCGAGAGCGCGGGATCCCGCGCCGCGCTCGCCGCGAGCCGTGCGGTGACCGCCGAGAGGCGTCGACCGAGCGCCTCGTCGCTCTCCGCAAGCGCGTCCTCCGCGGCGCTCGCCGCTTCGAGCAGCGTTGCCGCGTGCGCCAGCCGCGACTGCTGCTGCGATAGCGCCACCCATTCGTCGGGCGACATGTCGAGCGAAGCGAGGTCGCGATGGCGTGCGTCGAGCGCTTCGCGCTCGGCGGCGGACGCCCGCGCCGCCTGCGCCGCCGACTCGCACCTCTCGGCGGCTGTGCGCCACTCCCTCCACGCGGCCGCCGTTTCGCGGGTGAGCACCGCGAATCCCCCGAAAGCGTCGACGAGCCCGCGCTGCACGTCCGGCGCGGTGAGCGATTGATGCGCGTGCTGGCCGTGGAGGTCGACCAGCCGCTCGCCGGCTTCCTTCAATTGCGCGAGTGTCGCCGGCCGTCCGTTGATCCACGCGCGGCTCCGTCCGTCGCTGTCGAGCGTCCGGCGCAGGAGCAGCGTTTCGCCGTCGCCCGCCAGGTCCTGGCCGGCAAGCCAGGCGCCGACATCGGGTTGGTCCGAGATCCCGAACTCGGCTGCGAGCTCGGCGCGTTCACTGCCCGGCCGCAGTTGCCGCAACTCGAAGCGATCGCCGAGCAACAGACCGAGCGCGTCGAGCAGGATCGACTTGCCCGCTCCGGTCTCGCCGGTCAGCACCGAGAGGCCGCCCTCGAGCTCGAGCTCGAGCGCTTCGACGACGACGAAGTTGCGGATGGACAGCAGCCGGAGCATAGACCCGGTTATTGGCCGCGCAGGCGCTCGGGGGTTTCGCTCCAGTGCAGCTTCTCGCGCAGCATCGCGAAATGGTCGTGCCCCTCGGGGTGCAGGAACCGCGCTTCGTAGGGCGCCCGGCGCACCGTGACACGCTCGCCTTCCGCTAGGGCGAAGTGAGCCTGTCCGTCGCAATGGAGCGCGGCGTCCCTGCCGCGCTCGAGCTTGATCCCGATGGTCGCGGTGTCGGCGACGGCGATCGGGCGATAGGTGAGCGCGTGGGGCGCGACCGGGACGAGCGCGAGCGCGCGTATCTGCGGGTCGAGGATCGGCCCGCCGGCCGAAAGCGCGTACGCCGTCGATCCGGTCGGCGTCGCGACGATGACGCCGTCGGCACGCATCTTGTAGACGAACCGGCCGTCGATCTCGACGGCGCACTCGATCATCGTGCCCCCGCCACCGCGATTCAGGACGACGTCGTTCAGCGCAAGCGCCGAGTCGCGCGCCCCCTGCTCGTGGACGACTTCCGCGACAAGCAGGACGCGGCGCTCCTCGACATAGCGCCCTTGGAGCATCGCCATCAGAGCGTCCTCCATCCGCGCGATCGGGATGTCGGTGAGGAAGCCGAGGCGGCCCTGATTGATGCCGATGACGGGAACGTTGAGCGGCGCAAGCCGCCGCGCGATCCCGAGCATCGTGCCGTCGCCGCCGACGACGATCGCGACATCGGCCTTTGCAGGCAGCGCCTCGGCGGGCGACGACGCATAGCCTGGCAGCGGCGTCGACTGCGCGGTCTGCTCTTCGACGACGATTTCGTGACCGTTGGCCGCCAGGAATCCTGCGAGCCGCCAGAGTGCGTCGCCGAGGTCGGCGCCGCTCTGGCGGCCGACGAGGGCCACGCGCCGCAGCGCTCTCGCCGCCGAAGCGGAGGAAGGGGCGGAAGGGGCGGCGGTGGTCGTCGGCGGAGTCATCGCCGCGATTAGAGCACAGCCGATCCCCTCGCCAAAGCCGACCGATGCATGATGCGGCGGCGCGCCGCAGGCGTCGCCCCCAGGGGGCATCGCGAGCCGAGCGGCCCGTCGGCGCCGTCTGTAAAATGCCGGGATGCTGGATCCCCGCGCGCAATACCTGTTGAAGACGCTGGTCGAGCGGTTCGTGACGGACGGCCAGCCGGTCGGTTCGCGGGTGCTGTCGAAGCAACCGGGGCTCGAGCTCTCCCCTGCGACGATCCGTAACGTGATGGCGGACCTCGAGGAGATGGGCTACATCGCGAGCCCGCACACGTCGGCCGGACGCGTCCCGACGTCGAAAGGCTACCGATTCTTCGTCGACACCCTGATGGTCGTGAAGCCGCTCGAGCAGGGCGAGATCCATCGCCTCGAGGGCGAGCTCACCGCCGACCGTCCGCAACAACTGGTCACTGCCGCGGGAGCATTGCTGTCGCAGCTCACGCATTTCGCCGGCGTCGTGATGACCCCGAAGCGCGGCGAGACGACGTTCCGGCATCTTGAGTTCCTCCGCCTCTCGGAGCGACGCGTGCTGTTGATCATCGTCACTTCGGAAGGCGACGTGCAGAACCGCATCCTGCACACCGAGCGGTCTTACACGCAGTCGCAGCTCGTCGAGGCGACGAACTTCTTCAATCAGCACTACGCGGGTCAGACCTACGGTGCAGTGCGGTCGCTCCTCGCCGAGGAGCTCAAGTCGCTGCGCGAAGACGTCGTCGGCCTGATGACCGCCGCGGTCGAGGTCGGCGGAGCGGCGCTCGCCGAAGGCGAGGCGCTCGTCGTCCATGGCGAGAAGAACCTGCTCGAGGCGCAGGATCTCGCCTCCGACATGGTGCGCTTGCGCCGTCTCTTCGAGCTCTTCGAGCAGAAGACGTCGCTGCTGCACCTCCTCGACCTCTCGCAACGCTCGCAGGGCGTGCAGATCTACATCGGCGGCGAGTCGGGTCTCGTGCCGCTCGACGAATGCAGCGTGATCGCCGCCCCGTACGTGGTCGACGGCCGCGTGATCGGCACGCTCGGCGTGATCGGCCCGACGCGAATGGCGTACGAACGCGTGATACCGATCGTCGACGTCACCGCCCGTCTGCTGTCGAACGCGCTCACGCAGCAGATGGCCGATTGATGGCGGGCGCGGCGCCGCATCCGAACGCGACGCTGATCGCGCGCTTCTACGACGCGCTGGGCAGGCGCGACGCCGCGACCATGATCGCCTGCTACGCGCCCGACGCCACGTTCTCCGATCCGGTATTCGGCTCGCTCGACGCCGGAGGCGTGGCCGCGATGTGGCAGATGCTGTGCGCGCGCGGCAAAGACCTCGCAGTGGTGGCGTCCGACATCGCGGCGGACGGCGCGACGGGCGGTGCGCACTGGATCGCGACGTACACGTTTTCGGCGACGGGCTCTCGCGTCGTCAATCGGATCGACGCGCGCTTCGAGTTTCGCGACGGGCGTATCGTGCGGCACGACGACCGCTTCGATTTGCGCGAATGGCTGCGCCAGGCGCTGGGATGGAAGGGCGCGCTGCTCGGCTGGCTGCCTCCCGTCCAGAGAGCTGCGCGTGCGCACGCCGCGAAAGCGCTCGCCGAGTGGCGAGCGAGCCGGATCGAGCGCGGCTGACGCCGTCACAAGCCGGACGTGCACGTGGCCCCTTTCCTCCCCGAGCCGGATTTCCAGCACGATCGGCAGACCCACGTCGGCGTGCTGCTGGTGAATCTCGGCACGCCGGACGCGCCCACGGCGTCGGCGGTACGGCGATTTCTGGCCGAGTTTCTCGCCGATCGGCGCGTCGTCGAGATCCCGTCGCTGCTCTGGCGGCCGTTGCTGCACGCCGTCGTGCTGCGCATCCGGCCAGGGCGCTCCGCCAAGAAGTACGCGATGATCTGGAAGAGCGAAGGCTCGCCGCTGCTGCTCCACAGCGAGAAGCAGCGAACGCTCGTCATGGGCCATCTCGGGCAGAAGATGAAGGAGCGCGGCCTGCCGGCCGACCTCGCCGCAGTCGAGATCGGCATGCGCTATGGCAATCCGGCAGTTGCCGCGGGTCTCGACAAGTTGAAGGCCGCGGGCTGCGACCGGATCCTGGTGGCGCCGCTCTTCCCCCAGTACTCGTCGGCCGCAACCGGGTCGGCCCTCGACGCCGCATTCCGGCACGCGATGCGGCTGCGCCGAGTGCCGGCGCTGCGGACGATCGACGCCTTCCACGACGATCCGGGCTACATCCGGGCTTTGGCCCGCAGCGTGAACGACCATTGGGTGCGCAACGGCCGACCGGACATGCTGGTCATGAGCTTCCACGGTCTCCCGCGCCGCTCGCTCGATCTCGGCGACCCCTACCACTGCCATTGCCAGAAGACCGGCCGGCTGCTCGCGGCCGAGCTCGGACTCGAACCGAAGCAGTACGTCGTCACATTCCAGTCCCGCTTTGGGGCGGCCGAGTGGCTTAAGCCCTACACGGTGGACGCGCTGGCGCGGCTCGCGAAGGAAGGGGTCGGGCGCGTCGACGTCGTCTGTCCCGGCTTCGTTGCCGACTGCCTGGAAACCCTCGAGGAGATCGGGATCTGGTGCAAACAGCGCTTTCTCGGTGCGGGCGGCCGCGAGTTCCATGCGATCCCCTGCCTGAACGAGCATCCGGCCTGGATCGCGGCGCTCGTCGACCTTCTGATCGCCAACCTCGAGGGATGGCTCGCGGCACCCCCGGACTCGGCTGCTCGTGAATCGACGAAGATGCGTGCAAAAGGCATAGAAAAGAGATTGATTAGATAGATTTAGGTCGCTTCCGCGGAGGAGGGCCACCGACCCCAACCATGTAGGGGTTTCGATTGAAAAGCCGCGATTCGACCCCAAGTCCACGCTGGTCCTTGGAAGGGGACCGTGGGGATAATTTGTTTGACGGAGAGTCGATGCCGATGCAGCACGAAGCCGATCCCGCCGCCCGTGCCTCGGGGGGCCCCGATAACCCGCCGGTGCCGCTGGACAAAGGCGAGAAGTCCGCTGCCGACACCGTTCCCGGAGCCCAGCCTGCCGACCCCGCTCCCGACATCGCGGCGCTCCTGCAGAAGGTGGAAGCCGAGGCGGCCGAGCTGCGCGAAGCATGGCTGCGCGCCCGCGCCGATATCGACAACATCCGCAAGCAAGCGGCGGCCGACGTCGCCAAGGCACACAAATTTGCGCTCGAGCGCTTCGCGACAGAGCTGCTCCCGGTCAAGGACGCGCTCGAGTCGGCGCTCTCGGCCAAGGGTTCGTCGGCCGATGCGCTCTCCGCGGGCGTCGACCTCACGCTGAAGCAACTCAACGCCGCGTTCGAGAAGTCGCGCATCGTCGAAATCGACGCCGCCGGCCACAAGTTCGACCCCCACAGGCATCAGGCGATGGCGATGGTCGAGAGCGGCGAGCCGCCGAATACCGTCGTCCAGGTCTTCCAGAAGGGCTACCTGCTCAACGACCGCGTGCTGCGTCCCGCGCTGGTCGCGGTTTCCAAGCCGAAGGACGGCGGGCGATGACCGATCCGGGGCGCTTCGCGCGCCCGCGAGGCGAAGTCCGGGGGCGGCGGCTTGTTTGGGCGGCCGAAAACCCCATCTGCAGGCTGAACAATCCATCCAAGCACCGGAGGTGACAGAGCAATGGGCAAGATCATCGGCATCGACCTCGGCACGACGAACAGCTGCGTCGCCATCATGGAGAGCGGCCAGCCGAAGGTCATCGAGAATTCCGAGGGCGCGCGGACGACGCCTTCGGTCGTCGCGTATCTCGAGGACAACGAGATCCTCGTCGGAGCGTCGGCCAAGCGCCAGGCGATCACCAACGCGAAGAACACGATCTTCGCGGTGAAGCGCCTGATCGGCCGCCGGTTCGAGGAAAAGGAAGTGCAGAAGGACATCGGCCTCATGCCGTACAAGATCGTCAAGCACGACAACGGCGACGCCTGGGTCGATATCCGCGGCAAGCGGATCGCGCCGTCGCAGGTGTCGGCGGAAATTCTGCGCAAGATGAAGAAGACGGCCGAGGACTACCTCGGCGAGGAAGTCACCGAGGCCGTGATCACGGTGCCCGCGTACTTCAACGACTCGCAGCGCCAGGCGACCAAGGACGCCGGCAAGATCGCCGGGCTCGAGGTCAAGCGGATCATCAACGAGCCGACCGCGGCCGCGCTGGCCTTCGGCATGGACAAGAAGGAGGGCGATCGCAAGATCGCCGTCTACGACCTGGGCGGCGGCACGTTCGACATCTCGATCATCGAAATCGCCGAGATCGAGCGCGAGCATCAGTTCGAAGTGCTGTCCACGAACGGCGACACGTTCCTCGGCGGCGAGGACTTCGACCAGCGGGTGATCGACTACCTCGTGACCGAGTTCAAGAAGGAGCAGGGGGTCGACCTCAAGAACGACGTGCTCGCGCTGCAGCGGCTGAAGGAAGCCGCGGAGAAGGCGAAGATCGAGCTGTCGTCGTCGCAGCAGACCGACATCAACCTGCCGTACATCACCGCGGACCAGTCGGGCCCGAAGCACCTGTCGATGCGCATCACGCGCGCCAAGCTCGAGTCGCTGGTCGAGGACCTGATCGAGCGTACCGTCGAGCCCTGCCGGATCGCGATCAAGGACGCCGGAGTTTCGCTCTCCGACATCTCGGACGTGATTCTCGTCGGCGGCATGACGCGGATGCCCAAGGTCCAGGAAACGGTGAAGGCGATCTTCGGCAAGGAGCCGCGCAAGGACGTGAACCCGGACGAGGCGGTCGCCGTGGGCGCTGCGATCCAGGGCGGCGTGCTCAAGGGCGAAGTGAAGGACGTGCTGCTCCTCGACGTGACGCCGCTTTCGCTGGGCATCGAGACGCTGGGCGGCGTGATGACGAAGCTCATCCAGAAGAACACGACCATACCGACGAAGGCGCAACAGGTCTTCTCGACAGCCGACGACAACCAGAGCGCGGTGACGATCCACGTGCTACAGGGCGAGCGCGACGTCGCGTCCGGCAACAAGAGCCTCGGGCAGTTCAACCTCGAGGGAATCCCGCCGGCGCCGCGAGGCATGCCGCAGATCGAGGTCACGTTCGACATCGACGCGAACGGGATCCTGCACGTGTCGGCGAAGGACAAGGCGACCGGCAAGGCCAATCAGATCAAGATCAAGGCGAGCTCGGGGCTCACCGAGGACGAGATCCAGCGGATGATGAAGGACGCCGAGTCGCACGCCGACGACGACCGCAAGCAGGTCGAGGTCGTACAGGCACGGAATTCGCTGGACGCGCTGGTGCACAGCGTCAGGAAATCGGTTGGAGAGTATGGCGAGAAGGTCGGCGCCGAAGAAAAGGCGAAGATCGAGGCCGCCCTCAAGGACGCCGAAGCGCTGGTGAAGGACAAGGACGCGGGCAAGGAAGCGCTCGAGGCGAAGGCGGAATCGCTGGGCAAGGCCGCGCAGAAACTCGGCGAGGTCATGTACGCCGAATCGCAAAAGGCGCAGCAAGGAGCTCAGGGGGCGCAAGCGAGCGGCAGCGAGGCGAAGAAGGACGAGAAGGTCGTCGACGCGGAGTACACCGAGGTCGACGACAAGAAGTAGCGCGGTGCCGCGGGTTCGTGCCCGCGCGTTGAATCAACCGGCCGGAATTGGCGTGCGCTGCTTGGTGCCTGCCCGTTCCGGCCGCTCGTGTTGAGATCGAGGGGACGCGGCGTAAGCCCGGCAGCAGGGAACAGGATCGATGGCGAAGCGCGACTACTACGCGGTGCTCGGAGTCAAACGCGAAGCATCCGAAGAAGAAATCAGGAAGGCATACCGGCGCCTCGCGATGAAGCATCATCCGGACCGCAATCCGGACGACAAGGCCGCCGAGGAAAAATTCAAGGAAGCGAAGGAAGCCTACGAGGTACTGACCGACGCCAAGAAGCGCGCCGCCTACGATCAGTTCGGCCACGCCGGCGTCGATCCCTCGATGGGCTTCGGCGCCGCCGGTGCGCGCGGAGCCGAGGGCTTTGGCGGGTTCGCCGACGCGTTCGGCGACATCTTCGGCGAGATCTTCGGCGCGCAGCGCGGAGGCCGCGGCAACGGCGTCTATCGCGGCGCCGATCTGCGCTACAACCTCGAGCTCGCGCTCGAAGACGCCGCGCGCGGCACCGAAGCGAAGATCCGCATCCCGACGCTCGAGCCCTGCGAGACCTGCCACGGCAGCGGCGCGAAGGCGGGTACGCAGCCGAAACAATGCGGAACCTGTCACGGCCGCGGCGAAGTGCGCGTCTCGCAGGGGTTCTTCTCGATCCAGCAGACCTGCCCTACGTGCCACGGCAGCGGCAAAGTGATCGCCGACCCGTGCGCGGCGTGCCACGGTGCGGGTCGCGTGAAGAAGCACAAGACTCTGTCGGTGAAAATACCGGCAGGCGTCGACCAGGACGACAGGATCCGGCTCTCCGGCGAAGGCGAAGCGGGGATGAACGGCGGCCCCGCGGGCGATCTCTACGTGGTGGTCAACCTGAAGCCGCACGCGGTATTTCAGCGTGAAGGCGCGGACCTCCATTGCGAGATGCCGATCAGCTTTGCCAAGGCCGCGCTCGGCGGGGAGATCGAGATTCCGACGCTCGACGGCCACGCGAAGGTCAAGGTTCCGCCGGAGACGCAGACCGGCCAGGTGTTTCGGTTGCGCAACAAGGGGATCCGGCCGGTGCGCGCCTCGGTGACCGGCGACCTCTACTGCCACGTCGCCGTGGAGACGCCCGTGAAGCTGACGGCGCGGCAGAAGGACCTCCTGCGCGAGTTCGAGGAGATCAGCGAGCGCGACCCCGGCGCGCACAACCCGCGCGCGAAGTCCTTCATGGACAAGGTCCGCGATTTTTTCGCGCCGTAGCCGGCGTTCCTGCCCCCGAAGAGAGTAGACTCGGCACCCCGTGCAGGGGCCGGTTGGTCCCATTGTGCCATCACTCCGAATTCCACCCGGGAGGACTACATGAAGCCGCTGTCACGCGTCACGCTGTTCGCTGCAGCCGTTGGCGTCGTCGCCGCAATCTCGGCGCCGCCGCTGCTCGCCCAGGACGTCGTCAAGATCGGCTTTGCTTCGCCGCTCACCGGCGGACAGGCCAACTACGGCAAGGACAACCAGAACGGCGCGCAGATGGCGATCGACGAGTTGAACGCGCAGAAGCCGAAGATCGGCGGCAAGGACGTCAAGTTCGAGCTGATGGCCGAGGACGACCAGGCCGATCCGAAGATGGGGCCGCTCGTGGCGCAGAAGTTCGTCGACGCGAAGGTGAGCGGCGTGGTCGCGCACTTTAATTCCGGCGTCACGATTCCGGCGTCGTCGGTCTACTCGAACGCCGGCATCCCGCAGCTCTCCGTGTCGACCAACGTGAAGTACACGCAGCAGGGCTACAAGACCGCGTTCCGCCTGATGGCCGACGACGGCAAGCAGGGCAAGGCGCTGGGCGAATACGCGGTTAAGACGCTCAAGCTGAAGCGCCTTGCCGTGATCGACGACGCGACCGCGTACGGGCAGGGTCTCGCCGACGAGTTCGCGAAGGCGGTGAAAGCCTCGGGCGGAACCGTGACCAAGCACGAGCACACGAACGACAAGGCCGTCGACTTCGCCGCAGTGCTCACGGCGATCAAGGCGACGAATCCCGAAGCGATCTTCTTCGGCGGCTACGATCAGCAGGCCGGCCCGATGGCGAAGCAGATGAAGCAGCTCGGCATGGACAAGGTCAAGCTGATGGGCGGCGAGACTATGAACTCCGCGAAATTCATCGAGCTCGCGGGTCCCGCCGCCGAGGGCGCGATCGCTTCGACGCCGGGGGCCGACCTCCTCTCGCGTCCCGGCGGCAAGGCGTTCGCCGACAAGTACAAGGCACGCTTCGGGCAGGACATCGGCCTCTACGCGCCTTACTTCTACGACGGCGTGATGGTGATCGCCGCGGCGATGAAGGCCGCGAACTCCACCGACCCGGCGAAGTATCTGCCCGCGCTCGCGAAGATCAACTACAAAGGCGTCACCGCCGACATCGCGTTCGATGCGCACGGCGACCTGACGCACGGCCTGCTGACGATCTTCGTCGTTAAGGACGGCAAGTGGGAGGTCGTCAAGTCGTGATGCGGTCCGCCGCGGCCGATCGCCGCGGCGCTTCGCGGTGAGCGCGCAGGCGCGCGTCGTCGGCATCTTGCTCGCCGCGGGGGCTGGCGCACGCTTCGGCGGCGACAAGCTGCTCGCGAAGGCGCGATCGACGCGGAGTGCCGGCCCTCCGGGGTTTCCCGACGTCGGTGCGGAGTGCATCGGCGTGGTCGCCTGTAGGCACCTGCTCGCCGCGTTGCCGAGGGTGATCGCCGTCGTGCGTCCCGGAGACGCGGCGCTCGCCGCTGCGCTGGGGGCGGCGGGAGCGCAGATCGTGCGCTGTCCGAATGCCGCCGATGGGATGGGCGCGAGCCTCGCGTGCGGCGTGAAGGCCGCTCGCGACGCGAGCGGGTGGCTCGTCGCGCTCGCCGACATGCCCTGGGTGCGCCCGTCGACGATCGCGCGCGTCGCCGTTGCGATCGCCGACGGCGCGCCGGTCGCGGCGCCGTTCCACGACGGCAAGCGCGGCAACCCGGTCGGATTCTCGGCCGCGTGCTACGCAAAGCTCGCCGCGCTCGCCGGCGACGAAGGCGCGAAGTCGGTCGTCGCGGCGTACGCCGACGAGCTCGCGCACGTCGACGTCGACGATCCGGGGACGCTTCGCGACGTCGATACGCCGGCCGATCTGGAAAGGTAGGTCGGAGACGGCTCTCCAAAAGCGCGGTTCGGATACGGACGTCGAGCCGCGGAAGTCCCGCCTGTTCGGCGACCCTATTTCCCCGCGGCGAGCCACATGTCGGGCTGCAGCTCGCGCACGCGCTTCTCCTCCTCTTGCGCGTGCCACCAGGGAAGGAGCTCGTGCTCCTCGAGCGGACGCGCGATCAGGAAACCCTGTGCGGCGCTGCACCCGCCTTCCTTGAGGAAGTCGAACTGCGCGATCGTCTCGACGCCCTCGGCGATCACGCGCAGGCCGAGCGAATGGGAGAGCGCGATGATCGCCTGCGTGATCGCGACGTCGCTCCGGTTGTGCTCGAGTCCGTGGACGAACCGCTGGTCGATCTTTACCGCGTGGATCGGCAGCCGCGCGAGGTAGGAGAGACTCGAGTAGCCGGTGCCGAAGTCGTCGACGGTGATCGAGATGCCGCGCTCCTTCATCTTCGCGAGCGTGGCGACGGCCTTGTCCGGATGCGTGATGATCACGCTCTCCGTGATCTCGAGATCGAGATACTGCGGCGCGAGCCCGCTCGCGCGCAGCGCCTCCTCGACGGTGGCGAGACAGCTCTCGTGCTGGAGCTGCTGAACCGAGAGGTTGACGGACAGCCGCATCATGACGCCCTGGCGGTGCCAGTGGACGACCTGACGGCACGAGTCGCGCAGTACGCGCGCGCCCAGCGCCTGGATCATTCCCGACTCTTCGGCGATCGGAATGAATTCCGTCGGCGCAACGACTCCGCGGACAGGATCGCGCCAGCGCAAGAGCGCCTCGACGGCGCAGGGGCGGCCAGTGTGCATGTCGATCTGCGGCTGGTAGCAGAGGAAGAATTCGTTCTGCAGCAGCCCGCGCCGCATGTCGGTCTCGAGCTGCAGCCGGGCCTGCACCCGCGCGTTCATGTCGGCCGTGTAGAAGCGGTAGGCGTTGCGGCCGACCTCCTTCGCCGCATACATCGCCGTGTCGGCCTGCTTGATCAGCGTGACGGGGTCGGCGGCGTCGAGCGGGTACATCGAAACGCCGATCGAGCAGGTGAGCGTCGGCGTTTGATCGGCGAGGCGAAACGGTGCGAGGAAGCTCTCGCGCACCCGCGCAAGCACCGTCATCGTCTCGAACGTCGCGTGCGCCGGATCGAGCCCCGGCAGGATCAGCACGAACTCGTCGCCGCCCAGGCGCGCGACGGTGTCCGACTCGCGCACCGCCGCAGTCAGCCGCTGCGCGACCGCCTGCAGCAGCTGGTCGCCCGCGTCGTGGCCGAGCGTGTCGTTGATCCGCTTGAAGTGGTCGAAGTCGAGGAACAGGCACGCGATGTGCGTGCCGTTGCGCTGCGATTGCGCGAGGATCTGCTTCAGGCGCTGATTAAGGAGAGCGCGGTTCGGCAGCCCGGTCAGGATGTCGTGCTGCGCGAGCTTGTAAGCGTGCGCGGTCGCGACCTCCAGCTCCTTCGTACGCTGCACGACCTTCTCCTCGAGCGTGCGCTGATAGTTGCCCACCTCGGCCTGCGATTCGGCGAGCCGTTGCGTCATGTGGTTGAACGTGTGCGTGAGCAGTCCGAGCTCGTCCGTGGAGCTCGCCGGGACGAACACGTCGAGCTTGCCGGCGCCGACCGAACGCGCCGCGCGCATCAGCCGGTGCATCGGCGCGACGAGCCCGCGCGTCAGCAGGAACGTCGCCGCGATCGCGAGTCCGATCAGCATCGCCGTGACCGAAAGCGCACCGACCACGTACCGGCGGAACTGGTGCTGGATGCGATCGAACGCCAGCCCGAGGCGCACGTAGCCAATCGGCGCTGCGGTCGCGGGCGCCGACGCGCCGATCGCGCCCTTTGCCGCATCGGAAGGTTGCGGGAGCCCCATCGCGACTGCGGCACGCGTGTCGCCGACAGGCGCGATCATCTCGAGAAAGCGCTGGCCGCGAGTCGTGACGTCGGATGCGACGATGGTGCCGGGCTCCGGGAGCCTCGCGTCCGCAGCCAGCAGCGGCGGACCTGCGGTGCCGAGCGCGTCGCCGATGCGCCGCCCCGCGATCGCCTCGCGCTTCGCGTCGAGGACGACGACGTACGCGATATCGCTGTCGGCGGAGAGCGTGTCGAGGATCGCGTCGACGTGGGCGCTGTTCTTCGTCGCGAGGCCGAACTCGGCGAGCTCGGACAGCATCCCGAGCGTCGCGGCGCCGCGCCGGTGCAGCTCGGCGTTCTCGTCGCGCCACTGCTGCCACAGATAGAAGCCGGTGGTCGTGATCGCGGTGACGAAGAGCAGGCCGATCGTGAGCAGGTTCAGCTTGGTGAGCAGGCCCATCCGCACGCGCGGCAGGCTGAGCGGAGACACGGAGTCGGCCGCGAGCGTGCTCGACTGGCGCTCGAAGAGCTTCATCGGGGAGCGCCCGGGCACCCGCGGCGATGCGCGCTCAAAGCCCTACCGGGGCGCCGTGCGCCACGTGCCGTGCAACGCGGCCGCCCGTTGCGCTTCGGGCGCCCGACACTTGCTCGACGCGCCGTTCCGGCCTTGGCTGGCAGACTCTCTCCCGACCGGCTCATGCCACGGTCAGCGGAATCTTGCCGATGCGCTGCTGCCATTCGCGCGGGCCGCTCTGATGGACCGAGTCGCCGGTCGCGTCGACGGCAACCGTCACCGGCATGTCCTTCACGTCGAATTCGTAGATCGCTTCCATGCCGAGGTCGGCGAACGCGACGACGCGCGAGCTCCGGATCGCCTTCGACACGAGATAGGCGGCGCCGCCCACCGCCATCAAGTACGCGGCCTTGTGTTTCCGGATCGCCTCGACGGCAACGGGGCCACGCTCGGCCTTCCCGATCATCGCGACGAGCCCGGTCTTCGCGAGCATCATCTCGGTGAATTTGTCCATGCGCGTGGACGTGGTCGGCCCGGCGGGACCGACGACTTCGTCGCGCACCGGATCGACCGGGCCGACGTAGTAGATGATCCGGTTGCGGAAATCGACGCCGGGCGGCAACGGCTCGCCTTTCGCGAAGAGGTCGGCGATCCGCTTGTGCGCGGCGTCGCGTCCGGTCAGGATCTTGCCGCTGAGCAGGAGGCGCTCGCCCGTCTTCCAGCTTGCGGCTTCGGCCGGCGTGAGCCGATCGACGTCGACGCGCTTCGCTGCCGCCGACGGCGCCCAGCGCACGTCGGGCCAGCGGCGAAGATCCGGCGGCTCGAGCTTCGCCGCGCCGTGTCCGTCGAGCGTGAAGTGCGCGTGCCGGGTCGCCGCGCAGTTGGGAATCATCGCGACGGGCTTCGACGCGGCGTGCGTCGGGTAGTCGAGGATCTTGACGTCGAGCACCGTCGAAAGCCCGCCTAGCCCCTGCGCGCCGATGCCGAGCGCGTTCACCGTCTCGTAGAGCTCGATGCGCAACTCCTCCAGCCTGTTACGCGGACCGTTACGCCGAAGCTCGTGCATGTCGATGGGATCCATCAGCGCCTCTTTCGCGAGGACCATCGCCTTTTCGGCGCTGCCGCCGATGCCCAGCCCCAGCATTCCCGGCGGACACCATCCCGCGCCCATCCCGGGGAGGGTCTTCACCACCCAGTCGACGATCGAGTCCGACGGATTGAGCATCACGAATTTCGATTTGTTCTCGGAGCCGCCGCCCTTGGCCGCGATCTTCACCTCGACGGTGTCGCCCGGCACGAGATCGATATGCACGACGGCCGGCGTGTTGTCCTTCGTGTTCCTCCGCGCCCCCGCGGGGTCGGCGACGATCGAAGCCCGCAGCGTGTTGTCCGGATCGAGGTACGCCCTCCGCACCCCTTCGTTGACCATATCGGTGATCGACATCGTCAAGCCTTCCCACGCGACGCCCATGCCGACGCGCACGAATGCGACGACGATCCCCGTGTCCTGGCACAGCGGACGGTGCCCTTCGGCGCACATCCGCGAGTTGGTGAGGATCTGGGCGATCGCATCCTTCGCCGGCGGCGACTGCTCGGCCTCGTAGGCGGCACCGAGCGCCTCGATGTAGTCGAGCGGGTGGTAGTAGGAGATGAACTGAAGCGCGTCGGCGACGCTCGTGATGAAGTCGCCCTGGCGGATCGTCGTCATCGGGACCTCGCTGCGGTCGGTGAACGCCGGCCGCTCGGCCGGCGAAGCGTGAGGTTGTTCACTTGCGTGCGGCTCGGCTGCGGGATGCCGAGACCCTTAAGTCTATCATCGGCGTCCCTACGATTGCGGATCGCGCGGCCGATTGGTTAGACTGGAAGTTGGTTGCCAGACTTCCAGTCCCGCCCGGGTCAGGGCGGCGACCCCGCCAGCGAGGAGATTCAAAACATGTCAACGATCGAATCGGTATCTCACGAGCATCGGAGCTTTGCGCCGTCGTCGGAATTCGTCGCGCAGGCGAACGTAAAGAAGGCCGATTTCGACGCGCTCAACGCGAGCGCCGCGGCCGACTTCGCCGGATTCTGGGCGAAGCTAGCGCGCGAGGAGATCCTCTGGCGCAAGCCGTTCACGCGCACGCTCGACGAGTCGAACGCGCCTTTCTACAAATGGTTCGACGATGGTCAGCTCAACGTCTCCTACAACTGCCTCGACCGCAACGTTGCCAACGGCAACGCGGACAAGGTCGCGATCATCTTCGAGGCCGACGACGGCGCGGTGACGAAGATCACCTACCGCGAGCTCTACCACCGGGTCTGCCGGCTGGCCAACGGGCTGAAGTCGGTCGGAATCCGGAAGGGCGATCGCGTGCTTATCTACATGCCGATGTCCATCGAGGGGGTTGCGGCGATGCAGGCCTGCGCGCGGATCGGCGCGACGCACTCGGTCGTCTTCGGGGGCTTCTCCGCGAAGTCGCTGCAGGAGCGCATCATCGATGCCGGGGCAGTCGCCGTGATCACCGCCGACGAGCAGGCGCGCGGCGGCAAGAACCTGCCGCTCAAGGCGATCGTCGACGAGGCGATCGGCATGGGCGGCTGTCAGGGCATCCGACATGTGATCGTCTACCGGCGCACCGGCGGCAATATCTCGTTCGCCGCGCCGCGCGACCTGTGGCTGCACGAGCTCACGGCGCCGCAAGAGGACACCTGCGAGCCCGAGTGGGTCGGGGCCGAGCATCCGCTGTTCATCCTCTACACGTCCGGGTCGACGGGAAAGCCGAAAGGTGTACAGCACAGCTCGGGCGGCTATCTGCTGTGGGCGATCCTGACGATGCGCTGGACGTTCGACATCAAACCGTCCGACATCTTCTGGTGCACCGCCGACATCGGCTGGGTGACGGGCCACACGTACATCACCTACGGACCGCTCGCGGTCGGCGCGACCGAGGTCGTGTTCGAGGGCATCCCCACGTATCCCGACGCGGGGCGCTTCTGGCAGACGATCGCGAAGCACAAGGTGTCGATCTTCTACACCGCGCCGACGGCGATCCGTGCGCTGGTCAAGGCATCGGGCGTGACGGCGTCGACTGCGCCTAAGAATTACGACCTCTCGTCGCTGCGGCTCCTCGGCACGGTCGGCGAGCCGATCAACCCCGAAGCGTGGATGTGGTACCACGAGCAGGTCGGCGGCGGCCGTTGCCCGATCGTCGATACGTGGTGGCAGACCGAGACCGGCGGCCACATGATCACGCCGCTCCCCGGCGTAACGGCCACGGTCCCGGGTTCCTGCACGCTGCCGCTGCCCGGCATCATGGCGGCGATCGTCGATGAAACGGGACACGATGTCGAGCACGGGCACGGCGGGATTCTCGTGATCAAGCGCCCGTGGCCGGCGATGATCCGCACGATCTGGGGCGACCCCGATCGCTACCGGAAGTCGTACTACCCCGAAGAGCTCGGCGGCAGGCTCTACCTCGCCGGCGACGGCTCGGTGCGCGACAAGGCGACAACGTACTTTACGATCATGGGCCGCATCGACGACGTGCTCAACGTCTCGGGCCATCGGCTCGGCACGATGGAGATCGAGTCCGCATTGGTCGCGAATCCGCTGGTCGCGGAGGCCGCTGTCGTCGGTCGTCCCGACGACATGACCGGCGAGGCCGTCTGCGCTTTCGTCGTGCTCAAACAGGTGCGGCCGTCGGGCGCTGAAGCCGAGAAGATCGCGAAGCAGCTCCGCGACTGGGTCGGCAAGGAGATCGGCCCCATCGCAAAGCCGAAAGACATCCGCTTCGGCGACAACCTGCCGAAGACACGCTCGGGCAAGATCATGCGGCGGCTGCTGCGCTCGATCGCGAAAGGCGAGGCGATCACGCAGGACGTGTCCACGCTCGAGAACCCCGCGATTCTCGAGCAGCTGAAGGAGACGCTCTAGCGCCGGCGGAGAACGCGCCGCTGCATCGGGCCAGCGGTTGCTGCCGCCGCCTCGGTCTCTCGCGGCATACCGCGGCAACAGACGCCACGCCAAAGGAACGAAGGGACCGTTCCGAAAAAAAGGCCCGCGAATCTCCGCGGGCCTTTCGACGTTCCTCGGCCGGTGTCCGGCCGGGAAATCTACGGCAGCATGCTGTGATCGTAGGTCCGTATGTCGCGGTCCTTGGTTTCGGACAGGAACACCGAGCCGATGACGAGCGACATGATGGCGACCACGATCGGATACCACAACCCGAAATAGATGTCTCCGGTTGCCGCGACCATCGCCGTCGCGGTGAGCGGCAGCATTCCGCCGAACCAGCCGTTGCCGATGTGATACGGCAGCGACATCGACGTGTAACGGATCGAAGTCGGAAAGAGCTCGACCAGGAACGCCGCGATCGGACCGTACACCATCGTCACGTAGATGACCATGATCACGAGGATCACTTCGGTCATGAGCCAGTTGACCTGGGCCTTGTCGGCGCCGGCCCTGTAGCCGGCGTCCTTCAGCGTCGCGTCGAGCTTCTTCTGGTCCCAGCCCTCGATCTTCACGTCGCCGATCGTTGTAACGACCCTGCCGGCTTCGCCGGGCACCGACGTGAAAGAGAGGCCCTGCTTCGTCAGGTAGTCCTTGACGCGGTCGCAATCGGAGAACTTGCTCCAGGGTCCGACGAAGAGGTGGAAGTTGCACTCCTGCGTGCTCGCGGTCACCGAGATCTTGGTCCTCGACGCGAATTCCTCGAGCGCCGGATTGACGTAGTGCGTCAGCGCCTGGAATAGCGGGAAGTACGTCACCGCCGCGATCAGGCAGCCCGCCATGATGATCTTCAGCCGGCCGATCCGGTCGGAGAGCCAGCCGAAGAACACGAAGAACGGCGTGCCGATCAGGAGCGACACGCCGATCAGCGTGTACGCCGACACGTAGTCGAGCTTGAGCGTGATCGTCAGGAAGAAGAGCGCGTAGAACTGTCCCGTGTACCAGACGACGCCTTGCCCGGCGGTGGCGCCGAGCAGCGCGAGCAGCACGTACTTGTTGTTCGGGTACTTGAAGAAGCTGTCCGAGAGCGGCGATTTCGAGCCCTTGCCTTCGGCCTTCATCTTCTGGAACACCGGGGACTCGTGCAGCTTGAGCCGGATGTAGATCGAGAAGATCAGCAGGATCAGCGAAAGCCAGAACGGAATCCGCCAGCCCCACTCCGCGAACGCCTTCGGATCCATGTTGCTGCGGCACAGGAAGATGATGACGAGCGCGAGGAACAGGCCCAGCGTCGCGGTCGTCTGGATCCAGCTCGTGTCGTAGCCGCGCTTGCTGTGCGGCGCGTGCTCGGCGACGTAGGTCGCGGCTCCGCCGTATTCGCCGCCGAGCGCCAAGCCCTGGACGAGGCGCAGCGTCACCATCAGGATGGGCGCGAGCCAGCCGATCGACGCGTACGTGGGCAGCAGGCCGACGCCGAACGTCGAAGCGCCCATGAACAGGATCGTCACGAGGAACGTGTACTTGCGCCCGACGAGGTCGCCGATGCGCCCGAACACGAGCGCGCCGAATGGCCGCACGAGGAAGCCCGCGGCGTAGGCGGCGAAGGCTGACAGCAGCGCTGCCGTCTGATTGCCGGGCGGGAAGAAAAGCGCCGCGAAGAACGGCGCGAGCACCGCGTACAGATAGAAGTCGTACCACTCGAATACCGTTCCCAGCGAGGACGCGAAGATGACTTTCCGCGCCTCCGTTCCCAGGCTCTTGATCGACTCCTCCTGGAATACGCCAGCTCTTGCCTTTGCCTCCGCCATCTCCTCCTCCCGGTTCGAAATTGGCCACGGAAATCCGTGGGAGTGGTGTGCCGACGATCGATCGCATGCACCGCCATCGCGCTATGTGTAACGTAACGCTTGCGCTGCGAGACAGTATCGCAGGCGGCGCTTACGTCAAACTTACGCGCACGCGCGAAGTTGCGATGTTGCGACGCAACATCCGTTGCGTTGCATCGACTGCGCATGGTCCTCTAGCGCGCGCTGTCCGCATCGGGAGCGCACGCGAGCAGTCCGTCGATCCTCGCCATCAGGTCGCGCGTCGAGAATGGTTTAGTCACGTAGAGGTCGGCGCCCATCGCCATTCCCTTGACGACTTCGGCGTCGCGCCCCTTCGCCGAAAGCATGAGCACCTTGACGTGCCGCCACTCGGCGCGCTTGCGGATCGTCTGGCAAACCTCGTAGCCGCTCCCCTGCGGCATCATCACGTCGAGGACGACGAGGTCGGGGACGACGCGCTCGACCGCACGCAGTGCCTCGCCGCCGTCGGCCGCCGTGTAGACGTCGTAGCCGCGCTGCTTCAGCAGGAACTCGATCGCGGCAACGATGTTCGGCTCGTCGTCGGCGATCAGCACCTTCTTGGCCATGAGCGCTCCGCGGATCGATCAGGCGGCGAGCGCGCGCCGGGCGCCGGCAGTCGGCACCGTGAACGAGAAGCACGCGCCGTGGCCGAGCTCGCTCTCGACCCACAGGCTGCCGCCGAAGTGCTCGATGATTTGCCGGCTGATGTAGAGGCCGAGACCGCTGCCGTGCGGCTTGCCGGTCAGCGTGTCGCCGACCTGGTGGAACTTGCTGAAGATGTCGCTCTGGTGCTCGGGGCTCACGCCGCGGCCGTTGTCGCGGACGTCGACGCGGAGGCTGCCGTCGCGCTCGGTGAGCGCGATGTCGATGCGGCCGTCGGTCGCGCTGCAGAACTTGGCCGCGTTCGACAGGAGATTGAGCATCACCTGGATCATCCGATCGAGGTCGGCGGTCACCGGTGAAACGCGGTCCGGGAGCGACGTGGTGACGGTGATGTTCTTGTCCTTGAAGAGCTGGCCCATCGCGGCGAGCGTGTCGGAGATGACGTCCTTCATGTCGACGGGGGACTCGCTCCACTCGGCCTTGCCCGACTCGATCTTCGAGAGGTCGAGCACCTGGTTGATGAGCCGCGTCAACCGCTCGGCTTCCTTCGTGATGATGCCGAGGAACTTCTTCCGCTGCCCGATCTCGACATCGGGGTCGTCGAGCAGGATCTCGGTGAATGCGCGGATCGACGTGAGCGGCGTGCGCAGCTCGTGCGTCACCGTCGAGACGAAATCGTCCTTGAGCCGGTCGAGCTCCTTGAGGCGCTCGTTCGCTTCGCGGAGCTCAGCAGTCGCCGCCTCGAGCTCGCGCGACTTCTGCTCGAGCCGATGGCTGTAGACGACGACCTGCGAAGCCTCGCCGAGGATGTCGCGGACTTCGTCGATGGTGAGCGTCTCTTCGCTGACGACCGAGGCGACCATGATGCGTGCGGAGGCGCCGCCGATCGCCCCCGCGAGCTGGACTTCGACGAAATGGACGAGCTCGGCGTCGGCGACGAGTCCCGGAGCGGGCCAGCGCAGGCCCTTGGCCGTCGCGTATTCGGCGAACGCGGCCTCCGCGTTGGCGGTGCCGAGAAAGCGCGCGAGCAGGCTGTAGAGGTCGGGGACGGACGCCGTGCCGCGCCAGAAGCGCGCCCCGCCCGCTTCTCCCGTGTGCCGGAAGACGTCGACGAAAACGCTCGCCTGCCGGTGCTCGTCGGCGCTCGGCGATGCCGACAGCGACACCGCGACGTACGCGCCGACGTTCGCGATCATGCTCCAGATCATCGCATGGCTGGTCTGGTCGAGGCCGCTGAGGCCGAAGAGCTGCAACGGCTTCAGCAGCTCGACGCCGAACGGTCCGGAGTCGAGCAGGGTTCCGGGCAGCCAGCCCGAGCGCGCGAGCGCGGGGATGAGCAGCGTATAGAGCCAGACGCCGAAACCTGCGAGCAGTCCGTAGAGCGCGCCGTTGCGCGTTCCGCCCTTCCAGAAAATCCCGCCGAGGATCGCCGGCGCGAACTGCGCGACGGCGGCGAACGAGATCAGGCCGATAGACACCAGCGCATAGGCTTCGCCCGCGAGCTTGAAGTAGAGATACCCGAGCAGCAGGATCAGCACGATCGCGCCGCGGCGAATGCCGAGCAGCAGGCCGGTCAGGTCGGGCCGCTCGTTGAGCCGCAGCCGGCGCAGGCGCAGCAGGACCGGCATCACGAGGTCGTTGCACACCATCGTCGACAGCGCGATCGTCTCGACGATGATCATTCCGGTGGCTGCGGACAGCCCGCCGATGAACACGAGCAGCGCGAGGAGCTCGTGCTTCTCCGCCATCGGCAGCGTGAGCACGAACGTGTCGGCGTCGACGCTCCCGTCGGGGAAGCGCAGCAGGCCGCCGAACGCGATCGGCAGCACGAAGACGTTGATCGCGAGCATGTAGAGCGGAAAGAGCCAGATCGCTTTGTTCAGGTGCCGCTCGTCGATGTTCTCGACGACGGCGACCTGGAACTGGCGCGGCAGGAACAGGATCGCCATCATCGAAAGGACCGTCAGCCACGCCCAGTTCGCGTAGTCGCCGGCCACGCCGTCGAGCGGCGCCATCATCGCCTTCAGCTTCGGCTGGGCGGCAGCGCGGGCGAAGAGGTCGGCGAAGCCGTCGTAGATCCCCCACGTCACGAACACGCCGACCGCCAGGAACGCGAGCAGCTTCACCAGCGACTCGAACGCGATCGCGGCCACCATCCCCTGGTGATGCTCGGCGGCGTCCAGGTGGCGGGTGCCGAAGAGAATCGTGAACGCGGCGAGGAGCAGCGCCATCCACAGCGCCGCGTCCTCGCGGATCGACTCGGCGCCGACCTTCGCGGGCATGATGATCTCGGGGAACTGGACGAGGATCGAGAAGCTGTTCGACACCGCTTTCAGCTGCAGCGAGATGTACGGCAGGATGCCGATCACCGCGATGACGGTGACGATGCCGCCCAGCAGCGCGCTCTTGCCGTAGCGCGACGCGACGAAGTCGGCGAGCGAGGTGATGCGGTTCTGCTTCGAGATGCGCAGGATCTTGCGCAGTACGACCCACCACAGCGCGATCATCAGCGTCGGGCCGATGTAGATCGGCAGGAAGCCGACGCCGTCGCTCGCCGCGCGGCCGACGCTGCCGTAGAACGTCCAGGCGGTCGCGTAGACGGCGAGCGACAGGCTGTAGATGTACGGGCTCGCGATGACCGATCGGCCGGCGTCCGCCCGCTGATCGGCGAAATAGGCGATCGCGAACAGGACGCCGAGATAGGCGAACGACAGAAGGATGATCGTCGTGCCGTGCAGCATCGGGCCGCCTCGTCGCCTAGGTCCCGTTGGTCGGCCGGGTGCGCCTCAACGAACGGATTCCGCGACCCACGCCATCAATCCGATCAGCGCGATCCACGCAATGAAGATGTAGGCGTAGAGGACGGGTACGCCGAACAGCGTACCCGCCACGTTGAACAGTGCGAGTATCGGATAGTTGAAGAGCACGACGCCGAGCATGCACAACCCGACGAAACGCTCGCCTCTGCTTCCAAAATCGCTCATCGGACTTCTCCTTCGCTGCGGGCCTCTTCCGAGTTTATCCTTCCGCCCGGGCGCGGACGACGGTCACGGTGCAGGAGGCACCGCCGACGACCTGCGCGCACACGCCGGCGAATCGCCGCGGGGCGGCGCCGCTGCCCGGCGCGCCGATCAGCAGCTGCTCGATGCCGTTCATCTCGGCGAAGTCGACGAGTGCCGCCCCCGGCTTTTCCGATTCGAGCACGTGGAACGTGATGCGCTCCTCGGGAAGCTCGAGCGAGCGCGCCCAGCCGCGCAGATCGACCAGCCTCCGGATGTGGCGCCCGGTCGCGCTCGCCTCGTCGCCCTCGCCGCTCAGAGTCGCCGCCGGAGGAACGACGGTGACGCAGGCGATCCTGCAGCCAGCGTTGGCGGCGATCGCGCCGCGTGCCGCGTCGCGCAGTGCCGCGCGTAGCCGCTCGTTGCCTTCCTGCGGCGCGATGGCGACGGCGATGACCCGCGCGAGTTGCCGGCGCGTGGACGGCGGCGGCGACGGCGCCGGTTCGTATCGCGATGAGCTCACCCGGCGGCGCGCGACGGTCCAGAGACCGCTGCGGCGCTTGCGCGACGCGCGCTCGGTGAGCTCCACCCGGCCCGGGTTCGCGAGCGCCTGCGCAAGCTCTCCGGCCGAAGAGTAACGATCGCGCGCGTCGAGCTCCAGGCAGCGCAGCACGATCTCCTGCAGCCATGCTGGAATTGCCGGGACGAGCTTCCGCGGCGGGATCGGGTCGCGGTAGAGGCGGCGACGCAGCTCGGCGACGGTCTGCGGATGTCCGAACGGCAGCCGCGCCGTCGCGAGCTCGTACAGGATGCCGCCCAGCGCGAAGACGTCGGAGCGCGGATCGTTGCGCACGCCGAAGATTTGCTCGGGCGCCATGTATACCCAGTTGCCGACGGGAGTCCGCAGCTCCTCGGCGAGCAGATCGGGGTAGTGGCCGTGATGCGCGAGGCCGAAGTCGATCAGCACGGCCTCGCCCCCCGGGCGAAATACGACGTTGGTCGGCTTGAGATCGAGGTGTACGACGTCCTGGCGATGCAGGTCGTGCAATGCGATCGCCATCGCGGACCCGAGGCGGGCGATCTCGTCTGCGGGCATAGGCGCGCGATCGAGCCAGTCGCCGAGCCTGGTCCCCTCGATGTACTCCATCACGAGATAGGGCGTCGTCTCGACGTCGCCGTAGGCGACGAGCGTCGGGTGATGGGGTCCCTGCGCAAGGCCGCCGAGCACCGTCCGACACACCTCGAAGCCAATGACGTTGACCGCTCGCTCGCCAGGGCCGAGGCGCGGGATCTTCATGACGAGCGGCAGCGGACCGGCCGGGCCGTCGAGCCGGAAGATCGATGCCATGCTGCCCGCGTGGATCATCTCGCCCAGCCGAAAGCCGTCGATGACGTTCCCGGGTTCGAAGGCCTGCATCAAACTCCCCGCTCGATGCGCAGCGCGAGGCGCTCGGGAAGTCCGGCCGCACGAATCTTGCGCGCCGTCGCGGCGTGATCGTAAGGGACGCGGTAGAACGTCAGGCGTTCGCGGGCAACGTCGAACAGCGCGTAACACGCGGCGTTGTTGCCGTCGCGCGGCTGGCCTGCCGAACCGACGATCGCGAGCCACTGCCGGTTGTTGGCGGCCGGGATCGGCGAGCCGGGCACCGGCTGGAACTCGAGCGCGTTGCCGCTCGCGCCGACGTAGTAGAGCTTCTGCTCGTGAACGTGGCCGCCGAAGACGTAGCTCGCGCCCGCGGCGCGCATGCTTTCGCCGGCTTCGCGCAGCCCGCTCACGTAGATCCACTGCTCGGGCGCGGCGGCGCTTGCGTGGACGAACGCGATGTTGCCGTCGCGCACGGTCAGCGGCAGCGATGCGAGGAATGCATGCTGTCGCACCCCGAGCTGCGCGCGCGTCCAGCCGACCGACGCGAGCGCGTTGCGGCTGAGCACGTCGTCGGGACGGCCGAGCGCCGCGGCGTCGTGATTGCCGAGCACCACGATGGCGCCGTTCGCAGCGTAGCGCTCGATCAACTCGAGCACCGCGACAGGATCCGCGCCATAGCCGACGTGGTCGCCGAGGAACGCGTAACGGCTCGCGCCCAGCGCGTCCGCGTGCGCGAGACAGGCGGTGACCGCCTCGAGGTTGCTGTGGACGTCGGCGAACAGGGCGAGCTTCAGGGTGGGGTCGTCTCTCGTATCCGATAGCCGATCCCGCGCAGCGTGACGATCTCGACACCCGCCGACTCGAGCTTCCGGCGCAGGCGGTGCACGTAGACTTCGATCGCGTTGGTGCTGACCTCCTCGCCCCACTCGCACATGTGATCGAGGAGCTGCGCCTTGCTCACCGTGCGGTCGACCCGCAGCAGCAGCAGCTCGAGCAGCGCCAGCTCACGCGCCGAGAGATCGAGGACGTCGCCCCCGACTCGCGCCACCCTTCCGGCCTGGTCAAACATGAGCCTTCCGAATTCCACCGGCGCCGGCTTGCCCGCTGGACCGCGGCGCGCGAGCGCGCGCACGCGAGCCTTGAGCTCCTCCAGCGCGAAGGGCTTCGCGAGGTAGTCGTCGGCGCCGAGATCGAGGCCGCGGACGCGATCGTCGACGCCGTCCTGCGCCGTGAGAATGAGCACCGGCAGATCCTGGTTCCTTTCGCGCAGGCGCTTCAGCACGTCGAGCCCGCTCATCCTAGGGAGTCCGAGGTCGAGAATCAGCAGGTCGAACTCGAACATCGAGATCGCGCAGTCGGCTTTCTCCCCCGTCGCGACGCAATCGACCGAGTACCCGGAATCCCTCAGGCTCGCCGCGAGGCCGTCGGCGAGAATCGGGTCGTCTTCGGCAATCAGAATCCGCACATCCGGTATCTCCCGTTCGCGGGTCCGCTGTCGCCGCCGCTGGCCCTGCGCGGCAGGCAACGTTCCGGTCGAGTGTAGCAAAGCACCCTTCGTCGCGCGAGACGCTGCGTCCATCCGGCGGCTACAATGCCGGCCGCCGGATGGCTCGCGATGTCCTATGATGGACACTCGAGAGGGCGCCGCGCGGGCGCCCAGGCGGGGCGATCGAAGGTTCGCACGAGGACGGGAACGGGACAGTGGCGGATACGACGCGTTACACGAAGACCGAGATGGGCGCGGCCGAGATCGGCAAGCGCCGCAAGAACCTTCGCGGCCGAATGCGAACCATGCTGATCTTGATCGACCCGTCGCGCACGGCCGACGAGCTGCGTGCACAGGCGGCGCAGCTCGGCGTGCCCGACGACTTCCTCGAAACGCTGGTTCGCGAGGGCTACCTCGCTCCCGTTGCCGGCGCCGAGGGGACGCCGGCGGATGCGGCAACGCAGGCGGTGTCGGACCGCGAGCTCGCGCGATTCCGCCGCGCGCAGGCGTTCATGCAGGAGACGATCGTCGACGCGATGGGCGTGCGGGCGCTCCTGTTCACGCTGAAGCTCGAGCGCTGCGTCACGCGCGCGGAGCTCGCGGCGCTGCTCCCCGATTACGAGAAAGGCCTCGCCAAATTCCGCGACGAAGCGCAGACGCGCCTTCTTGTCCAACGGGCGAAGGACTTTCTCGCATAGGCCCGACGCGCATCGATCCAGGCGCGGCGTGCGCGGATCGCCGTGCTAGACTTCGTCGCCAGTCGCGGGAAATGCGATGTCCGACCCTTCCTCCGCCCTCACGGCGCTCTCGCCGCTCGACGGCCGCTACGCAGCCAAGGTCGCTCCGCTCGCCGAGCACTTCAGCGAATTCGGCCTGATCCGTGCGCGTGTGCGCATCGAGATCGCCTGGCTGATCGCTCTTTCCGAGGAGCCTGCGATCGCCGAAGTCGCGCGGTTCGGCGCGAGTGCCCGCGCGGCGCTCGATCAGGCGTCGGCGTTGTTCACGCCGACCGACGCCGAGCGCGTCAAGGCGATCGAGCGCACGACCAACCACGACGTCAAGGCGGTGGAGTACTGGCTGCGCGAGCGCTTCGCCGGAGTTGCGGATATCCAGCGTGTCGCGGAATTCATCCACTTCGGATGCACGTCGGAGGACATCAACAACCTCGCGCACGGCGTGACGCTCGCCGAGGCGCGGCGCTCGATCCTGCTGCCGCGGCTTCGCGACATCGCCGCGGCGCTGCGCACGCTCGCGCACGCGCATGCCGCGCTGCCGATGCTCGCGCGCACGCACGGGCAGCCGGCCACGCCCACGACGCTCGGCAAGGAGCTGGCGAATGTCTACGCCCGCCTCGAGCGGCAGATCGCGGCGATCGAGCGCGTGCCGCTCAAGGGCAAGGCGAACGGAGCGGTCGGCAACTACAATGCTCATGTCGCCGCATACCCCGGTGTCGATTGGGAGCGCTTCGCCGCGCGCTTCGTCGCAGGGATCGGTCTCGAGTTCAATCCGTACACGACGCAGATCGAGCCGCACGACTACATGGCGGAGCTCTTCGACGCCGTCGCCCGCGCGAACACCGTGCTGATCGATCTCGACCGCGACGTCTGGGGCTACGTGTCGATCGGCTATTTCCGCCAGAAGATGAAGGAGGGCGAGGTCGGGTCGTCGACGATGCCGCACAAGGTGAATCCGATCGACTTCGAGAACTCGGAGGGAAACCTCGGGGTCGCCAATGCGCTGCTGCGCCATTTCGCGGAGAAGCTCCCGATCTCGCGCTGGCAGCGTGACCTCACCGACTCGACGGTGCTGCGCAACATGGGGGTGGCGCTCGGCTATGCGCTGCTCGGCTGGCAGTCGCTCTCGCAGGGTCTCGCCAAGCTCGCGGTGGATGAGGCCGCGATCACTGCCGATCTCGACGCCAACTGGGAGGTGCTCGCCGAGCCGATTCAGACGGTGATGCGCCGCTACGGCGTTCCGAATTCCTACGAGCGACTGAAGACGCTCACGCGCGGCGTGACGGGCATGACGCGCGAGACCCTCCACGCGTTCATCGACGGCCTGCCGATCCCGCCGGAGGCGCGCGCGCGCCTCAAGGCGCTGACGCCGGCGACCTACGTCGGCATCGCCGCGGACCTGGCGAAGCGCGTCTAGCGGAAGGCGAGGGGGTGCGTAGCGCTTCAGCGCTCGCGCTGCGCGGTCGATTCTTTCGCCGTGCGCGCGGCGCGGCGCTCCTGCAGGAATGTCGTGATCGCCGGTATCAGCGATACCCCAACGATCAGGAAGACGATCAGCGTCAGGTTGTTCTTCACCCACGGGATGTTGCCGAACAGGTATCCCGCGTAGACGAGCGAGGCGATCCACGCCACCGCACCGATGACGTTGAAGGAGAGAAAGCGCGCGTAGGTCATACCGGCGACGCCGGCGAGGAACGGCGCGAACGTCCGGATGATCGGCACGAAGCGGCCGATGATGATCGTGACGCCGCCGTAGCGGTCGTAGAACGCTTGCGTGCGTCGCAGGTGCTCCTGCCTGAACCAGCGCGAATCGGGTTTCTCGAACGCGCGGGGCCCGATGTAGTGGCCGATCGAATAATTGATCGTGTCGCCGAGAATCGCCGCCGCGATCAGCACTGCGACCAGCAGGTGGACGTTGAGATCGGCCGTGGCCACGACGGTGCCCGCGATGAACAGGATCGAGTCGCCGGGCAGGAACGGGAACACGACGAGCCCCGTCTCCGCGAAGATCACGAGGAAGAGAATCAGATAGAGCCATTGCCCGTGCTGCGCGGCCATCTGCGCGACCGTCCGGTCGAGCGCGAGCAGCGAGTAGATGAGCGTGGTCAGCACGGAACGGCGGGGTCAGAAACGACGTTCTTTCCCGTGCGCCGCTGGCATCTTCGCCGCACGCCTACGCAACAAGGTCGTCCCTGACCTCACGCTCGTCACTTACGCCCGGAAATCGTCTCTGACCCGGCTTTTGCGCACTACGGAAGGATCTTCTCGCCCTCGACGCCGGCCTTGCGCTCGGGCTTCACGAGGTCTTCGCGCGAGACGCCCATCCACATCACGAGCGGCGCCATCACCAGCACCGACGAGTAGATGCCGAAGCAAATGCCGATCGTCAGCGCGAGCGCGAAATAGTGAAGCGTCTCGCCCCCGAAGAACAGGATTGAGAGCACCATCATCAGCGTGCTGCCGTGGGTGATGATCGTGCGCGAGATCGTGCTCGTGATCGCGTTGTCGATCACGTGCACCACCGTCGCCTTGCGCATCTTGCGGAAGTTCTCGCGGATCCGGTCGGCGATCACGACGGACTCGTTGACCGAATAGCCGAGGACGGCGAGCACCGCCGCGAGCACCGGAAGCGAGAATTCCCATTGAAACAGCGCGAAGAAGCCGAGGATGATCACGACGTCGTGCAGGTTGGCGACAATCGCCGCGATCGCGAACCGCCATTCGAAGCGCAGCGCGAGGTAGCCGACGATTCCGAGCGAGACCAGCAGCAACGCGAGCGCGCCGTTCTCGTAGAGCTCCTTGCCGACCTGCGGGCCGACGAACTCGACGCGCTGCTGCTTCGCCGAAGCGTCGTCGGCGCGCAGCGCCCCCATCACCTGCTCGGAGAGTTGCGCACTGGAAACGCCCTCCTTGAGCGGAAGACGGATCAGCGCGGTGTCGGAGCTTCCGAAGCTCTGCGCCGAATATTCGCCGAGGTTCAGCTTGTCGATCGCCGCGCGGACGCGGTTGAAGTCGACAGCGTGGCCGTAGGTGACCTCGATCAGCGTGCCCCCGCGGAAGTCGACGCCGAAGTTCAACCCGCGGTGGACGAGGAAGAACACGGCGAGCACGAACGTGACGACCGAGATCACGTTGAACGTGAGCGCGTATCGCATGAACGGGATATCGCGCTTGATCCGGAAGAATTCCATGGTGATCGGTATTCGGGGTTGGACGGGGTCGGAGCGTCGTCACTTCGCGGGCACGCCCGCCGTCGCGGCAGGCCGCCACACCTGGCCGATCGAGATCTTGGAGAGGTGCTTGCGGCCGCCGTAGATCAGGTTGACGATACCGCGCGAGACGAACACCGCCGAGAACATCGACGTCATGATGCCGAGGCAGTGGACGACCGCGAAGCCGCGGACCGGGCCCGTGCCGAATATGAGCAGCGCGATGCCGGCGATCAGCGTGGTCACGTTCGAGTCGAGGATCGTGCCGAACGCGCGCTCGTAGCCGGCGTTGAGCGCCGCGTGCGGTGTCGCGCCCCAGCGCAGCTCCTCGCGGATGCGCTCGTTTATCAGCACGTTGGAGTCGATCGCCATGCCGAGCGTGAGCGCGATGGCCGCGATGCCGGGAAGGGTCAGCGTCGCCTGCAGCATCGAGAGCAGCGCGACCAGCAGCATCAGGTTGACCGACAGCGCGAACGCCGAGATCAGCCCCATCAGCTGGTAGTACGCGCACATGAACAGCGCGAGCACGATGAAGCCGTAGAACACCGACTTGAACCCCTTGTCGATGTTGTCCTTGCCGAGCGAGGGGCCGACGGTGCGCTCTTCGACGATCTCCATCGGCGCGGCGAGCGCGCCGGCGCGCATCAGGAGCGCGATGTCGTTCGCCTCGCGCGTGGTCATCCGGCCACTGATCTGAACGCGGCCGCCGCCGATCTCCTCGCGGATAACCGGCGCGGTGATCACCTCGGCCTTGCCCTTCTCGACGAGCACGATCGCCATCCGCTTGCCGACGTTCTCGCGCGTGACTTCCTTGAAGATCCGCGCGCCGGTGCCGTCGAGGTTGACGTGGACGGCGGGCTCGTTGTTGCGCGAGTCGAAGCCGGGCTGCGCGTCGTTGATACGGTCGCCGGTCAGCACGACCTGGCGCCGCACGAGGACCGGAGCGCCGCTGCGCTCGGTGAAGAGATCGCTGCCGAACGGAACCTGACCGCCGAGGGCCGCTTCGAGTGCGCCCGGGTCCTCGTTGACCATGCGGATCTCGAGGGAGGCCGTCCGTCCGAGGATGTCCTTCGCGCGCGCAGTATCCTGAACGCCGGGCAACTGGACGACCACGCGGTCGGCGCCCTGCTGCTGGACGATCGGCTCGGCCACGCCCAACTCGTTGACGCGGTTGCGCAGGATCGTGATGTTCTGCTGGACGGCGCCGTCCTGGATGCGCTTCTGCGCTTCCGGCTTCAATCCGGAGACGAGCCGTAGCTCGCCGCCGGCATCGGCGTCGCGCAGCTGCAGATCGGGGAACGCCTTCTCGATCTCGTTGCGCGCCTTCAGCCGCTCGGTGTCTTCGCGAAAGCGCACGACGACGTTCGGGCCTTCGCGCGCGACGCCGGAGTACTGAACCTTTTTCTCGCGCAGCAGCGAGCGGACGTCGGTGGTGTAGCGGTCGCCGGCCTTGTCGAGCGCGGCCTTCATGTCGACCTGCAGCAGGAAGTGCACGCCGCCGCGGAGATCGAGGCCGAGGTACATCGGCTTCGCTCCGATCGCGGTCAGCCACTCCGGCGAGGCGGAAAGGAGGTTCAGGGCGACGATGTAATTGGGGCCGAGCTTCTCCTGGAGCACGTCCTTCGCCTTGAGCTGCGTCTCGAGGTCGGCGAAACGCACCTTGATGCCGGTCGGGTCGAGCGCATCGCCGTGAAAGGGAATCGATGCTCCCTTGAGCGCGTCCTCGACGGAGCTCTGCAGCCCGGCGTCGATCTTCACGCCGGCCTTCGACGAAGACACCTGGACGGCGGGGACCTCGGGGAAGAAATTGGGGACGGTGTAGACGATGCCGGCGAGCAGCGCGACGGCGATGATCAGGTACTTCCAGAGCGGATAGCGATTCATGGCGCGGGAAGCCAGGGGGCCGGAGGTCGCTCGCGGCTTGCCAGGCGCGAGGCCGAGGCGCGAAGCGCGAAGCGCGCGTGATTGGAGGCGGCCGTCACAGTGCCTTGATCGTGCCCTTGGGCAGCAGCTGCGAGATCGCACCGCGCTGCACCGTGAGCTCGGTCTTGTCGGCAACCTCGACCGTCACGTACTGTTCGCTGATCTTCGAGATCCTGCCGAGGATACCGCCGGACGTCACCACCTCGTCGCCCTTCTGCAGCGCATCGAGCATTGCCTTCGCTTCCTTCGCCTTTTTCTGCTGCGGCCGGATCAGCAGGAAGTAGAAGACGACGAAGATCGCGATCATCGGCAGGAATGTCATCAGGTCGCCGCCGAATGGCGAGGCGGGCGCGCTTTGCGCGTGCGCCGAAGTGATCAAGAGGTCGATCAACACGTTGTGATCCTCCGCTGAAGGCGCGCGCATGGCGGGGCGCGGCCGGGCCGCCGGACCTTGCCGGGGCGGCGAATGGTTAACTTATAATTCTACCATGCGAGCGCGCTCGCGCCGGAACCCGGCTGCCCAGACCGCGAAGCGGCCGCCCGCGATCGCTTCGCGCATCTCGCGGGTCAGCCACAGATAGTAGTGGAGGTTGTGGATCGTGTTGAGCCGGGCGCCGAGTATCTCGTTGATGCGCTGCAGGTGGTGGAGGTAGGCGCGCGTGAAGTTCGCGCAGGTGTAGCAGTCGCAGGCGTCGTCGAGCGGCCTCGTGTCGGCGCGATGCTTCGCGTTGCGGATCCTGATGTCGCCGTAGCGGGTGAAGAGATGGCCGTTGCGCGCGTTGCGCGTGGGCAGCACGCAATCGAACATGTCGATGCCGGACGCGACTGCGGCGACCAGATCCTCGGGTGTGCCGACGCCCATCAGATACCGGGGACGATCGGCCGGCAGCCGCGGACCGACGTGACCGAGCACCCGGAGCATCTCCTCCTTGGGCTCGCCGACCGACATCCCGCCGATCGCGTAGCCGTCGAAGCCGATGTCATCGAGCCCGGCGAGCGAGGCGTCGCGCAAGTCGTCGAACATGCCGCCCTGCACGATTCCGAAGAGCGCGTTCGGATTGCCTAGCGCGTCGAACTTCGAACGCGAGCGGCGCGCCCAGCGCAGCGAGAGCTCCATCGAAGCCGCCGCCTCGTCGCGAGTCGCCGGGTACGCCGTGCATTCGTCGAATACCATCGTGATGTCCGCGGCGAGCGCGTGCTGGATCTGCATCGAAATCTCGGGCGTGAGCAGCAGCCGATCGCCGTTGACCGGTGACGCGAACGCCACGCCGTCCTCGCGCACCTTGCGCAGCGGTCCGAGGCTCCACACCTGGAAGCCGCCGGAGTCCGTGAGGAGCGGCCTCGTCCAGCCCATGAAGCGATGCAGCCCGCCGTGCGCGGCGATCACCTCGACGCCGGGTCGGAGCCACAGGTGGAAGGTGTTGCCGAGCACGATCTGCGCGCCGAGGTCGGCGAGCTCGGCGGGCGACATCGCTTTCACCGTGCCGTAAGTTCCGACCGGCATGAACACCGGCGTCTCGATCGTCCCGTGCGCGAGCGCGAGGCTGCCCCGCCGGGCTTCACCGGAGGTGGCGGTCAGCGCGAATTTCATCGGGAGAGTCTATCGCACGCGCTTGCGTTCGCGCGCCGCGGCGGCCTTCGCCCCGGTATCGAATGGTCCTGCGGCCGCGGCTCGGTCGCTCGGCGACGCGCGCTGCGGGCCTTGGCCGCCGACGCTCGCCCGCCTCGCTCACTCGCACTCGCTCTCCAGCAGCATCGCGTCGCCGTAGCTGTAGAAGCGGTAGCGTCCGGCGATCGCGTGCGCATAAGCCGCGCGGATGTTCTCATAGCCGGCGAACGCGCTGACGAGCATCAGCAGCGTGGATTTTGGCAGATGGAAATTGGTGATCAGTCGATCGACGGCGCGGAAGCGGTAGCCAGGCGTGACGAAGAGCCGCGTCTCCGCTTCGGTTGCCGCGACCCGGCCGTCCTCGTCCACCGCCGATTCGAGCGCGCGCAGGCTCGTCGTTCCGACGGCGACGATGCGCGCGCGGCGCGCACGCGCCCTGGCGATCGCGGCCGCGGTTTCACCGGGAATCCGGTAGCGCTCCGCATGCATCGTATGGCGTGAGAGGTCCTCGCGGTCGACCGGCTGAAACGTTCCCGCGCCGACGTGCAGCGTGACGTACGCGAACTCGACCCCGGCCGCTTCGAGCGTGCCGAGCAACCCCGAGTCGAAATGCAGTCCGGCGGTCGGTGCCGCCGCCGCTCCGGGATGGCGCGCGTACACGGTCTGATAGCGCTCGGCGTCGGTGTCGCTTGCAGCGTGTGCGATGTACGGCGGCAGCGGCACTGTGCCGTGCTCGTCGAGAAACGCGAGCACGGACTCGGTCCCGTCGAAGCGCAGATGGAAGAAGCGGCCGTCACGCTCGACGACGGTCGCGCGCGTGCCGCCCGGCAACAGCAGCACGCCGCCCGCGCGCGGCGGATGGCTCGCGCGAAGCTGGAAGATCGCCTCGCTCGCGCCCAGCGGACGCTCGAGCAGGAGCTCGACTCTTCCGCCGGTCGGGCGCAGCGCATGCACGCGCGCCTTCACGACGCGCGTGTCGTTGAACACCATCAGATCGCCGCGCGCGACGAGCTGCGCCAAGTCGGCGAAGCGCAGATCGGCGAGCGCCGATCCGGCCACGTGAAGCAGGCGGCTCCCGGTGCGCGCGGCCGCGGGCGCTTGGGCAATCAGGTCCTGCGGCAGCGCGTAGTCGAAGTCGGACAGCGTGAAGGATCGGTGCGGCATCGAACGTGGATGTCGGGTGCGTTTACATTCGAGCCCGCGCGCGTTGTCGATGACAATGCAAGCTCTTGAAAAAGCGGGCGTTAATCAGCGTGGCACGAGGAATGCATTATCGCGGCTGCGAACCGATACTGAGCCCGCGGGGGCGCCCGAAGCGCGCTGTTGTTACCTTGGCAGCAGCGCACATCCCGAAACGGCATTCGCCGCTGCCGCGCCTCTCCCGTCGGCGTTCGCCTTGCCGCAAGGTGAGACGGCAGTAGCAACTCCTCTGGCAACTCTCCGAACCTCCGCGCTGTCGGAGGTTCTTTTTTTTGGGGCGCCGGCCGCCGGAGCGCGGCCGGCGAATCGTGGTGCCGGGAGGGGAAGTCGAATCCCCACGGTATTGCTACCGGCGGATTTTGAGTCCGCTGCGTCTACCAGTTCCGCCATCCCGGCGCGGGTCCGAAACGCGCTGCAGCGAGCGCGCCCCGGCGACAGAAAACGCAATTATCGCGGAAACCGTCGCTCCCGCGTAACGAGCAGCGCCCGGGAATCGCGGTACGATGACCCCCCCGACGGCCGGGAGGCTCGAGAATGGCGACTCGGATGACGATCACAGCGGATACGGCGGTCAATGCGGAAGCGTCGGGCACGGCGCGGCTCGACCAGGTGCTCGATCTCGTGGCCAAGCGCCTCGCGGGCGCGCAGCGCGACACGATCGGAACCTTCGTCGCGCGCTATTTCAGCCAGGTCGATCCCGAGGACCTCGACGAGCGATCGCCGGCGGACCTCTACGGCGCCGCGCTTTCGCACTGGAACTTCGCGCGCAAGAGGGAACCGGGGCAGGCGCGCGTCCGCGTGTTCAATCCCGCGATCGGCGACGGCTGGCAGTCGACGCACACGATCATCGAGATCGTC